>NZ_JBIRNE010000007.1:0-339905 GCF_044331465.1 Streptomyces sp. NPDC017225 | reverse complement strand
GCCTCCGCGAACACCGGAAACACCTCATACAACTCCCGGCCCATCCCCACACGCTGACTGCCCTGCCCAGCGAACAAGAACGCCAACTTGCCCTCCGCGACAGAACCGACCACGGTCTCCGACCCGACCACCACCGCCCGATGCTCGAAAGCCGCCCGACCCACGACAGCGGAAAACGCCACATCCAACTCGTCCCCCTCCACGGAGGCGAGCTGATCGATCCGAACCCGCAACGCCTCACGCGACCTGGCCGACACCACCATGGGCACAGCCGGCAACTCACGCCGCCGCACAGGCACCACCTCCACCAAGGGCGCCTCCTCCACGATCACATGAGCATTCGTCCCGCTGGCCCCGAACGAGGACACGGCGGCGCGGCGCGGCCCTTCGCCCCCCGGCCAGGAACGGGCCTCGGTGAGCAGTCGGACGTTCCCCGCCTCCCAGTCCACCTGCGGAGTCGGCTCGTCCACATGCAGCGTCTTCGGCATCACACCGTGCCGCATCGCCTGGACCATCTTGATGATGCCCGCGACACCCGCGGCCGCCTGCGTGTGGCCGATGTTCGACTTCACCGATCCCAGCCACAACGGGCGGTCCTCGGGGCGGTCCCGGCCGTACGTGGCCAGCAGCGCCTGCGCCTCGATCGGGTCACCCAGCGTCGTTCCCGTGCCGTGGGCCTCCACGACGTCCACGTCGGATGCCGACAGGCCGGCGTTCGCCAGTGCCTGGTGGATCACACGGCGCTGGGACGGTCCGTTCGGAGCGGTGATGCCGTTGCTCGCGCCGTCCTGGTTGGTGGCCGTGCCCCGCACCACCGCCAGCACACGGTGGCCATTGCGCCGGGCTTCCGACAGGCGTTCCAGCACCAGTACGCCCACACCCTCGCCCCAGCCGGTGCCGTCGGCCGCCGCGGCGAACGCCTTGCACCGCCCGTCCACCGACAGGCCCCGCTGCCTGCTGAACTCCACGAACGTGACCGGTGACGACATGACTGTCACCCCGCCGGCGAGTGCGAGGGAGCATTCGCCCGACCGCAGCGCCTTGACTGCCAGGTCCAGTGCGACGAGCGAGGACGAGCAGGCGGTGTCGACCGTCACCGCGGGCCCCTCAAGGCCCAGGGTGTAGGCAACCCGGCCGGAGACCAGCGCTCCGGTCACCGTGCTGCTCGGATAGTCGTGGTAGACGAGTCCGGCGTACACGCCCGTCGCGCTGCCCTTCAGAGTCGCCGGGTCGATACCCGCACGCTCCACCGCCTCCCAGGAGGTCTCCAACAGCAGCCGCTGCTGCGGATCCATCACCGACGCCTCGATCGGGCTGATGCCGAAGAACTCCGGATCGAAGTCACCCGCGTCGTCCAGGAAGCTGCCCCGCCTGACGTAGCTGGTGTTCTCGCCGGCCCCGTCCGGGTCGTACAGCCCGTCCAGGTCCCAGCCCCGGTCGGTGGGGAACTCACCCACCGTGTCGCGGCCTTCGGCGACCAGGTCCCACAGGCCCTCCGGAGAGGTCGCGCCGCCAGGGAAACGGCATGCGATCCCCACGATCGCGATCGGCTCCCGCTCCCGGTCCTCCACCTCGCGCAGACGGCGCCGAGTCTGCTGCAACTCACCGGTGGCAAGCCGCAGATACTCGCGAAGCCGGTCGTCGTTGGAGTCCTTCGACATCGTCATCAACCCATCCGTGTAAGTCCACAAACAGAGGCGAGGGCCCGTCAGGACAGTCCCAGTTCCTTGTTCAGCACCTCGAACAGCTCGTCGTCCGAGTCGGGCACCAGGTCGGCGACCGGCTCGCCCGCCCCACTCCGGGCGTCCCTGGCCCGCCGCGACACTGCCTCGAGCCGGGCGGTGACCTTGGCGTGGGCCTCGTCGTCCGACGCGAGTTCGGCCACGGCGGTCTCCAGCCGGTTCAGTTCGGCCAGCAGCGGTGCCGCCGGATCGGTCTCGCCCGGCCGCAGCCCCTCGTACAGGAGCTCGGCGACAGCGAGACAGGTCGGGTGGTCGTAGGCCAGGGTCGGGGGCAGTGACAGCCCGCTGTCCGCGTTGAGGGCGTTGCGCAGTTCCACCGCTCCCAGCGAGGTGAGGCCGAGCTCGTTCAGCGCGCGGTGCGGTTCCACCTCGTCGGCACCGCCGTGTCCGAGGACTTGGGCGACGTGGCCGCGTACCAGCTCCAGCAGGAACTTCTTGCGTTCCGCCTCGTCCAGTCCGGCCAGCCGCTCCCACGACGCCCTGCCTGACGAGGGCCTGCGGGCCTGAATGCGTACCAGCCCGCCGAACACGGCGGAAAGCGTTCCTGTCTCCGCCTGCCCACGCATCGTCGCCAGGTCGAACCGGACCGGAAGCATCACCGGAGGTCGCCCGGGCAGCAGCGCGGCGTCCAGCAGCGCCAGTCCGTCGTCCGGGGACAGCGGCGGCATTCCCGAGCGACGCAACCGCTGCAGCTCGGCGTCGTCCAGCCGGTCGGCCATGCCGCCGACCTCGGTCCAGGGCCCCCAGCCCAGGGTCAGCGCGGGCAGCCCCCGCGCGGCGCGATGCCGGGCGAGGGCGTCCAGCCAGGCGTTCGCCGCGGCGTAGTTGCCCTGTCCGGCGCCGCCGAGTGTGCCCGCCACGGACGAGAAGACCACGAACGCCGAGAGACCGTGGTCGCGGGTGAGTTCGTGCAGATGCCAGGCGGCGTCCACCTTCGGCCGCATGACCGCGTCCAGCCGCTCGGGCGTCAGTGCCCCGATCAGCGCGTCGTCCAGCACACCGGCCGAGTGCACGACGGCCGCCAGTGGGCGGTCGCGCAACAGCGCCGCCAGGGCGTCCCGGTCGGTGACGTCGCAGGCGGCCACCTCCACCTCGGCTCCCGACCCGGTCAGTTCCGCCACCAGTTCGACGGCGCCCGGGGTGTCCATGCCGCGTCGGCTGGTCAGCAGGAGGCTCTTCACGCCGTGCACGGCGGCAAGGTGGCGAGCGGTCAGGGCACCGAGTCCGTTCAGTCCGCCGGTGACGAGGACGGTGCCGTGCGAGCCCCACTGCGCGGTTCCGCCTCCCTCCGCCGGGACGCGGGCCAGCCGTGCGACACGGATCTCGCCGTCGCGGACGGCGATCTCGGGCTCGTCGAGGCGCAGCGCCTCCTCGGGCAGTTCCGCGTCGGCGTCCAGATCCACCAGGACGAACCGGCCGGGGTGCTCCGATTCAGCCGCACGCACCAGGCCCCACACGGCCGCGTGCCCGAGGTCGCTGCCGTCGACCGCGCCGCGCGTGACGACCACAAGCCTGGAGGACGCGGACTGCTCGTCGGTCAACCACTGCTGGACGACCGAGAGCACCCGGCCGGCGAGCGCACGGAAGCCCTCCGGCGTGGCCTCGTCCGGGGGCGGGGGCTCGTAGAGCACATGGGTACCCGTCCGGGCGACGGCGGGTGCCGGGGCGGTGACCCATTCGAGGTGGAAGAGCGACTCACGGCCGCCGGTGTGCGACCGCACCTCGTCCGTGGAGATCGCGCGTGTCTCGACCGACTCCACCGACAGGACCGGGCGTCCTTCCCCGTCGAGGTGTACCGACGCTCCGCGCCACGCGTGGGCCAGTGTCCGCCCGCCGTCGGAGGAGAGGCCGGCGGCCCGGGTGGCGGCATCGAGCACCGCGGCGTACGTCTCGTCGTCGCGCGGCCAGGGGGCTTCGTCCGTCTCGGCGGCCAGCGTGCCGGTGGCGTGCTTCACCCAGGGCGCGTGGTCGTCGCGGCGCGCGTACACGCCGATGCCCCCTGTCTCGTCGGCCAGCACGCGCAGCGTCACGATGTCCTCCGTGTCCGCCATGACCAGCGGCGCGTGGACGTCGAGTTCCTCGACCCGGCCGCGTCCCGTCTGCCCGGCGGCGAACAGGGCCAGTTCCAGGAACACCTCTCCGGCCACCACCACCGCGCCGAGGGCGTCGTGGCCCGCGAGCCAGGGCTGGGAGGCCATGGACAGCCGTCCGGTGAAGACCACTCCGCCGTCGTCCGGCAGAGTGACTCCCGCGCCCAACAGCGGATGCTCGACGGACTCCAGTCCGGCGGAGACGAGGCTCCTCTGCGTCGTGCGCCAGTAGCGCTTGTGCTGGAAGGGATAGGTCGGCAGGTCGACCCGCCGTGCTCCGCGTCCGTCGAACACGGCGTTCCAGTCGACCGTGACTCCGGCGGTGAACAGCCTTCCGACTCCGGTGAACAGGCTTTCCGTACTGGGCCGGTCTCGGCGCAGCGTTGCCGCCAGCGTGCCGTCGACGGTCTGCCCCGCCATCGCCGTCAGCACACTGTCCGGCCCGATCTCCAGGAACCGCGTGACCCCTTGGTCCTGGAGGCTTCGGACGTCGTCGGCGAACCGCACGGTGTCCCGCACGTGCCGAACCCAGTGCTCCGCCGATCCCACATCCTTGGTCAGGTGGATGGCCGGCTCGTGGTACGTGACGCTCTCGGCGACCTTCCGGAAGTCCTCCAGCATCGGGTCCATCATGGGCGAGTGGAACGCGTGCGAGACCTTGAGCCGACTCGTCCTGCGCCCGGTGAACAGTTCGACGACCGCGGACACCGCCTCCTCCGCGCCCGAGATGACCACGGAGTCGGGCGTGTTGACGGCCGCGATACCCACGCGTTCGTCGAGGTGCGGTGCGACCTCCTCCTCCGCCGCCTGTACCGCCACCATCGCCCCGCCCGGCGGCAGTTCCTGCATCAGCCGTCCCCGCGCCGTGACCAGCCGTGCCGCGTCCTCCAGGCTGAGCACGCCGCCGACGTGCGCGGCCGCCAGTTCTCCGATGGAGTGCCCTGCCAGCAGGTCCGGCCTGATGCCCCACGACTCCACGAGCCGGAACAGGGCCACCTCGAGAGCGAAGACCGCGGGCTGGGTGAACTCCGTGCGGGCGAGTGCCTCCTCGTCGTGCCACATCACCTCACGCACGTCGAGCAGGGCACAGACCTCGTCGAAGGCGTCCGCGAACACCGGGAACGTCTCGTACAGTTCCCTGCCCATCCCGGCCCATTGACTGCCCTGGCCGGTGAACAGAAAGGCCAGCTTGCCCTCGGTGACCGAACCGATCACGGTCTCGGACCCGACCAGTACCGCGCGGTGTTCGAACGCGGCACGGCCCGTCGCCGCCGAGTACGCCACGTCCAGCGCGTCCTCGTCGACGGAGGACATCCGGTCGAGCTGGGCCTGCAGCGCCGCGGGCGTCCTGGCGGACACCACCAGCGGAACGGCCGGCAGCTCCCGGCGTTCCACCGGTTCGTCCTCGACCACTGGCGCCTCCTCGACGATGACGTGGGCGTTGGTGCCGCTGATCCCGAAGGACGACACACCCGCACGACGCGGACGCTCACCGCGCGGCCACTCCCGCGCCTCGGTCAGCAGCCGGACATCGCCCGCATGCCAGTCCACCTGGGGCGTCGGCTCGTCCACGTGCAGCGTCCTGGGCATCGTGTCGTGCCGCATCGCCTGCACCATCTTGATGATTCCCGCCACGCCGGCCGCAGCCTGCGTGTGACCCATGTTCGACTTGATCGACCCCAGCCACAACGACTCCGCACGGCCCTGCCCGTACGTCGCCAGCAGTGCCTGCGCCTCGATCGGGTCACCCAGCGTCGTTCCCGTGCCGTGTGCCTCGACCACGTCCACCTCGGCCGCCGAAAGGCCCGCGTTGGTCAGGGCCTGACGGATCACCCGCTGCTGGGCGGGACCGTTGGGAGCGGTGAGTCCGTTGCTCGCACCGTCCTGATTGACCGCCGTGCCACGCACCACCGCCAGGACGGGGTGACCGTTGCGACGCGCGTCGGACAGCCTCTCCAGCATCAGTACTCCGACGCCTTCGGAGCAGCCGATCCCATTGGCGGACGCGCCGAAGGACTTGCAGCGGCCGTCCGTCGCCATGCCGCGTTGTTCGCTGAAGTAGACGAACATCTCCGGGGTCGACATCACTGTCACCCCGCCGGCGAGCGCGAGCGCGCAGTCTCCCGAACGCAGCGACTGGATCGCCATGTGCACGGCGACCAACGACGAGGAGCAGGCGGTGTCCAGGGTCACCGCGGGGCCCTCCAGGCCCAGAGTGTAGGCGACACGACCCGATACGAGGCTTCCGCCGTTACTGCCTCCCGCGTAGTCGTGATACATGACCCCGGCGAACACGCCGGTCGGGCTGCCCTTCAGCGTGGTCGGGTCGATCCCCGCACGCTCCACCACCTCCCACGACACCTCGAGCAGCAACCGCTGCTGGGCGTCGAGTTCGATGGCCTCCCGCGGGCTGATCCCGAAGAGCTCGGCGTCGAAGTCGCCCGCGTCGTAGAGGAATCCACCCTCGCGTGCCGTTGTCTTCCCGGGTTTGCCGGGTTCCGGGTCGTAGATGTCCTCGACATCCCAGCCGCGGTCGGCCGGGAACTCCGACACCGCGTCGACGCCCCCGTCGACCAGGCTCCACAGGCCCTCGGGCGAGGTCACGCCGCCCGGATATCGGCACGCCATCGCGACGACGGCGATGGGTTCCCGGTCACGGTGCTCGATCTCCGCGATGCGTCTGCGGGCCGCGCGCAAGTCCGTGGTCGCGCGCTTGAGGTAGTCAAGAAGCTTTTCCTGGTCACCCACGAAGCCACCCCGGGTCGAAAGGCGTCGATCACCTCGACGCGCGCTTGCCGGGAACGCTACGGAGGGTGATGAGGGACCCCAACCCCTGATCGCCCCTAACGTGTACGGCCGATTCACCCGACCCGACCCCCGGTTTCCACACCGTGCCGACCACCCGCTCGCCGGCATCGCGACTCTCTCGGCGGACTCCGTCGATCGTTCGGCGGTGCGGGTGCGATGGACCCCCGGAGGGCCGACACATAGGGGCGGTTAAGGGCTTGCCTCAGTGTCCGCAGGCACGTGAACGTTGGACACAGGCCTGAGGCGGAGGCTTCAGTCGGACCGATCCAAGGATTGATTGATGTCTGTCACTTCCCCTTACAGCGCCTCGAACTGGCTTCGCGATTTCCACCCGGCGGACCGGGCGGTCCCGAGGATGATCTGCTTCCCGCACGCGGGCGGTGCGGCGAGCTACTACTTCCCCGTCTCGCGGGCGCTCTCCGGGAAGGCCGAAGTCCTCGCCATCCAGTATCCGGGGCGCCAGGACCGTCACACGGAACGGCCCCTCACCGACATCCACGCCCTCGCCGCGCGCGTCTTCGGCGAGCTCCCGCAGGACGGTCTCGACCGGACCTGGCTCTTCGGTCACAGCATGGGGGCCGCGATCGCCTTCGAGGTGGCCAGGCTGATGGAGGGGGAACTGGGCCGGTCCCCCGCCGGGATCATCGTCTCCGGCCGGCGCGCACCGTCCCGGTTCCGCGGCGAGACGGTCCACCGCCAGGACGACGAAGCACTCATCGCCTCCGTCAAGGCGCTCAGCGGCACCGACCCGGCCGTCTTCGCCGATGCCGAGACACGACGCCTGGTCCTGCCGACCCTACGCGCCGACTACCAGGCCATCGAGACCTACCGGCCGGCCGGTACTCCGCGCATCGCGTGCCCGATCCACGCCTTCGTGGGAGACGCCGACCCCTTGACCACGGTGGAAGAGGCCGACGACTGGCGCGCCCACACCGAAGGCACGTTCGCTCTGCGCGTCTTCCAGGGCAACCACTTCTATCTGACGCCGCGCGCCGGCGAGGTCATCGCCGAGATCTCCCGGTTGATCCTGCCCACCGGGATGTGAGCGCACGTCCGGCAGCTCCGTGAGGGGAGGCCCGCCCGCCGCGACCGTGCGACAGGACCACCAGGGGCTCTTCGGCAGGAGCACCGGCCGGCAGCCGCCCACCCCGGGCGTGGAAGGCGATCCGCCCGGAGCGCGGGGGTCGCCCGGCAGGAACACGGCCGTGCACCCCCTCAGGTCCTCCCACCACAACGGGTCGAACGCGACGGTTCCTGGAACGGGCGACACCCGCTCCGGCTCCGGCTCCGGAGTGACGGGCGGATCCACAGACTGCCGTCGCGGGGAAGGGACACGCCCTCCGGTCAGGTGGGGATCATCGATCTCCCGACCGTCCACATCGAAGTACCGAGCGCTCGCTCCCGGCCTTCGTCGTTCATGGTCACCACGCGGCAGACCGTGGCCATCGTCCGGTTCCTCTGCCGACGTCCCCCGGCCGCACCTGCCGCCGGTTCTCCTCCGGATCGCCCCAGCCGCGAGTCCACCGACCGGATCGCCTCAACGCCACCGGAGCGGACAACCTCGTAGTGAAGCTCTGCGCGCTCGTGGACGCCGCGTCGTGTGGCGCGGCCCACCGGCCGGGACTCGATCGGCGGTACGAGGCACTTGAGGAGACAGCGCGCCCTCCTCAGGCGCCTGCCGGACGTGAAGGTTGAAGCTCGACGACGCGGACTCCCGCGTCGGCAACGGCACGAAGTGCTGCTCCACTGGTGGCTCGCGCTCACAGTGGCGGCCGTCGGCCGCGTCCAGGACGCGTGCGCCTTCCTCAGGTGCGAGGACCGACACGCGCCGCACCCGGGCTCCGCCACCGACACCGGCCGAGCAGTGCGGCCGAGCGCTGCATGGCAACCCGAGCCGGACCTTCCAGGGATGGCAACGTTCGAATCACCGAGCTGGAGCTTGACGCTTCTCCCCAGTCGTCCCGTCCAAGACCCGGACGGCACCGTCACGCGCTTCAGCCAGGAGACGCTCCGGCATCCGGACCATCACCCCGAGCTCGTCTCCGACCGACGTCACCGCTCACCGGCACGGTCGAGATCAACCTTGCTCGTCTCGACCACACCCTCAGCGATCCGCGGACGCCGCCAGGAGCGCGCGACCGGACCGGACACCGCCCGCCACCACGCCTCCCCCGGCAGCTCCCCCGCCGGCTCGAACGGCTCGCCCGGCCGCGGGAACGCCACCGCCTGCCCGGCCTCCTCGGCCGCGTCCTTCGTCCACTCCCCCGGCTCCGCCCACGGATGCGGAGCCAGGTTGAAGGTGCCCCAGTGGATCGGCAGCAGGGCACCGCCCGGGCTGCCTCCCTGGAGGTCGAGGTGGGCGCGTACGCCCTCCTCGGGAGTCATGTGGATGTCCGGCCAGAACTCGGCGTACGCCCCGAGCTGGATCATCGTGGCGTCGAACGGGCCGTGGGCGGCGCCGATGTCCCGGAAGCCGTCGAAGTAGCCGGTGTCGCCGCTGTGGAAGACGCGGTGCTCCTCACCGGCGACGACCCAGGACGCCCAGAGCGTGTGCTGGGTGCTGCGCAGTCCGCGCCCGCAGAAGTGCCGGGCCGGGGTGGCCGTGAGGGTGAGGCCGCCGACGCGCGTCGACTCGTGCCAGTCCAGTTCGCGCAGCCGGTCGGTGCCGACGCCCCAGCGTTCGAGGTGGGCGCCGACCCCGAGGGGCACGGCGAACAGGGTGTCCGTGCCGGCCAGCGCCACGATCGTGGACATGTCCAGGTGGTCGTAGTGGTCGTGGGAGATGACGACGACGTCGACCGGGCCCAGGGCGGCCAGGGGCACCGGGGCCGGATGCAGCCGCTTGGGGCCGGCGAAGGGGAACGGGGAGCAGCGCTCGCCCCACACGGGGTCGAAGAGCACCCGCTGTCCGTCGATCTCGGCGAGCACGCTGGAGTGGCCCATCCAGGTGACCCGCAGTCCGGTGGCGGGCGGGCGGGCGAGGTCGGCGAGGGTGGTGGCGTGCACGGGGACCGTGCCCCGCGGCGCACGGCGCAGCTTCGCCTCCCGGTCGAAGTAGATCTTGGCGAAGTCGCGGGCCGATCCGGAGGGCCGGGTCCGGGCGGGGCCCCCGGGGTTCTGGAAGACACCGTCACCGAAGTGCGGCGATCTGCGGATACGCGCCATGCGCTCACCGCTCGGGTCCGCGCCGAAGGCCGCGGGCCGCGGCACGCCCGGCCCGGGACTCGGGAAACGGAAACCGGCCACGGTACCTCCAGGTGGAGTAGGTCAGGCTCTCATTGTCGTCTCGTCCGACGTCACTCGAACGCCCGATGTCACATCCGAGTTCCCGCGGCCCGTCGTACCGGTGAGGGCGCCCCCGGCCGGAGCGCCCGGCACGCAACGGCACGACCGACGGACAGGAAGGTGGCCCTCATGGCCCGCGTATCCCTCACCCCGCCCCGGACGCTCCTCCTCCGCGTCATGGAGTGGTACTCCCGGCGCACCTACGGCAAGGTCCTCGACCCCGGCAAGGCGCTCGCCCACAACCCGCGCGTGCTCTGGGGCGACCTGCGGTTCGAGCAGTCCGTGGCCAAATGGAACAGGCTGGACTCCGACCTGAAGGCACTCGCCGTGATGGCCTCGGCGGCCTCGATCGGCTGCTCCTGGTGCATGGACTTCGGCTACTGGGAGAACGCCGAGCGCGGCATGGACCGGCGCAAGCTCCATGACGTGCCGGTGTGGCGGGAGAGCGAGGTCTACACGCCGCTGGAGAGGGACGTCATGGAGTACGCGGAGGCGGTGACGGCGACCCCGCCCACCGTCGGCGACGACCTCGCCGAGCGGCTGCGGACCCGGCTCGGAGAGCCCGCGTTCGTGGAGCTGACGGCCATGATCGCCGTCGAGAACCTGCGGTCCCGTATGAACGCGGCGCTCGACCTCACCAGCCAGAGCTTCAAGGACTCCTGCGACCTGTCCGACGCCGGGCGCACGGGCGCGGTCACCGCCACGACGGACTGAGCCGGCGGGGCCGCAAGCGGCCGTCGCCGCACGTCGGGGCGCCTGTATAGGGTGACGCGCGTGGGGAGAGTCCGGTTGAGTGTGGCGGAGCGCCGCGAGGAGCTGCTGCGCGCGACCGTCGAGCAGATATCGGCGCGGGGCGTGGCGGCGCTGCGGATCGCCGACGTGGCCGCCGCGCTCGGTGTCAGCAACGCACTGGTGCTCTACCACTTCTCCACGAAGGAGAGGCTGGTCGCCGCCGCGTTCACCTACGCCGCCGAGGACGACCTCGCCCGTCTGCGCAAGCTGCTCGGCCGCCGCACCTCGGCGCTGCGCCGGCTGCGGTCGGCCGTGCGGTGGTACGCCCCGACCGGGCAGGCCAAGGGGTGGCGGCTGTGGATCGAGGGCTGGGCGGTGGCGCTGCGCGAGCCCGCGCTGCGGGAGGTCACCCGGGAACTGGACCGCCAGTGGAAGGCGGCGATCGCCGAGGTCATCGCCGAGGGCGTGGCCGCCGGGGAGTTCCGGTGCCCGGAGCCCGACGGCGCCGCCCTGCGTCTGACGGCGCTGCTCGACGGTCTTGCCGTACAACTGACGTCGTACGGCGGCGCGGTCTCGCGGGCCCGGGCGCAGGAGTGGACGGACGAGGCACTCGCCCGGGAACTGGGCCTGGAGCGGGAGGCGTTGACGACGCCGCGCCACTGGACCGCGCCGCCCGAGGCCGACACCGCTCCCACCGCCTCCACCGGCGCCCCGTACCCGCGCCCCGCCGTCAGGCCACCGCCGAGATCCGCGTCTTGATGTCGTCCGGCGACAGGGTCCCCTTGGCCGTCACGTGGTCCCCCGACGACTGACCGCGCAGCCGGCGTCCGATCCACGGCACCAGGTACTCGCGTGCCCAGTGCACGTCGTCCCGCCGGACGTCCAGGGTGCCGCGGGGCGGCAGCAGCGGCCAGGGCTGGTCCGGGTCGGCCGGGACCCGCAGGCCGAGTACCTGGCCCGCGCGCAGCGCCACCCGCGTGTGCCCCTCGGGCGACAGGTGCAGCCGGTCGGCGTCCCACGCCCTGCGGTCCTGGACGCTCCGGAGCGACCACAGGTCGAGCACGGGGCAGCCGTAGCGGTCGGCGATGGCACGGACGTGCCCGTTGTACGTGGCGATCTTGCCGCGCAGATGCTTGAGGACAGGCACCCCGCGGGTGTCGAAGCCGGTCGTCACCAGGACGGTGCCGGCCGCCGCGCTCAGCGCCGCCACCGCTCGCTCGAACCGCTCCGCCACCTCGTCGGGATCGGTGCCGGGCCGGATGATGTCGTTGCCGCCCGCCGCGAAGGAGACCAGGTCCGGCGCGAGTCCGGCGACTCGCGGGATCTGCTCCGCCACGATCTGGTCGAGCAGCCTGCCGCGCACGGCGAGGTTCGTGTACGCGAAGTCGCCCTCGGGGCGCCGGTCCGCGAGCAGGACGGCGAACCGGTCCGCCCAGCCGACGAACGCCCCGTCGGGGCCGGGGTCGCCGACGCCCTCGGTGAAGCTGTCCCCCACAGCCACGTACGACCCGATCACTTCTCTGCTGTCACTCTTCGAATCGTCTGCCACGTCGGCCCATGATTCACCTTGGATTGTGACCTACGCGACCGTAGAAAGGGTTGACGGGCGGTGAGAAAGACCACGCCTAAAGTGTTCACCAATTCAGGAATACACCGAAGGCCGGACCCGGGGATCGGGGTCCGGCCTTCGGAGGCGCGGAGGCTGCGCCTAAAGCGCCGTCGGAGAGATCGGAGGGATCAGAGAGAGACGCCGTGCGAGCGCAGGTACGAGATCGGGTCGACGTCCGAACCGTAGTCCGGCGTGGTGCGGATCTCGAAGTGCAGGTGCGGACCGGTCACGTTGCCGGTCGCACCCGAGAGACCGACCTGCTGACCCGCCGTCACCGACTGGCCGGCGGAGACGGAGAGCGAGGACAGGTGGGCGTACTGGGCGTAGTGGCCGTCGGCGAGCTGGATGACGACCTGGTTGCCGTAGGCACCGCCCCAGCCGGCGGAGACGACCGTGCCCGCGCCGACGGCCTTGAGCGAGGTGCCGGTCGGGACGACGAAGTCGGTGCCGGTGTGGTAGCCGCTGGACCACATGCTGCCGGTCTGGTGGTACGGGGTGCCGACGCTGCCGCCGGGCACGGGCGAGGTGAAGCCGCTGGTGGTCCCGGCGGACTGGGCGCTGGTGTCGGAGGAGTCCGAGGAGGTCTTCGCGGCGTCCGACGACTTCTCGGCCGACTCGGACTTCTCGGAGGACGGCTTCTGCGGCGCGGCGGGCTTCTCGGCCGCCGGCTTCTCGGACCCGGTGGAGGAGGACGGGGCGGACGACTTGGCGGCCCGCTCGCCGACCGAGAGCTTCAGGCCGGGGTGGATCATCGACGGGTCCGCGCCGACGGCCTCGCGGTTGTCCGAGTACAGCTTCTTCCAGCCACCGTCGACGTCCTGCTCGTCGGCGATCTTCGAGAGGTAGTCACCGCTCTTCACGGTGTACGTCCGCGAGTCCGAGTTCTTCTCGGCGCCGCTGCCGGCGGCCTGCTTCGCGGCCGTCGGTATGGACCGCACGGCCTGCTCGGAAACGGACTGCGCGGGAGCGGCCTGGGCGGTGGCGGCGCCCATCAGCGGGAGCGCGAGCGCCGCGCCACCGGTTCCGGCGACGGCGATGGTGCGGGTCAGGCGCATGGCCCTGGTACGGCGGTGCTTACCCTTCGCGGGCATGTCGTTTTCCTCTCCGGCGCCTGCGAGGTGAGCTGTCGGGTGCGAGCTGGAGATGCCCGGCCGCGCCGAGGCGCGGCTTAACCCCAAGCCGTTCCGGGAACCGGAACAGGCAGTTGTACCTGTGGGTCCCCCGCTCCTGCCGTGTACGGGTGGTGGATGAGTGCGGGCTCCGGGCGGCGGCAGGATTAGGCGTCCGTCCGGATCGGTGGTGAACGTAAGGGACCAGGACGCGCGGGGACAAGCGAGGGGTTCCATCGCCAGGTGTTCCGATTGATCCTTTACGGGAATTACCGGTCACCCTCCGTCGATTACCGGAGTGCCCTTTCGCGTAAAGAGCCTTGAAAACCGGCTGAATTGCATGCACATGACGGGCAACGCACCGTCACGGATATGACGCTGCTCACCCGCCACCCCTTCATCCTCTTCCATTCCAGCGCCAGTTGGGACTAAGGGACCAATTCGTA
Source organism: Streptomyces sp. NPDC017225 (assembly GCF_044331465.1). Classification (NCBI taxonomy): domain Bacteria; kingdom Bacillati; phylum Actinomycetota; class Actinomycetes; order Kitasatosporales; family Streptomycetaceae; genus Streptomyces; species Streptomyces sp. NPDC017225. The sequence continues at coordinate 326,084 of NZ_JBIRNE010000007.1, read as the reverse complement.
CGGAACGCCCAGATGTGGCGTAGTCGGACGACCGGGACTCCGGCATCCCGGGGCGGTGCCGTATCGTCGAGTGGTGCCCGTCGGCGAGCAGCGTCGGCGGGGCTTGGTGGGAGGAGCCCCCGTGACGCAGCAGGTCCCGTCGACCGAACCCGAGCTGACCGGTGTGCGCAACTTCCGGGACGTGGGCGGACTGCCGACCGTGGACGGGCGGCGGGTGCGGCAGGGGGTGCTGTTCCGCAGCGGCCACCTCGCGCACGCCACCGGAGAGGACGCCGCGCTGCTGGCCTCGCTGGGCCTGCACACGATCTTCGACTTCCGCAACGCGGCCGACCAGAAGCTCGACGGCCCGGACGTCGAGCTTCCCGGCGTGCGGAACGTGAACCTGCCGCTGAGCGATCCTGCCGACGGTGCCGAGTTCTGGAAGATGGTCCGCGACGGCGACCTCGACCAGCTCCGCGAGATCCTGGCGGACGGCAGGGGTGCGAACCGGATGATCGACTCCTACCGCGCGATCATCAAGGACCGCACGGCCGAGCACTCCCGGGTGCTGCACGCGCTCGCCCAGGACAGCGTCCCCGCCCTGATGCACTGCGCCGCCGGCAAGGACCGCGCGGGCCTGTCGATCGCGATCACCCTGCTCGCCCTGGGCGTCGAGCGTGAGGCCGTCGTCGAGGACTACCTGAAGTCCAACGCCACGCACCGCCGGTACAAGGTGCGCCGCAGCAGCACCGCCGCCTCGGCCTACTCCCCCGAGGTCATGGAGCTGCTCAGCCCCCTCTTCGACGCGCGCGCCGAGTATCTGGCGGCGGCCTTCGAGACCGTCGAGGAGACCTGGGGCGGGGTCGACACCTACCTGGAGAAGGGCCTGCGGATCACTCCCGAGACCCGGGAGCGGCTGCGCGAGCGGATGCTGGACTGAGCCGTCGGCCCACTGAGGCACCGGCTCACTGACTCACCGGCCCGCTGACGCACCGGCTCACTGGCTGTTGGCGCCCACCTCGAAGAGCAGGTAGATGAAGGCCGCGAGGACGTGCCCCACGACGAGGTAGATGAAGAGCCGTACCCACAGGGCACGCGGGAACTTCTCCTGAAGGTTCATGGCGTCTCTCCAAGGGTGGGGTGGACCGGTCCGGGCATGGGGTGGACCGGCGTGGCCGCCGGTCCCAGGCACAGTGCCGCCGTCGGGCTCTGCAACAGGGTGTGGACGAAGAGGAGCTCGACACCGTCGGCGTCCTGGGCGGCGATCCGGTGCGGGGTCAGCGAGTCGAAGTGCGCGCTGTCGCCCGGGCCGAGCCGGTGCACCGTGTCCCCGAGACGCAGCCGCAGCCGGCCCCGCAGGACGTGCAGCCACTCCTCGCCGGGGTGCACCCGCACGATGTCGCCCTGTGAGCCGTGCGGCACATGGACGCGCAGGGCCTGCATGGCACGGCCGGCCCCGCCGGCCTGCCAGTAGGTCCAGCCGCCCGCGAACGTCGGCTCCATGGCGTCGGCGCGTACTACGGCATCCCGCTCCGCGGCCGTCTCGCCGAGCAGCTCCGAGACGGTCGTACCGTAGACACGGGCGAGGGAGAGCAGCATCGGCAGCGAGGGCTGGCGCTGCCCGGTCTCCAGACGGGAGAGGTGGGCGGGCGACAGCCCGGCGGCACGGGCCGCCGCCTCCAGGGTGAGGGCGGCCCTGCGCCGCAGGGCACGCAGCCGCGGTGCCACGACGGACACCGCGTCCGGCGGAGGCGGTTCGGGCTCGGGGGTGGTCATGCCTCTCATTCAGCCCGAAAATTGCCCGACAGGCAATTTCTTTGCCTCTGAGGCAAACATCGGAGCGAGGGCGCCCTCGCTGATCGTCAGCGGTTGGCCACCGCCTGCCTGACCAGGGTCTTGCCGAAGTCCCACATCAGGCCGCCGCCGTCATGGGCGTCGTCCATCACCTCGGTGAAGGCGTCGACGAACCGGTCCGCGTCCCCCGCGTCGATGATCAGCGGCGGGATCAGTTTGATCACCTCCAGGTGGTCGCCGGACACCTGTGTCAGGATCCGGTGCCGTTGCAGCAGTGGCACCACCACCATCTGCGCGAACAGCCCCTTCCGCGCGGCCTGCAGCATCGTCCAGCGGCTGCGCAGCTTCAGCGATCTCGGCCGCCCGAACTCGATGCCGATCATCAGCCCTCGCCCCCGGACCTCGGCGAGCAGCTCGTAGCGGTCCACCAGCTCCGTCAGCCGGGACTTCAGCCGCTCACCCACCGCGGCCGCGTTCGCCACGATCTCCTCGTTCTCCATCACCGAGAGCACCGCGAGCCCGGCCGCCATGGCCTGCGCGTTGGACCCGAAGCTCGCCGAGTGGACCTGCACCCGGTCCATCGAGGAGAACACCTTCCTGAAGATCCACTCCTTGCCCAGCGTGGCCCCCACCGGCACATAGCCGCCGGACAGCGCCTTGGCCACGCACACCAGGTCGGGCTCGACGCCCTCCTCGTGCTGGAAGGCGTAGAACTTCCCGGTCCGGCCGAGACCCGTCTGCACCTCGTCGGCGATCAGCAGTGCCTTGTGCCGGCGCAGCAGTTCCTGCGCGCCGCGCAGATAGCCGGGCGGGGGCTCGTGCACGCCCTTGCCCTGGACCGGCTCCACGATCAGCGCGGCCACGTCGCCCCGCTTCAGCTCCCGCGCCAGGGCTGCCAGATCGCCGAGCGGGACGGCGGTGTCGGGCAGCAGCGGGGCGAAGCCGTCGCGGAAACCGTCCTCGCCGTTGACGGACAGCGAGCCGGTGGTCAGCCCGTGGAAGGCGTGCGCGCAGTACAGGATCCTCGGCCTGCCGGTCGCGTACCGGGCGAACTTCAGCGCTGTCTCGACCGCCTCCGTGCCGCTGTTGCCGAAGAAGACCCGGTCCAGGTGCGGACTGTAGGAGAGCAGCTTCTCGGCCAGCAGCCCGGGCAGCGGCGGACAGTCGAAGCGGGTGAGGTCGGCCAGCGAGGCGTCGAGGACGTCGTGCAGTGCCTTGCGTACGACGGGGTGGTGGCGCCCCAGGCCCATCACCGCGAACCCGGCGAGCATGTCCAGGTAGTCGTTGCCGTCCGCGTCCCAGAAGTGCGCGCCCTCGGCCCGCTCGTAGACCTTGTCGAAGCCGATGGTGCGCAGCATGCGCGGCAACTGGTGGTTGAGGTGCCTGGCGTGCAGCTCGTACCGCTCGGCTCCGCGCTCGGCCAAGAGGGCGGCGAGGTCGAACTCCTTGGTCATTCAGCTCTCTCCTTGCACTGGCGTGACGGGCCGTCGTCCGTGCCTGTCTGCTCTCCGGCCTGTGCTGCGGCCTGTGCTCCGACGGCCAGGCTCGCGCTGATCCGGCCGGCGATCTCGACGGGGGTGAGTCCGATGTCGGCGAGCACCTCGGCGCGCTTGGCGTGCGCGAGGAACTGCTCGGGAATGCCGAACCGGCGTACGGGTACGTCGACCTCGGCGTCGCCCAGCGCCAGTGCCACCGCCGAACCGACGCCGGCCGCACGGATGTTGTCCTCCACGACGGCCACCAGGCGATGCCGCGCGGCCAGCGGCGCGAGCGCCGGGTCGACGGGTTTGACCCAGCGCGGGTCGACGACGGTGCATGCGGTGCCGCGGGCCTCGAGCAGCTCGGCGGCGCGGAGGCAGACGGGCGCCATCACGCCGACGGCCACGAGCAGCACCTCGGGCCGGCCGGCGGCGTGCAGGACGTCCATGCCGCCGATCCGGTCCACGGCCGGTACGGCCGGCCCGACGGACTCCTTCGGGAAGCGCACCAGCGTCGGCGCGTCGTCGACGGCGACCGCCTCGCGCAGCTGGGCGCGCAACTGGCCGGCGTCGCGCGGCGCGGCGATGCGCAGACCCGGGACGACCTGGAGGACGGACATGTCCCACATGCCGTTGTGCGAGGGCCCGTCGGCGCCGGTGACGCCTGCCCGGTCCAGCACGAAGGTGACCCCGCAACGGTGCAGGGCCACGTCCATCAGGAGCTGGTCGAAGGCACGGTTGAGGAAGGTGGCGTAGACGGCGACGACCGGGTGGAGGCCGCCGGTGGCGAGACCGGCCGCGGACACCGCGGCGTGCTGCTCGGCGATGCCGACGTCCCAGACCCGGCCGGGGAACCGCTCGGCGAAGGCGCCGAGCCCGACCGGGTGCAGCATGGCCGCGGTGATCGCCACGACGTCGTCGCGCTCCTCGCCGATCCGGACGATCTCCTCGCCGAACACGGAGGTCCACGACGGCGCGCTGGACGGACTGAGCGGCGCGCAGGTGAGCGGGTCCATCGCGCCGACCGTGTGGAAGTGGTCCGCCTCGTCCCGCAGGGCCGGTTCGTAGCCGCGGCCCTTCTCCGTGAGGCAGTGCACCAGTACGGGGCCGTGGAAGCGTTTCGCACGCCGCAGCGCCGACTCGACGGCCCCGATGTCGTGCCCGTCGATCGGGCCTACGTACTTCAGCCCCAGGTCCTCGAAGAGTCCCTGCGGGGCGAAGGCGTCCTTGAAGCCCTTCTTCGCGCCGTGCAGGGCCTCGTACAGGGTGTCGCCGACCACGGGTGTGCGCTGGAGCACGTCCTTGCCCCAGGCCAGCATCCGCTCGTAGGCGTCGGTCGTACGGAGGGTCGCGAGGTGGTTGGCGAGGCCGCCGATGGTCGGCGCGTACGAGCGTTCGTTGTCGTTGACGACGATGATCAGCGGCCGGTCGCTGGCCGCCGCGATGTTGTTCAGGGCCTCCCAGGCCATGCCGCCGGTGAGCGCGCCGTCGCCGATGACGGCCACGACGTGGCCCCGCTCCCCCCGCACCCGACGGGCCTTGGCGAGACCGTCGGCCCAGCCGAGCACGGTGGAGGCGTGGCTGTTCTCGATGACGTCGTGCTCGGACTCCTCGCGCGACGGGTAGCCGGACAGCCCGCCCTTGCCGCGCAGCTTGGAGAAGTCCTGACGTCCGGTCAGCAGCTTGTGCACGTAGCTCTGATGGCCGGTGTCCCACAGGATGCGGTCGGCCGGTGACTCGAAGACCCGGTGCAGGGCGACGGTCAGTTCCACCACGCCCAGGTTGGGTCCCAGGTGTCCGCCGGTACGGGCGACCGCGTGCACCAGGAAGTCACGTATCTCGCCGGACAGTTCGCCGAGTTCCGCCTCGGACAGCGCCTTCAGGTCGCGTGGTCCCCGGATGCTCTCCAGAATCGTCACGCTCGGGCCCCCTTCGGTCCGTGCTGTTCAGCTCACGGTGACGGCCGGCTCCCCCGACGCGCCGTCCTTCTCCATCTGCTCGGCGATCTTCATCGCCTCTTCGATCAGCGTCTCGACGATCTTCGACTCGGGGACGGTCCTGACGACCTCGCCCTTGACGAAGATCTGGCCCTTGCCGTTGCCCGAGGCGACGCCGAGGTCGGCCTCGCGGGCCTCGCCGGGGCCATTGACCACACAGCCCATGACGGCGACGCGCAACGGCACCTCCATACCCTCCAGACCTGCCGTGACCTCGTCGGCCAGCTTGTAGACGTCGACCTGGGCGCGGCCGCAGGACGGGCAGGAGACGATCTCCAGCCGGCGTTCCCTGAGCCCCAGCGACTGGAGGATCTGGGTACCGACCTTGATCTCCTCGACCGGCGGGGCCGACAGGGAGACGCGGATGGTGTCGCCGATGCCCTGGGAGAGCAGCGCGCCGAAGGCGACGGCCGACTTGATGGTGCCCTGGAAGGCGGGGCCGGCCTCGGTGACGCCGAGGTGCAGCGGGTAGTCGCACTGGGCGGCGAGCTGGCGGTAGGCCTCGACCATGACGACCGGGTCGTTGTGCTTGACGGAGATCTTGATGTCCCGGAAGTCGTGCTCCTCGAAGAGGGACGCCTCCCACAGAGCGGACTCCGCCAGCGCCTCGGGGGTCGCCCTGCCGTACTTCCGCAGCAGGCGGCGGTCCAGCGAGCCGGCGTTGACGCCGATGCGGATCGGGGTGCCGTGGTCGCGGGCCGCCTTGGCGATCTCCTTGACCTTGTCGTCGAACTGCTTGATGTTGCCCGGGTTGACGCGGACCGCCGCGCAGCCCGCCTCGATCGCGGCGAAGACGTACTTCGGCTGGAAGTGGATGTCGGCGATCACCGGGATCTGCGACTTCTTCGCGATCACGGCCAGCGCGTCCGCGTCGTCCTGGGTGGGACAGGCCACCCGGACGATCTGACAGCCCGACGCCGTCAGCTCGGCGATCTGCTGGAGCGTCGCACCGATGTCCGACGTACGGGTCGTGGTCATGGACTGCACCGACACGGGGGCCCCGCCCCCGACGGCCACCGGCCCGACCTGGATCCGCCGCGACGCGCGCCGCTCGGCGATCGGCCGGACCGGTACCTCGGGAACGCCCAGGGAGATGGCGGTCATGCCGTCAGTCCCGGTTCCCGGAGACCGTCTCCCGCATGGCACGCAGGGACTCCTTGAGCGAGCCCATGGTGGCCAGGACCGCGGTGGGCTCGTAACCGCAGTGCGCCATGCAGTTGGCGCAGCGCGGATCCTTGCCGCGGCCGTACTTGTCCCAGTCGGTGTCCTCGATCAGCTCCCGGTACGTCGGGACGTACCCGTCGCTCATCAGGTAGCAGGGGCGCTGCCAGCCGAAGAGGGAGTAGTTCGGGATCGCCCACGCGGTGCACGGGAAGTCGACCTTGCCCTCGAGGAAGTCGAGGAACAGCGGGGAGTGGTTGAGCCGCCAGCGGGCCCGGTTGCCGCCCGAGAAGGCCTTCTTGAACAGCTCTCGGGTCTGCTCCACGCCCAGGAAGTGCTCCTGGTCGGGCGCCTTCTCGTAGGCGTAGGCGGGCGAGATCATCATCTCGTCGACCTTGAGGTCGTCGTTGAGGAAGTTGAGGACCTCGACGATGGTCTGCGGGGTGTCGGTGTTGAAGAAGGTCGAGTTGGTGGTCACCCGGAAACCGCGCCGCTTGGCCTCCTTGATGGCCTCCACGGCCTCGTCGAACACGCCCTCCTTCGCCACGGACTCGTCGTGCCGCTCCCGCAGCCCGTCGATGTGCACCGCGAACGCGAAGTAGGGGGAGGGCGTGAACTTGTCCATCTTCTTGCGCATGAGCAGGGCGTTGGTGCACAGGAAGACGTACTTCCGCTTGGCCACCAACTGGCGGGTGATCTCGTCGATCTGCGGGTGCATCAGCGGCTCGCCGCCGGCGATGGAGACCATCGGCGCTCCCGATTCGAGCACCGCGCCCACCGCCTGCGCGACCGGCATGCGCTGCTTGAGCACCCCGGCCGGGTGCTGGATCTTGCCGCACCCCTCGCACGCCAGGTTGCAGGCGAAGAGCGGCTCCAGCTCCACGATGAGGGGGAACTTGTCCCGTCGGCGGATCTTCTGTTCGGCCAGGTATGTAGCGACCTTGATGGACTGGCGCAGCGGCATGGCCATCTGGGCTCACCTCCGGGGGAGCGGCAAAGAACGGTGCCATTCGAAGAATGCGGGAAGAACGGATCGAAGGACGCGGAATGCCGATATTCCACCGCGCACCGTGCCGATCCGGACCAGCTCGTGCTCTGGAGCGTCCACGACCACCCGCACGGCCGCAACCGGGCGCGCGCCCGTCCGGACGGCGCTCAGGAGCGTGGCCGCGGACTCCATGTCGACGGCGATCGCGCCGGTCGCCAGCAGATCGGCGCGTTCGGGACCGCGGACGACGTGGTCCGAGCCGGTCAGCGGCCCGGTGTGGACGGTGCGCCCGGGGGCGGCTCGCGCGAGTTCCTTGACGAGCCGGTCCGTCCCGACGCAGCTGACGGTGGAGCGCGGGTCCCGGGTCTCCTCGGCGACGACCAGGTCGCCGGGGTGCATGCCTGGGGCGAGTCCCGCGCAGAAGCCCGTGGCCAGCACGGCGGCCTCGCCGAGCGCCGGGTCGGCCAGGACCCGGCTGACCGAGCGCTCGGCCGCCTTCGGGCCCATGCCCGTACGCAGGACGGTGACCGGCCCGCCTGCGCAGCCGCGGTCGCCGGTGCGCAGGGCGAGGTGCTCGATGCCGAGCGCGCAGGCGATCAGCAGCGGGGACGGGCCGGGCTGTCGGGTCATCAGCTGCCCTTCACCTCGGCCGTGGACGCGTCGGCCGGCGACGGCTCGGCGAGGGCGGTGCCGGTGGCGGTGGCCTGCCCCGCGCGCGGCTTCTTGGCGAAGGGCTCTCCGTGGACGTACCTCCCGAGCGCGGTGAGCGGGAAGACCTGCCGGTAGAGGTGGTAGTTGATGGAGAAGTCCCAGGGGAAGCCGGTGCCGGTGAAGTAGGGCTCGTCCCAGGAGCCGTCCTCCCGCTGGGTGGCGGCGAGCCACGCGACGCCGCGTTCGACGGCCTTGGACTCCCGCTCCCCCGCCGCCAGCAGGGCCATCAGCGCCCAGGCGGTCTGCGAGGCGGTCGAGGCGCCCCGGCCGCTCCACGTCCTGGCGTCGTCGTAGGACCGCAGGTCCTCGCCCCAGCCGCCGTCGTCGTTCTGGACGGACTCCAGCCAGGTCACCGCGCGGCGGACGGCCGGGTGCGAGGTGGGGAGTCCGGCGGTGGTCAGGGCGGGTACGACGGATCCGGTGCCGTAGACGTAGTTGACGCCCCAGCGGCCGAACCAGGAGCCGTCCGGCTCCTGTTGGGCGAGCAGCCACTGGATGCCGCGCCGGGTGCGGGGGTCGTGGGTGAGGCCCTCGACGGCGAGGCTCTCGACGACGTGCGCGGTGACGTCCGCCGACGGCGGGTCGATGACCTCACCGAAGTCGCAGAAGGGCAGCCGGTTGGGGAAGGGGCTGGTGTTGTCGACGTCGAACGCGCCCCAGGCACCGTTCTTCGACTGCATGCCGAGGTTCCAGCGCACGCCGCGGCCGATCGCCTTCTCCACCCGTTCCGGGTCGTGGTGTCTGACCCGGCGCAGGGCCAGGACCACCTCGGCGGTGTCGTCGATGTCGGGGTAGTTGTCGTTGTGGAACTCGAACGCCCAGCCGCCGGGCGGGAGTCCGGGCCGCTTCACCGACCAGTCGCCGGGGCGCACGATCTGCTCACCGAGCATCCAGTCCGCGGCCTTCACCAGCTGCGGATGGTCCTCGGGCACCCCGGCGTCGGCCAGCGCGATGGTGGCCAGGCAGGTGTCCCACACCGGGGACTGGCAGGCCTCGATCATCCGGGCGCCGTCCTCGCGCCACACGGCGAACCGGTCCAGCGACTCCAGGCCCGCGCGCATCACGGGGTGTTCGAGGTCGTAGCCGAGCAGGTACAGCGCGATGACGGAGTACACGGCCGGCGGCTGGATGCCGCCCCAGCAGCCGTCGTTCTCCTGCCGTTCGATGATCCAGCGGGCGGCGGTGTTCATCGCGGCCCGCCGCAGCCGGCGCGGGGCGACCCTGCGGTAGGCGTGCAGTGCCTTGTCGAGGCGCTGGAAGGTCCCGTCCCAGCTCGCCGCCGGTGCCAGGGGCCGCGCGGGGTTGGGGAGGGCTGGATCGGTGTGCAGTTCGTCGAGCGGGAAGGGCGCGGGGCGTACCGGCCGCTTCGCGGAGACGATGGTCAGGGGGACGATGGTCTGCCGGGCCCAGCAGCCGAAGTCGTAGATGTTGAGCGGCACCCAGGTGGGGAAGTAGATGAGCTCCGGCGGGAGTTCGGGCAGGTCGTCCCACTTCCACCAGCCGAACAGGGCGAGCCAGATCCGGGTGAAGACCCGCGCCGCGGCGATGCCGCCCCGGGCCCGGATCCATTCCGACGCCCTGGCCATGTGCGGGGCGTGGGGCTCGTCGCCGGCCAGGCGGAGGGCGACGTAGGCCTCGATGGTGGCGGACAGGTCGCCGGGGCCGCCGTAGAAGGTGGCCCAGGTGCCGTCCTCGCGCTGCTCGCCGCGGATGAACAGGGCGGCGGCCCGCGTGGTCTCGTCGTCACCGATGCCCAGGAACTGGCGGAGGAGCAGGTCCTCGGCGTCCATCGTGACGTTCGTCTCGAGGTCGCCCTTCCACCAGCCCTGGGCGTCCTGCCGGGAGAGCAGGAAGTCCGTGGCGCGCCGGGTGGCGCGTGCGGCGGCTTCTGGTACCCCGGCCGCCGTCGCGGGGATCGTGATGTCGGTTTCGCTGGCCGCGGCTGCGAGGGGCTTCAGGGTGGCCCCGGTGCTTCCGTCGGTCGTCGCTGTCATGGCTTCCCCTTCGTGCAGTAACAGTGGTGCTTCTGCTGTGGGTCCGCCGTCGGCCGGTGCTCGTCTTCCCGCGACACCGGCCGGCGACTACGCGAGGGCTATTCGACCGATAGTGATCATCTCTTTCGTACGACGACGAAGTCCGCGAGCGCCGTGAAACGGTCCCGCACCCGGTCGGGCATGTCGACGGTGTCGAGGGCTTCGATGGCGATGGTGTGCTGACGGCGCGCCTCGTCGGCCGTCCACTCCCGGCCGCCCGCCTCTTCGATGAGGGCGGCGCGGGCCGCGAACTCCTCCTCGGAGAAGTTCGCGAAGTCGCTGGTCCTGGCGTCGGCGGCGAGGATCTCGCCGAGCCGCTCGGAGGCGGGACCGCCCGCCGCGAGGGCGGCCACGACCGGGAGGGACTTCTTGCGCTGGCGCAGGTCGCTCCAGGTCTGCTTGCCGGTGGAGTCCGGGTCGCCCCAGATGCCGAGGAGGTCGTCGACGGCCTGGAAGGCCAGGCCCAGGTGGTAGCCGTACTTCTCCAGCGAGTCGGCGGTCCGCTCGTCGGCGCCGCCGAGCACGGCCCCGATGGAGCTGGCGGTGGCGATCAGGGCGCCGGTCTTGTTGCCCTCCATCTCCAGGCACTCCTCGACGCTGACGCGGTCGCGGTGCTCGTAGGAGATGTCCTGCGCCTGACCGTCGATCAGGGACCGGCTGGCCTTGGTCAGCCGACGGGTGGCGCGGCCGGCCTCGACGGTGCCCAGCTCCAGCAGTATCTCGTTGGCCAGGGCGAACAGGGCGTCGCCGACCAGGATGGCCTGGGCGGGGCCGTGCACCTTCCAGACGGTGTCGCGGTGGCGGCGCTGCTCGTCGCCGTCCATCAGGTCGTCGTGCAGGAGGGAGAAGTTGTGCACCAGTTCCACGGCCACCGCGCCGGGTACGCCGACCTCGGGCGCGGCACCGGTGACCTCGGCGGAGAGCACCGCGAGCGCGGGACGGACGGCCTTGCCGCCGTCGCCGTCGGCGGGCCTGCCCTGGGCGTCGATCCAGCCGAAGTGGTACGCGGCGACGGTGTCCATGGGAGGTGCCAGGCGGTCGACGGCCGCCCGCAGGACCGGCGTGGCCAGGGTCCGGCCGCGCTCCAGAAGCGCGGTCACGTCCACCGTGGTCCTCGGAGCGGCCTTCGGGGCCGGGGGCACAGTGGGCACAGTCATTCCTCCAGTTGCGGTGCCGGGAGTGCGGGCGTCGGTCCCTCGCGGGGCGGCCTTCACGCGGCCTCCTCCAGGAAATCGGGGAGGAGGCCGCGGGACAGGCCCAGGGTGCCGAGGGCGGCGCCCGCCGCCGAGACACCGCTGCGAACCGCACTCTCCATGGTCGCGGGCCACCCGGTGGCGGTCCACGCTCCGGCCAGACAGAGGCCGGGTGCCTTGGTGCGGGCGCCGGGCCGGAGCCGTCCGACGCCGGGGGCGGGAGCGAACGTCGCGGTGCGCTCCCTGGTCACGAAGAAGTCCTTCACCTCGGCGTCCCGGGTGCGCGGCAGCAGCCGCTCCAGTTCGGGCAGGTACCGCTCGCGCAAGGTGGCCACGGGCTCGTCGATCTCGTTCTGCGCGGTCGACTGCGACAGTGCCAGGTACTGTCCCTCCTTCAGTCCGGAGGCCTCGGTACGGTCGAACACCCACTGCACCGGAGTGCCGAGAGCCGTCAGGAACGGCGTGGCGAGCACCTTGCGGTCGTAGATCACGTGGACGTTGAGGATCGGCGCGGTGTCGATCTCCAGGAGGTTCTCGGGGGCGTCGAGGGCGCCCGCGGGCAGCAGGTCGTGCGTCTCGCGCTGCGGTACGGCGAGGACGACCGCGTCCGCGTCGAGCGTCTCACCGGGGACCTGGACGCTCCAGCCGCCGTTCCCGTCCGCGCGGACGGAGGTGACGCGGGTACGGACCTCGGTGCGGACGCCCGCGGCGTCGAGCGCCTTGCGGGCCAGCCGGTCGTGCAGTTCCCCCAGTGGGACGCGGGCCCAGCCGATGTCGGCCGCGCCGGGCTCGGAGAGCAGGCCGGTCTTGAACACCATCGCGGCGAGCCCCAGGGAGGCGTCGCCCGCGACCGCGTTGAGGGTGGCGACCCCGACCAGGTCCCACAGGGCCTCGATGGCGCGTGCCGACTGACCGTGCGCCGCCAGCCAGCTGCCGAAGTCCTGGGTGTCCAGAGCCGGGTCGGCGGGGTCCAGCCCCTTGAGGGCGAGCGCGGCACGCCCGACACTCGCGCGCTCGGCGAGCGAGAGATGCGGGTACGTGGCCAGGCTCCGCCCCAGATGCAGGGGCACGGGCAGCGCGTCGCGCCGCAGCCTGCCGAGCCTTCGTCCCTCGGGCCGGGCCAGATCGACGACGGGAACGTCGAGACGTTCCTGCACCGGGGCGAGCGCCGCTCCCCCGATCCGGTCGAGGAACCAGCGGTAGGCGGTGCAGCAGCGCAGGTACACGTGCTGGCCGTTGTCGACGGTGAGGTCGCCGCGCTGGAAGGAGAAGGCGAGCCCGCCCAGACGCGGACGTCCTTCGAGCAGGGTGACACGCACCCCGGCGTCGGCGAGCGCGAGCGCGGCGGTGACACCGGCGAGTCCGCCGCCGACCACGACGGCGTGTCCGCCGGGGCGGAGGGCGGAGACGTCCGCGAGCTGCCCGCCGTCACGCGTGCCGTTGCCGTCCGTCATGGTGCGCCTTTCCCTGTCCGGTCGCCGCGGTGCTTGAACGGCGTACGGCCGACCGTCTCAGTCAGGGACGCCGACCGCCACCGGAGGGTTGCCCGCCGTTCGTGGCCACAGGCTTCGCCTGGTACCGGAGTGTCGAGTGTGCCGGGTGTGTCCATCAGACGCGCCTCCTGACGGCCCGCCGGGTGACATGCCGGGCGTCGAGCCCGGACAGTCCGCGCACGGCGACGTACGCCTTCTCGCGTCCGGGGAGGGAGACCCGGCCGCGCAGCACGGCCTCGGGGTCGCGCTCGATGCGGTCCAGAAGGCGGCGGTAGATGCCGGCCATGGCGGCCACGCAGGCGCCGCTGCGCCGGTCGAGCAGGGGCAGCAGCCGGTAGCCCTCGGCGAAAAGGGCGCGGGCCCTGCGCACTTCGAAGTGCACGAGGCCCGCGAAGTCGGAGCCCTCGGGTGGTGTCGGCCCGCTGAACCCGGCCGAGCAGCCGAACTTGGCGAGGTCGTCGGCGGGCAGATAGGTCCGCCCGCCCTCGGCGTCCTCACGGACGTCGCGCAGGATGTTGGTGAGCTGGAGTGCGAGCCCGAGCGTGTCGGCGTACTCGGGCGCGCGCTCGGCGCCGCGCGCCCCCGGCTCCGTACCGAACACGCCGAGCGAGAGGCGTCCGATGGCGCCCGCCACACAACGGCAGTAGACCTTGAGGTCGTCCCAGGTCTCGTAGGTCTCGCCGCGCAGGTCCATCTGGACGCCGTCGATCAGTTCGTCGAGGCCGCCGAGCGGGATCGGGAACCGCCGGGCGGCATGGGCGAGGGCGACGGCGACCGGGTCGGTGTCGTCCTCGTCGACCGCGCCCTCGTGGATACGGGCGAGCACCGCCCGGGTCTCCTCGAGCCTGGTGACCTTGACGTCGTCGGCCAGCGCCCCGTCGCCGATGTCGTCGACCCGGCGCGAGAACGCGTACAGCGCCGACATCGCCCGGCGCTTGGGCGTCGGCAGGAGCCGGATGCCGTAGGCGAAGTTGCGGGCCTGCTGTCCGGTCACGGCCTCGCAGTAGCTGTAGGCGGCGAGTACCGGTGCCGACGCGTGCTCTGACGGCTCCACGGTCCCGATCACCCCTCTCCTCGCAGGGTCACGCCCACCTCGCGCAGCAACTGGGCCTTGCTGGGCTTGGGCGGGCCGGGAAGTACGTCGTGATCGGCGGCGGCGATCGCCCGGACGGCCGCCCTGCCGCCCGCCACGAACCCCGCGAGCAGCAGACGCAGCCTGCCGTGGACGCTACCCACCAGGGGTGCGCCCTCACTCATCAGGTCGCGGGCGCGCCCGGCCTCGTAGGCGATCAGGGCGCGCACCGAGGCGTTCGCGGTGGGCGCGGCGAGGTCCGTCTCCTGGACGTGGAAGCGTTTCATGTCCTCGGCGGGCAGGTAGATGCGGTCCCGGCTCAGGTCCTCGGCGACGTCCTGGAGGTGCTCGACGATCTGCAGCGCGGTGCAGATGGCGTCGGAGCGGCGGATCCGCTCGGGCGTCGAGGTGCCGGTGACGGCGAGGACGAGCCGGCCGACCGGGTTGGCGGACAGCTCGCAGTAGGCGAGGAGGTCGTCGTAGGTCTCGTACCGCGCGACCAGCTGGTCCTGTCGGTTGGCGGCGATCAGGCCGAGGAAGGGCCCGGGGGTGAGCGAGCGGCGGCGCACGGTCGGCGCCAGGCGGCGCAGCAGCGGGTGGCGGGGGGTGCCGTCGAAGACCCTGCGCAGGTCCTCCTCGAAGGCGTCCAGCATCAGCACCCGGTCGTCGGCCCGGTCGGCGGGGACGCCGAGGAGGCGGGCGTCGGCACCGCCGGGGGCCAGGTCGCCGTCGCCGATGTCGTCGACGAGGCGGGCGAAGCCGTAGACGGCCATGAGGTCGGTGCGCCAGGCGCGGGGGAGGAAGAAGGGGGCGACGGGGAAGTTCTCGTCCGCGGCCTTGGCGAGGGTGGCGCGCTCCGGGTCGACGGCGTGCGCCGTGCCGCTCACCGTCATCGCGGGCTGCCCTGGGCGGGGACGGCGCACGCTTCGCGGAGGTGGGGAGTTTCCGTAGCCATTGCCGTCACATCTCCCGTTCTACACTGCCGACCCAATACACACTATTTCGGACACGCCGCCCGACCGCCCACGCGGCAGGCCCGCCCGTGGGTGTCGGGGATTATCGCCCCAAGTGCCGCGTTTCGGGACCGGTACAGCTTACGTTGTACGACTCCCGGAGGTTCGCCGGGGTCCTCCGCGCCTCACGACAACACATCGATCGGCTTCAAGATTCCCGCGGACGACGGGAGTTGACGTCTTCTTCGCAGACGCGGAGCCGCACCGGAACAGTTCCGGCGCGGTCCGGCGTGTCGGGCTACTTGCCCGTGAACTTCTCGTACTCCTTGAGCACCTCGTCGGTCGGCCCGTCCATGCGCAGTTCGCCGCGCTCCAGCCACAGGACGCGGTTGCAGGTGTCGCGGATGGACTTGTTGTTGTGGCTGACCAGGAAGACGGTGCCGGCCTCCTTGCGCAGTTCCCGGATGCGCCGCTCGGAGCGTGTCTGGAACTTGCGGTCGCCGGTGGCCAGCGCCTCGTCGATCATCAGGACGTCGTGGTCCTTCGCGGCGGCGATGGAGAACCGCAGGCGGGCGGCCATGCCGGAGGAGTAGGTGCGCATCGGCAGGGTGATGAAGTCGCCCTTCTCGTTGATGCCGGAGAAGTCGACGATGTCCTGGTAGCGCTCCTTGATCTGCTCGCGGGTCATGCCCATGGCCAGTCCGCCGAGGATGATGTTCCGCTCGCCGGTCAGGTCGTTCATCAGGGCCGCGTTCACCCCGAGCAGGGAGGGCTGGCCGTCGGTGTAGACCTTGCCCTTCTCGGCGGGGAGCAGGCCCGCGATGGCCCGCAGCAGGGTCGACTTGCCGGACCCGTTGGAACCGATCAGGCCGATGGCCTCGCCCCGGTAGGCGGTGAAGGAGACGCCCCGCACGGCGTGCACCTTGCGCACGCCCCGCTGCTCGCCCTTTTTGATCATCCGGCTCAGGGCCGCGGTCGCGCTCCCCTTGCCGGTCTTGGCGCCGTTGACGCGGTAGACGATGTGCAGTTCGTCCGCGATGACCGTCGGCACCCGCTCGCCCTGCTGCTGATCAGCCACGGCCGTACCTCTCCTCCGCCTTCCAGAAGTACACGAAGCCGCCCACCGCGAGGAGCACGGACCAGCCGAGCGCGACCGCCCACACGTGCGGCGGCAGGTTCTCGGAGCCGTACCCGTCGATCAGCGCGAAGCGGATCAGGTCCATGAAGACGGCGGCCGGGTTCCACTGGAGCACGTCGGCGAGCCAGGCCGGCTTGTCCTCCAGCATGATCGGGATGGAGAACATGACGCCCGACGCGTACATCCAGGTCCGCATGATGAACGGCATCAGCTGGGCCAGGTCCGGGGTCTTCGCCCCCATCCGGGCCACGATCAGCGCCAGTCCCATGTTGAAGAGGAACTGCAGGACCAGCGCCGGGATCACCAGCAGCCAGGACATCCGGGGGTAGCTGCCGAAGCCCACCACCACCGCGAACAGGACGATCATCGAGGCCAGCAGCTGCTGGAGCTGTTGCAGCGCGAACGAGATCGGGAGCGAGGCGCGCGGGAAGTGCAGCGCCCGCACCAGGCCGAGGTTGCCGGCGATGGCCCGCACGCCCGCCATCGCCGAGGACTGGGTGAAGGTGAAGACGAACACGCCCGTCACCAGGAACGGGATGTAGACGTCCTTCGGCATGCCGCGGCCCGCGTTCAGGATCAGGCCGAAGATCAGGAAGTAGACGAGCGCGTTCAGCAGCGGCGTGGCCACCTGCCACAGCTGACCGAGCTTGGCCTGGCTGTACTGGGCGGTCAGCTTCGCCTGGGAGAAGGCGAGGATGAAGTGCCGCCGCCCCCAGAGCTGACGGACGTACTCCATGAGGGACGGCCGGGCACCGCTCACGGACAGCCCGTGCTTGGCGGCGAGCCGGGCCGGTGTGAGGCCCTCGTCGGGCGACACGGGCTTGGTCATGGCGACCGTGCCGTCGTGCGTTGTCTCACTCACTGGTGGAAACTTTCGTCTTCGGAATGCTCGGCCGCGCGGGCCTGGCATGGACCTGTTGACCCGGGCAGGGCCGGGAGGCTCTCGGACACGAGCTTGTCAGATCACGGGAGGCCGGCCCAGCCGGGTCAGCCGCCACACCGTACGCCACCTCATGGGCCGGCGAGGTCCGCAGGGGGTGGCCCAGCCCTCGCGGAAGCCGCCGAACCAGGCCTTCAGGGCCGACCGGGAGGGGCGGCGCAGCAGTGTGAGCAGCATCCACACCCCGAGGTAGACCGGGACGAGGAGGAGGGGGAGGTTGCGCCGGGCCAGCCAGACCCGGTTGCGCGCGACCATGCGGTGGTAGACCGCGTGCCGCGAGGGCGCGGTCGTGGGGTGGTTCAGCACCATGTCCGACCGGTAGTCGATCATCCAGCCCGCGTCCAGCGCCCGCCACGCCAGGTCGGTTTCCTCGTGGGCGTAGAAGAACGCGTCCGGCAGGCCGCCGACCTGCGTGAGGACGCGGGTGCGCACGGCGTTGGCACCGCCGAGGAAGGTGGTCACCCGGGAGGAGCGCATCGGGTCCGAGGCGCGCAGGCGCGGGACGTGCCGGCGCTGGGTCTCGCCGGTGTCCGGGTCGGCGATGCGGAAGCTGATGATGCCCAGCTCGTCGTCGGCCGCGAAGGCCTCGCGGCACAGCTCGGCGGTGTCGGTGCGGGCGAGCAGGCCGTCGTCGTCGAGGAAGAGCAGGATGTCGACGTCCCGCCCGCCCGGGCCGAAGGCCTCGATGCCGACGTTGCGGCCGCCGGGGATGCCCAGGTTCTCGGGCAGCTCGACGGTGCGCACGCCGTCGGGCACCTCCGGGACGGGCGAGCCGTTGCCGACCACGACCACCTCGACCGGGTCGCCGTCCTGCTTGGCCACCGAGTCGAGCAGGGCGCGCAGTTCCTCGGGGCGGTTGCCCATCGTGATGACGACGGCGCCGACCTTCATGGCGCCACTCACTTGAGCCTGCTGGAGGCGAGGATGGACACCAGGTGGAGCAGGGTCTGCAGCAGCGCGATGCCCGCGAGTACGGCGGTGCCGAGGCGGGTGAAGAACAGGTCTCCCCGGCTCGCGTCGACGATCGCGAGGACGAGGATCAGCAGGGACGCCTCGATGCCGAGGATCAGCCGGTGGAACTTGAGCGCACCGGCGGCCCGGCGGGCCAGTGCCATGCCGGAGGAACGCGGCTCGGACGCGGACTCCTGGACCGGCTCCTTCCCGGTCTGGTGCCGGGCGACGCCCACCAGGTCGGTCTCGGCCTTGATCAGGATGGCGCCGAGGGCGGCCAGGGTGCCGAGGAAGGCCCACAGCCAGTCGATCCGTCCGGTGCCCCAGACGTCGGCGGCGCGCAGGCCGAGGCCGACCAGGACCGCGGCGTCGGTCAGGTAGGCGCCGACCCGGTCGAGGTAGACGCCGCCGAGCGAGTACTGCTTCTTCCAGCGGGCGACCTCACCGTCGACGCAGTCCAGCAGCAGGTACAGCTGGACCGCCACCACGCCGAGCACGGCGCCCGTGATCCCCGGCACCAGCAGGGCCGGGGCCGCGAGCACGCCGCAGACGGTCATCAGGTACGTGAGCTGGTTGGGCGTGACCCTGGTGTTCACCAGGTAGCGGTCGATCCGCAGCGAGACCTCACGCATGTAGAGGCGTCCCGCCCAGTGCTCACCGCTGCGCCGGTCCTTGACCCCCGCGGGATGGACGACCGGACGTAGTTCAGCTACCGATGGCCTTGACATAGTCGGCGTACATGTCCTTGATCTGGTCGGATTCGAGGTCGAGGTGTTCGAGGATCGTGTAGCGGCCGGGCCGGGTCTGCGGCGCGAACTCCACGGCCCGGACGAACTCGTCCGGGGTGAAGCCGATCTCCTCCGGCAGCACCGGCAGACCGTGCCGGCGCAGCACCCCGGCCATGTGGACGGATTCCTCGTGCGCCCCGCGCAGATACATCGCGAAGGCCGCACCCAGGCCGCACTGCTCGCCGTGGGAGGCCGCGCGGGTGGGGAAGAGCAGGTCGAAGGCGTGGTTGATCTCGTGGCAGGCTCCGGAGGCGGGCCGCGAGTCACCGGAGACCGACATGGCGATGCCGGTCAGGACCAGGCCCTCGGCGAGCACCTGGAGGAAGTCGTTGTCGCCGACGCCGCCCGGGTGCCGGAGCACGGCCTCGCCGGCCTGGCGGGCCATCGCGGCGGCCAGGCCGTCGATCCGCTCGCCCTTGACCCGGTTGGCCAGCTCCCAGTCCGCGATCGCGGAGATGTTGGAGACGGCGTCGCCGATGCCGGCGCGCACGAACCGCACCGGGGCGTCGCGGATGACGTCCAGGTCGATCACGACGGCGATCGGGTTCGGGACGCCGTAGGAGCCGCGGCCCGCGTCGTTGTCCAGGGTGGCGACCGGCGAGCACAGCCCGTCGTGCGCGAGGTTCGTGGGCACGGCGACCAGCGGCAGGCCGATGCGCGCCGCGGCGAACTTGGCACAGTCGATGATCTTGCCGCCGCCGAGGCCGACGACCGCGTCGTAGTGGCCGCCCTTCATGGCACCGGCCAGCTTGATCGCGTCGTCCAGGGTGCCGCCGCCGACCTCGAACCAGTCGGCGCCGGGCAGCGACGGGGCGACGCGCTCGCGCAGCCGGGCGCCCGAGCCGCCGCTGACGGCGACGGCGAGCTTGCCCGAGTGGGAGATGCGCTCGTCGGCGAGCACACACCCCAGATCGTCGAGGGCACCCGCGCGGATGTCCACGACGACCGGTGACGGGATGAGCCTCGTCAGTACAGGCACGCGATCTCCCGGCCCTTGGCGAGGTCGTCGTGGTTGTCGATCTCGACCCACTTGACGTCGCCGATCGGTGCCACGTCGATCCTGAAGCCGCGGTTGACCAGCTCCTGGTAGCCGTCCTCGTAGTACAGCTGCGGGTCGCGCTCGAAGGTGGTCCTCAGCGCGTCGGCCAGCTCCACGGCGGCCTCGCCCTCGATGAGGGTGACGCCGATGTACTCGCCGGTCGCCTCGGCCGGGTCCATCAGCTTGGTGATGCGCTGGACGCCCTTGTCGGGGTCGACGACGACCTTCATCTCCTCCTCGGCGAGGCTCTTCACCGTGTCGAGCGCGAGGATGATCTTCTTGCCGTCGCCGCGGGCGGCGAGCAGGGTCTTCTCGACGGAGACCGGGTGCACGGTGTCGCCGTTGGCGAGGATCACGCCGTCCTTGAGGGCGTCACGGCCGCACCACAGGGAGTAGGCGTTGTTCCACTCCTCGGCCTTGTCGTTGTCGATGAGGGTGAGCTTGACGCCGTACTTGCGCTCCAGCTCCTCCTTGCGGTCGTACACGGCTTCCTTGCGGTAGCCGACGATGATCCCGACCTCGGTCAGGCCGACCTCGGCGAAGTTGGCCAGCGTCAGGTCCAGCACGGTGATGCTGTCCTCCGCGCCCTCGGGGCCGACCGGGACCAGTGCCTTGGGCAGGGTGTCGGTGTAGGGGCGCAGACGGCGTCCGGCGCCGGCCGCCAGCACGAGGCCGATCATGCGGGTTCTCCTTCGTCGTGTACGGCGGGTGCGCCGCCCTGGTGGGCGGCGACCCAGAAGCGGATGCTCTCCACGAGCACCACGAGAGCCACGGCCACGGCGAGGACCGTGAGCGCGACCTTGAACTGTGTGGCGGTGAGCAGCACGGCCAGCACGGTGATCACCAGCGTGCGGCCCTCGTGCCCCCCGACCGTCCGCACCAGCCACTGCGGCGGCGCGCCCGCGCCGCCGCGGATGCGGTAGACCGTGTCGTAGTGATGGTAGGCGACCGCGGCCACCAGCCCGAAAGCCGCCGGAAGCGCCCCGTTCACGTCGGCTTTCGCCGCCAGCACCAGGACGGTGCCGTATTCGGCGGCGCGCAGGAACGGCGGGACCAGCCAGTCGAGGGCGCCCTTGAGCGGGCGGGCGACCGCGAGCGCGGACGTCAGTACGTAGGCGAGGGCGGCGACGGCCGGCCAGGGGCCGCCGAAGTCGGTGAACGCGGCCGTCAGGGCGACGGCGAGGCCGCCGAGGAGGGCGACGGCGGGGGCGGTGAAGCCGGGCAGCCGGCGGGCGGGCCTGCGCAGGAACCTGGCGACGGCCTCGGCGAGCGGGCCGGAGTCCGCCAGGTCGGCCAGCGCCCCGGCGGCCCGGTCGGTCCGCGTGGCCCTGCGCGTCAGCGAGCGCAGGACACGGCCCGCGGTGGTGTACGTCGCGGCGAACGCGCAGCCGATCAGCAGCGCGTAGAGGGTGATCCGGGGCGTGGTGACGGCGGTCAGGACGGCGATCATGGCCCAGCGTTCGCCGATGGGCAGGACGATCATCCGGCGGGCCCAGACCGTCCAGCCGACGCTGTCGAGCCTGTCGGAGAGGGCGGCGGTGGGGCTGGCCAGCGACGATTTACCGAGCGCGGCGGCGTCGTGGTTGGCCTCGTTGAACGAGAAGTCGACGACGTGCCGGCAGGTCTGCAGGACCATCGCGCCGAGCGCCAGGGCCCATACGTCGTCGCCGCCGCGGGCGGCTCCGAGGGCGAGGCCCGCGTAGTAGGCGTACTCCTTGGCGCGGTCGAAGGTGGCGTCCAGCCAGGCGCCGAGCGTGGAGTACTGCAGGGAGTAGCGGGCGAGCTGTCCGTCGGTGCAGTCGAGGACGAAGGAGGCGATGAGCAGGACGCCGGCGGCGACGAACCCGCCGCGCGTGCCGGTGGCCGCGCAGCCCGCCGCTATCAGCGCGGTGATGAGCGAGGCGGTGGTGACCTGGTTGGGGGTCAGCCCGCGCCGCGCGCACCAGCGGGCGATGTAGCGGGAGTAGGGGCTGATGAAGTACGTGGTGACGAAGCCGTCGCGGGCCTTGACCGCCGACTTCAGGCGTACGGCCTCGTCGTCGACGTCGGCGACGGCCTGCCGTGCCTCGTTGCGGGCCTGGGGGTCGGCGGGGACGGCGGCGACCAGGCTGCCGAGCTCCGGCCGGTGCACGTCGGCGCCGTCGGCGTCGAGGGCGGCGGTGATCCGGTCGGCGAGGCTGTCGAGGTCCCTCACCGTCGGCTTCACTCGCGCGGGGGCGCCTTCGTCCACGGTGCCGCCGCCCGCGGAGTTCTCGCGGGCCATCGCACGGGTCAGGGCCTGGCGGGCCTCGGGCCGGGCGGTCACGGCGCCCGGGATCGCGGCGAGCGGGAAGCGCGGGTCGGTGAGGCCCAGGCGCAGGGCGTGCGGGTGACCGACGAAGCGGGCGTCGACCACGGCGACCCGTTCACCGCCCGGTACCCGGGCCAGCAGCGTCTCGGTGTCGGCGGCGTCGGAGGCGAGACGCACGTCGAAGCCGAGGGACCGCAGCTCGCTCTCGATCGACGAACCGGGGACCGGCTGACCGGTGAGGATGGCGGTCGACAACCGAACTCACTCCCTGGGTACCGACGCCTGGGCGCCGGGCCTGCGCATGGTGGGACGCCCGTGCCTGCGGCACCCGGGCGGCATGTCGGCAGAGGTTATCGGATACCCGGAACACCGTGTTCACCGCCCGTTTCTCGGTCGGTCGGCGCCGCTTGCACCCGTCTTTGCCGCGATCATCATCGTGGATGCGGGGCCCGCCCCACAAACCGCGCTCGCAGACCGGGCATCGCGGACATCGCACAGTGTCGGCAGGCGTTCGCAGACGGTCAGGACGGCCGCCTCCCGGCCCTTCGCCGGCCTTGCCGCAGCTCCGCCTCCGCACCCTTGCGGCGCTCTGACCTGCGTAACGTTTCCGCAGGTCAGAGCACATGACAACGGTGTTCAGTGCCGCGTTGCCGGATACCCCCTACCCGTAGTTGACTGTGACCCGAGCACCGCACAGCGCGCTCCGGACGCCGGACGCACGGGACGTCGACCGCACAGAACAGAGAGGCTGCTTCCCATGGGGGCTGGGCACGATCACGGGCATGCGCACGGAGCGCACGCCGGCGGGACGGCGACCGCCGCGTACCGCGGCAGGCTTCGGGTCGCACTGGCGATCACGCTCTTCGTCATGGTCGTCCAGATCGTCGGTGGCGTGCTCGCCGACTCGCTCGCGCTGGTCGCCGACGCGGCGCACATGGCGACCGACGCGCTGGGACTCGGCATGGCGCTGCTGGCCATCCACTTCGCGAACCTGCCGCCGAGCGACCGGCGCACCTTCGGCTACGCCAGGGCCGAGATCCTCGCGGCCCTGGCCAACTGCCTGCTCCTGCTCGGCGTCGGCGGGTACGTCCTGTACGAGGCGATCGAGCGATTCGTCACGCCCGCCGAGACCAAGGGCGGGCTGGCCGTCGTCTTCGGCGTGATCGGCCTGGTGGCGAACATGGTGTCGCTGACGCTGCTGATGCGGGGGCAGAAGGAGAGCCTCAACGTGCGGGGCGCCTTCCTGGAGGTGGCGGCCGACGCGCTGGGCTCGCTGACGGTGATCGTGTCGGCGCTGGTGATCCTGGGCACCGGCTGGCAGGCGGCCGACCCGATCGCCTCACTGGTCATCGGCCTGATGATCGTGCCACGCACGTGGCGGCTGCTGCGCGAGACCCTGGACGTGCTGCTGGAGGCCGCGCCCAAGGGCGTGGACATCGCCGAGGTGCGCGCCCACATACTGGCGCTGAACGGGGTCGAGGACGTCCACGACCTGCACGCCTGGACGATCACCTCGGGTATGCCGGTGCTGTCGGCGCACGTGGTGGTGAGCGGGGAGGCGCTGAGCGCGATCGGCCACGAGAAGATGCTGCACGAGTTGCAGGGCTGCCTCGGCGACCACTTCGACGTGGAGCACTGCACCTTCCAGCTGGAGCCCAGCGGCCACGCGGAGCACGAGGCGCGGCTGTGCCACTGAGAGACGGTGGCGCCGGCGAACGGCTTCCGCACGGCCACGTCTCCCTCCCGGCCACGTCTCCCTCCCGTCCACGCCGCGGACGGTTCCCGGTGTGCGGGGCCGGGCACGATGATCACTTGGGCCCCTCCTCGGCGCCCGACCGGTGACGACCGCCGCCCGCGCCCTCGCGCGAAACATGCGGGAGTGCCGGGAAGTGCCGAGAGCGCCGGATTCGTACGGCACACTTGGGGCGCGAGGACCGATGTGAAGGATGGGTATGCCGATCACTCCTGCCACCGCGACGCACAGTTCGTCGAACGGCACCGCAGACGCGATTTTGCTGGAACTGGTCGACGAGAACGGCGTGACGCTCGGCACCGCGGAGAAGCTCTCCGCGCACCAGCCTCCGGGGCAGCTGCACCGCGCCTTCTCCGTGTTCCTCTTCGACGAGCGGGGCCGGCTGCTGCTCCAGCAGCGGGCGCTGGGCAAGTACCACTCCCCCGGTGTGTGGTCCAACACCTGCTGCGGTCACCCCTACCCGGGGGAGGCGCCCTTCGCGGCGGCGGCCCGGCGGACGTACGAGGAGCTGGGCGTCTCCCCGTCGCTGCTCGCCGAGGCGGGCACGGTGCGCTACAACCACCCGGACCCGGCCTCGGGACTGGTCGAGCAGGAGTACAACCACCTGTTCGTCGGCCTGGTACAGGCATCGCCGCGGCCGGACCCGGAGGAAGTGGCCGAGACGGCGTTCGTGTCCGCGGCCGAACTGACCGAGCGGCACGAGCGGGACACCTTCTCGGCGTGGTTCATGACGGTGCTGGACGCGGCGCGGCCCGCCGTCCGCGAGCTGACGGGCCCGTCCGCCGGCTGGTGAGCGTGTCCGCCGGCCGGTGAGCCCCGACACCGGCCGGCGATCGCGCCCTACGGAAGGGCCTGTTTGAGCGGCAGGGCGGCCCAGATCACCTTGCCGCCGCTCGCCGTGTGGGCCACGTCGCACGCCCCACCCGCCTCCAGGGTGATCTCCCGCACCAGGAGCAGCCCACGCCCGCCCGTCCGGCCGTGGTCGGCCTCCAGGGCGGTCGGGCGGTAGGGGTGGCTGTCCTCCACGGACACCCGCACCCACTCGGGCCCGACGGCGACCTCCACGGCGAGCACCGGTGACAGCACCGCCGCGTGCCGGACGGCGTTCGTGACCAGCTCGGAGACGATCAGGAGCAGGCCCTCGGCCACGTCGTCGGAGACCGGCACGCCCTGGCGCACCAGCAGGTCCCGCACGGCGTGCCGCGCCTGCGGGACCGACGCGTCCACGGCGGGGGCGGTGAACCGCCAGACACCTTCGTACGGCAGCGGCCCGGCGGGCCCGGTCTCGTCCATCGTCCGGTCGCCACCCCTGGGCTCGATTGTCACCACACCCCTGAGTGTTGGTAACGCGTCGCTCCACTTCGGAGAACTGAACACAAGTCAGCAGATATCGAACACTTCTGATCGTTGGCGTATGACACGGTCAGTTGTGGGACCGTTCCTGTCCCGCTCGCCCCGGCCGCCGGAACCCGACGGACCGACGGATAGCATCCGGGCCATGGAGCCGCAGCTGCTGCACCGGGTCGCCGACTCGGTCGCCACCGTCGTCGTCCACCACCCGGCCAAGCGCAACGCCATGACGGCCGCGATGTGGCGGGCGCTGCCCGAGCTGCTCGACGCCCTCGCGGGCGATCCGGCGGTACGGGCCCTGGTGCTCACCGGCGAGGGAAGGACGTTCTGCGCCGGGGCCGACATCTCGACCCTGCGGGAGTCCGCCCAGGAGGCGCAAGGTCTCGCCGTACGAGCGGAGGAGGCACTCGCGGCCTTTCCCAAGCCGACGCTGGCGGCGATCCGCGGTCACTGTGTGGGCGGCGGGGCGCAGTTGGCGGCCGCCTGCGACCTGCGGTTCGCCGAGGAGTCGGCGCTGTTCGGAGTGACCCCGGCCAAACTGGGGGTCGTGTATCCGGCGTCCTCGACCCGGCGGCTGGTGGCGCTGACGGGCCCGGCCACCGCGAAGTACCTGCTGTTCTCCGGAGAGCTGATCGACGCCGGGCGGGCGCTGCGCACCGGCCTGGTCGACGAGGTGCTGCCGGAGGGCGAACTCGGCGAGCGGGTCGTCACGTTCACCCGGGTCCTGGCGTCGCGCTCGCGGCTGACGCAGGCCGCGGCGAAGGAGTTCGCGAACGGGCGCACGGACCGGGACGCGTACTGGAGCGCCCAGGCACGCGACAGCGGCGACACCGCGGAGGGGGTCGCCGCCTTCCTTGAGCGCAGGCAGCCGCGTTTCGGCTGGAGTGTGCCGGGGAGCGCGCCGGAAAGCGCGTCTACTTCGGGATGAACCGGTTCCGGGTGCGGAACTCCTCGACGAGATGTGCGGGCGCCTTCTGCGGGGAACCGGCGTCGTAGGGCGGCCGCGGGTCGTACTCCAGCAGCAGCTGGACCGCCTGCGCGTGCTCGTCGCCGGCGATCCGGCCGACCAGCGTGAGGCCCATGTCGAGACCGGAGGAGACGCCGGCCGCGGTGACGTACTTGCCGTCGGTGACCACCCGCTCCCCGGTCGGCTCGGCGTCGAACCGCTTCAGGAGCTCCAGGGCCAGCCAGTGCGAGGTGGCGCGGCGGCCGGCCAGCAGCCCCGCGGCCGCCAGCAGCAGGGAGCCGGAGCAGACCGAGGTGGTCCAGGTGCTGGTGGCGTCGGCGGAGCGCAGCCAGTCCAGCAGGGTCTCGTTGTCCATCTGCGCGTCCTGACCGGGGCCGCCCGGCACCACGACGACGTCCGGGCTCGGCACGTCCGCCAGGGTCCGGTCGGCGGTCAGCGTCAGGCTCCCCGAATCGTTGCGGACGGGGCCGGTCCGTTCGGCGACGAAGACGGTCTCCGCGTCCGGTATGCGGCTCAGGGTCTCGTACGGGCCCACGGCGTCGAGGGCGGTGAAGCGGTCGAAGAGCACGACGGCGATCTGCACGTGTTTCCTTCCGGGGTCGCTCGGTGATCGGGGACGCGCCCTCAGTGGACGGGCGCGGGACGGAACCGGCGGCGGTACTCGGCCGGTGAGGCCGCGAGGGCCTTGACGAAGGCGCGGCGCATGGCCTCCGGCGTGCCGTAGCCGCTGACGCGTGACACCTCCTCGACGCCGTCGCCGGTGTCCTCCAGCAGCCGGCGGGCGTGTTCCAGACGGACCCGGTCGACGTACCGGCCGGGTGTCGTGCCGGTCTCCGCCTGGAAGGCGCGGGCGAAGTGGCGCGGCGAGAGGCGGGCCCGGGCTGCCAGCGACTCCACACTCAGGTCCGCGCCCGGGTGCTCGGTGATCCACTGCTGGAGCTCGCGCAGGGGCTCGCGCCGTGCGGTCTGGGCGGCCAGCTGGACGCTGAACTGGGCCTGGTTCCCGGGTCGTCGCAGGAACACCACCAGGTGACGGGCGACGGTCAGGGCGGCGTCCCGGTCCAGGTCCTCCTCCACCAGGGCGAGGGCGAGATCGATGCCGGAGGTGACGCCGGCGGACGTGGCGACATGGCCGTCGCGGATGTAGATCGGGTCGGGGTCGACGTCCACGGCCGGGTGGTCGCGGGCGAGCCGGTCGGAGTGGGCCCAGTGGGTGGTGGCCCGGCGGCCGTCCAGGAGACCCGCCCCGGCGAGCAGGATCGCCCCGGTGCAGACGGAGACCAGGCGCCGGGCGCGCGGTCCGTTCGCGCGCAGCCAGTCGATCAGGCGCGGGTCGGGATTCCGGCTGCCCCGGCCGCCGGGGACGATCAGGGTGTCCGGGCGGGACGCGTCGGTGAGCGCCTGGTCCGGTACGACGGTCAGACCGCTGGATGTGCGCACCGGGGCACCGTCCAGCGAGGCCGTGCGGATGCGGTACGAACCCGGTGTGTGCGTCTCGGCGCCCGCGAAGACCTCCACGGGGCCGGTGACGTCGAGGCTCTGGACGTCGTCGAAGAGGACGACGAGGACGGTTCGCTGCGCCATGCCGACGATTCTTCGCCCGGGCGCCGGCGACCGCAATGACGAGTTCCCCACCTTTCCTGCCATGCGTCACTCACACCCGGCGAACGGCACGGAGGGCGGCACGGCACGGAGGGAGGCTCGGCAGGCGGCCTGGAGGACGTACTGAGCGGTTGGTAACGTGCGCGGCATGACCACTGCCGCCCTCGACGCCCGTGCCGGCCGTCGCTGCCACAACGCGCTCAACTCACTGCACTCGACGCACTACTTCTCGCCCGACCTGGGCCGGGAACTGGGCGCCCTCGGGGTCACCGACCCCCGGGCCGTCAACTTCGCCGTGCGCGCCGCCGCGCTGGGGCCGGTCGGCGCCGGCGCCGTGACGGCGACGTTCTACAACTACAAGCACGACCTCGTCGCCCGCCACGTACCCGCGGTGTGGGAGACCGTCACGCCCGGACAGGTGCTGGCGGCACGCGCGCGAGCCGTCGACGCGACCCTGCGCCGCCTGCTCGGCGAGGAGGTCCTGGCGTCCGCGGAGATGTCCGAGGCGGCCGGTCTGGCGCTGCGCGCCGCCGACGGCTGCTCCCGCAGCGCCCGCCCGCTGTACTCCGCCCACGCGGACCTGCCCGTGCCCGACGCGCCGCACCTGGCTCTCTGGCACGCGGCGACCCTGCTGCGCGAGCACCGGGGCGACGGCCACCTCGCCGCGCTGACGGCCGCGGGGCTCGACGGTCTGGAGGCGCTGGTGACGCACACCGCCACCGGCAAGGGCATGGCCCCGAAGTGGATCTTCAGCACCCGTGGCTGGAGTCAGGCGGAGTGGGACGCGGCGACGGACCGGCTGCGCGAGCGCGAGCTGATCGACGGCGCCGGAGAGCTGACCGAGCGGGGGGTCGCGCTGCGCGACGGGATCGAACGGGAGACGGACCGGCTGGACACCGCCCCCTACGCACACCTCGGGGCCAAGGACGTGGCTCGTCTGACCGAACTCGCAACGGCCTTCGCGCGCACGGCACTCGGCGCGGGCGCCTTCCCGGCGGACCTGCTCGGCAAGCGCTGAGCGGGCCCGGGCCCGCCGACGGGCATGTCCGGCCGATCCGGAGGTACCCGTAGGGCTCCCGGCCGCAGGGGCCGGGAGAGGAAAGGGGCTTCTCGTGTTCCGTGCCATCGCAGACGTACTGCGCCAGATCGGTGGCGCCATCGCCACCGTCGTGACGCTTCCCTTCCGGGCACTGGCCCGGCTTTTCGGCGGAGCCTCGTCCTCCACCCGTGGCCGCAGGGCCTGATCCCGGCCCCCGGCGCCGGCGGTCCCGACCGGCCCGGGTGGCGCCCTGATCCCCGATTGTCGGCGCCACCTGCCACAATTGCCGCGCAACCTCTGTGAGAAGGCGGTACGGGATCGTGACGACATCCGGGCCCAGCGCGTCCATCGACGTGAGGTCCATCGAAGGCAGGATCGCCGAGGAACTCGGCGTGCGGGAGCGGCAGGTGAAGGCCGCGGTGGAGCTGCTCGACGGCGGCTCGACGGTGCCCTTCATCGCCCGCTACCGCAAGGAAGCGACCGAGATGCTCGACGACGCGCAGCTGCGCACGCTCGAGGAGCGGCTGCGCTATCTGCGGGAGCTGGAGGAGCGGCGTACGGCGGTCCTCGAGTCGGTGCGCGAGCAGGGCAAGCTCACCGAGGAGCTCGAAGCGCGCATCCGGACGGCACAGACCAAGGCGCGCCTGGAGGACATCTACCTGCCGTACAAGCCCAAGCGGCGTACGAAGGCGCAGATCGCGCGTGAGGCGGGTCTGGAGCCGCTGGCCGAGGGACTGCTCGCCGACGCGTCCGTGGACCCGCTCGCCGCGGCCGCGGCGTTCGTCGACGCCGACAAGGGTGTCGCGGACCCGCAGGCGGCCCTGGACGGGGCGCGGTCGATCCTCACGGAGAGGTTCTCGGAGGACGCCGACCTGATCGGCGAGCTTCGCGAGCGGATGTGGGGGCGCGGACGGCTCGCCGCCAAGGTGAAGGACGGCAAGGAGGAGGCCGGCGCCAAGTTCGCCGACTACTTCGACTTCGCCGAGCCGTTCACCGACCTCCCCTCGCACCGGGTCCTCGCACTGCTGCGCGGCGAGAAGGAGGACGTGCTCGACCTCGTCCTGGAGCCCGAGGAGGCCACCGACGGCCCGTCGTCGTACGAGGGGATCGTCGCGAGCCGGTTCGGGATCGCCGACCGCGGCCGGGCCGCCGACAAGTGGCTGAAGGACACGGTCCGCTGGGCCTGGCGCACCCGCATCCTGGTGCATCTCGGCATCGACCTCAGGCTGCGGCTGCGCACCGCCGCCGAGGACGAGGCGGTGAACGTCTTCGCCGCCAACCTGCGCGACCTGCTGCTGGCCGCCCCGGCGGGCACACGCGCGACGCTCGGTCTGGACCCGGGATTCCGTACGGGCGTGAAGGTCGCCGTGGTCGACGCGACCGGCAAGGTCGTGGCCACGGACGTGATCCACCCGCACGTCCCGGCCAACCGCTGGGACGAGGCGATCGCCAAGCTGGCGCGGCTCGCCGAGGAGCACGCGGTCGACCTGATCGCGATCGGCAACGGCACGGCGTCCCGGGAGACCGACAAGCTCGCCGGGGAACTGATCGCCAAGCACCCGGAGCTGAAGCTGACGAAGGTGATGGTGTCCGAGGCGGGCGCCTCCGTGTACTCCGCCTCCGCCTTCGCCTCCCAGGAACTGCCGGACATGGACGTCTCGCTGCGCGGCGCGGTGTCGATCGCGCGCCGGCTCCAGGACCCGCTGGCCGAACTGGTGAAGATCGACCCGAAGTCGATCGGCGTCGGCCAGTACCAGCACGACCTGTCCGAGGTGAAGCTGTCGCGCTCGCTGGACGCGGTGGTCGAGGACTGTGTGAACGGCGTGGGCGTGGACGTCAACACGGCGTCGGCCCCGCTGCTCGCCCGCGTGTCCGGCGTCACCTCCGGACTCGCCGAGAACATCGTCGCGCACCGCGACGCCAACGGGCCGTTCACGTCACGCACCGACCTCAAGAAGGTGTCGCGGCTCGGCCCCAAGGCGTACGAGCAGTGCGCGGGCTTCCTGCGGATCCGGGGCGGCAGCGACCCCCTGGACGCGTCGAGCGTGCACCCCGAGGCCTACCCGGTGGTGCGCCGGATGGTGAAGACCTCCGGGCAGGAGGTGGGCGGCCTGATCGGCAACACCGCGGTGCTGCGGTCACTGAGGCCGGCGGAGTTCGTGAACGAGACGTTCGGTCTGCCGACGGTCAGCGACATCCTGAAGGAGCTGGAGAAGCCCGGGCGCGACCCCCGGCCCGCCTTCGCAACGGCCACCTTCAAGGAGGGCGTGGAGAAGATCTCCGACCTGACGCCCGGGATGGTCCTGGAGGGTGTCGTCACGAACGTCGCGGCCTTCGGGGCGTTCGTGGACGTCGGGGTGCATCAGGACGGGCTGGTGCATGTGTCCGCGATGTCGAAGACGTTCGTGAAGGATCCGCGGGATGTGGTGAAGCCCGGGGACATCGTGAAGGTGAAGGTGATGGACGTCGACATTCCGCGGAAGCGGATCTCGTTGACGCTGCGGCTGGACGACGAGGCCGCCGCCTCTCAGGGCGCGCAGGGGGACCCGGCGCAGAAGCGGGAGCGTGGGGGGAAGCCGCCCAGGCAGCGGCAGCAGCGGCAGGCCTCCGGCGGTGGTGGCGGCGGCAAGGGGCGGTCGTCGGCGCCTGCTCCGTCCAACGACGCGATGGCTGACGCGTTGCGGCGGGCCGGGTTGGCGTAGGCGCCCGACGGGAGGTGGCGGGGGGTGGGTGCGCGGGCCGGCGCTTGCCGGGTGCCGCTGCGCCCACCCGTGCCGCCCCTGGGGGTACCTCCCAGGGGCGGCACAGGCACTGGGGGAGGCACGACTGCGCGCGGCTACGTGCGTTCGACTACCTTGCCGTC
The DNA here is from genome assembly GCF_044331465.1 of Streptomyces sp. NPDC017225. Lineage (NCBI taxonomy): Bacteria > Bacillati > Actinomycetota > Actinomycetes > Kitasatosporales > Streptomycetaceae > Streptomyces > Streptomyces sp. NPDC017225. The sequence goes on along the minus strand of NZ_JBIRNE010000007.1, from coordinate 294,512 downwards.
CGTGACCTCCAGGCGGCGGGTCACGCGTACCGCGTCCAGCATGCGGCGGTCGTGGGTGATCAGGAGAAGCGTGCCCTCGTACGTGTCCAGGGCCGATTCCAGCTGTTCGATCGCCGGCAGGTCGAGATGGTTGGTCGGCTCGTCCAGGATCAGGAGGTTGACGCCTCTGCCCTGGAGGAGTGCCAGGGCGGCCCTCGTGCGCTCGCCCGGGGAGAGGGTCGACGCCGGTCGCACGACGTGGTCCGCCTTGAGGCCGAACTTGGCCAGGAGGGTGCGGATCTCGGCCGGTTCGATGTCGGGGGTCGCCGTGCGGAAGGCGTCCAGCAGCGACTCGGGGCCGTAGAACAGCTTGCGGGCCTGGTCCACCTCGCCGAGCAGGACGCCGGAGCCGAGCGACGTGTGGCCCGCGTCGAGCGGGACGCGGCCCAGGAGTGAGGCGAGCAGCGTGGACTTGCCCGCGCCGTTCGCTCCCGTCACCGCCACCCGGTCCGCCCAGTCGATCTGGAGGGAGACCGGGCCGAGGACGAAGTCACCGCGCCGGACCTCGGCGGCGCGCAGGGTGGCGACCACCGCGCCCGAGCGCGGCGCCGACGCGATCTCCATGCGCAGGTCCCACTCCTTGCGCGGTTCCTCGACGACGTCCAGACGTTCGATCATGCGCTGCGTCTGGCGGGCCTTCGCGGCCTGCTTCTCACTGGCCTCGCTGCGGAACTTGCGGCCGATCTTGTCGTTGTCGCTGCCCGCCTTGCGCCGGGCGTTCTTGACGCCCTTGTCCATCCAGGAACGCTGCGTCTGGGCCCGGTCCTGGAGGGAGGCCCGCTTGTCGGCGTACTCCTCGAACTCGTCGCGGGCGTGCCGGCGAGCCACCTCGCGCTCCTCCAAGTAGGCCTCGTAGCCGCCGCCGTAGAGGTTGATCTGCCGCTGGGCGAGGTCGAGTTCCAGGACCTTGGTGACGGTGCGGGTGAGGAACTCCCGGTCGTGGCTCACGACCACGGTGCCGGCGCGCAGGCCGGTCACGAAGCGTTCGAGGCGTTCCAGACCGTCCAGGTCCAGGTCGTTGGTCGGCTCGTCGAGGAGGAAGACGTCGTAGCGGGAGAGGAGGAGGGAGGCGAGGCCGGCCCGTGCCGCCTGACCGCCGGACAGGGACGTCATCGGCTGGTCCAGGTCGACGGTCAGGCCCAGGGCGTCGGCCGTCTCCGCGGCGCGGTCGTCGAGGTCGGCACCACCCAGTGAGAGCCAGCGCTCCAGGCTGGTCGCGTAGGCGTCGTCGGCACCGGGGGCCCCGTCGACCAGGGCCTGGGTGGCCTCGTCCATGACGCGCTGGGCCTCGGTGACGCCGGTACGGCGGGCCAGGAAGGCCCGGACGGTCTCGCCGGGGCGGCGCTCCGGCTCCTGCGGCAGGTGGCCGACGGTGGCGCCGGGCGGGGACAGGCGCAGCTCGCCCTGTTCCGGGGTGGTCAGCCCGGCGAGCATCCGCAGGAGCGTGGACTTGCCCGCGCCGTTGGCTCCGACGAGTCCGATCACGTCGCCGGGCGCGACGACGAGGTCGAGCCCGGTGAACAGGGAGCGGTCGCCGTGGCCGGCGGCGAGGTTCTTGGCGACGAGGGTGGCAGTCATCAGACCGTCGATCCTAGCCAGCCGCGATCCGGCGCACGCTCAGCCGGGTGCCTCCCGCGTCACCGCCGCCGCCAGCACACTTCCCGGCGTCCGCGCCACCACGTAGGACTCCCCCTTCACCGTCCTGGTGTCCAGGGCGATGCGGTGGCCGCCCGGCCCGAGCACACCGTCGAAGACCTCGTGGGTGTGGGTGCGGTGCAGGCGGTCGATGCGGTACGCGGTGAGCCGGACCCGGCAGGGCGAGGTGACCTCGACGTCCGCGCCGGCGCCGGTCGCCGTCAGACGGGTCAGCCGGCGCCGCCCGGCCGGGCCGCGGTCCAGGGCGTGTTCGATCTGGGCGACGAGCAGCGGGACGATCGGGGCGAGGCCGTCGACGTGGGCCACGTCCACCCCGGCGTCCGCGAAGGCCCGGCGTGCGGCGGTCCGCGTCTCCTCGGTGACCGCGCGGCCGAAGGCGACGGCACCGTAGGCCCTCAGTTCGCCGGCCGGCACCCCGGCCGCGTCGTGGGTGATGTCGGCGCCGATGCCGATGGTGCGCAGCGATGCGGCGAGCTTGGCGAGCAGGGCGACGCGGGCGCCGATGAGCAGGACCCGGCGGCGGGTGTGCGCGGCGCCGTCGAGCAGGGCGGCGAGGGCCGTGCGGTACTCGGCGCCGGGGAAGCGGTACGGGCCGATGCCGTGGTAGCCGTTGAACTCCAGGTCTGCCTGTTCGCCGGTCTGCCAGGCGAAGTCCCGCCAGACGAAGTCCTCGCCGTCCCGCAGAATCACGGCGGTCACCGCGCCGCAGGCCAGGTCCTCGCACTCGGGGCAGCCGTAGATGACGTACCGGCCGCCGGGCAGGGGCGGGTCGGTCTCCAGGAGCAGGCTGCGGACCTGCGCGGTGAAGATCGCGGGCGGCACGTCGGAGGCGAGCGGGGAGACGGCGTCGAGGTCACTGAGGCGGAACAGCAGGGGACGCCCGTCGACGATGAAGTCCATGAAGTCGCGGTGGACCTGGAAGTCGCCGTCGGCGAGGACACCCCCGGCGCGCGTCGCCGGGGCCAGACCGAAGGTCGCGTACTCGGCAGCCATGCGGTGAGTATTCCCGGGCCGGCACCACTCCGAGCACGGCATGGGGCATTCCGCTACCGTCCTCGGATGGAATCCGAACTGGATGGCGAAGTCGTCGTGGTCGGCGGCGGGGTGGTCGGGCTGACGACGGCCGTCGAGCTCGCCGAGCGCGGCAGGCGGGTGCGGCTGTGGACCCGGGAGCCCGCCGAGCGGACGACCTCGGTGGTCGCCGGTGGGCTGTGGTGGCCGTACCGCATCGAGCCGGTGGCGCTGGCGCAGGCGTGGGCGCTGCGTTCCCTGGAGGTGTACGAGGACCTGGCCGCGCGGCCCGAGGAGACCGGCGTACGCATGGTCGAAGGAGTGCTCGGCGAGACCGGCCTGGACGAGGTCGGCTCGTGGGCGGCCACACGGCTGCCGGGCCTGCGTGCGGCGAGCGCCGCCGAGTACGCCGGGTCGGGGCTGTGGGCGCGGCTGCCGCTCATCGACATGTCGGCCCATCTGCCGTGGCTGCGGGAGCGGCTGGTGGCGGCGGGCGGCACGGTGGAGACGCGGGCGGTGGCCGATCTGGCCGAGGCCGACGCTCCGGTCGTGGTCAACTGCACGGGTCTGGGCGCCCGGGACCTGGTGCCGGACGCGGCCGTGCGTCCGGTGCGCGGGCAACTGGTCGTCGTGGAGAACCCCGGTGTCCGGACCTGGCTGGTCTCCACCGATCCCGTCTCCGGTGAGGTGACCTACTTCCTTCCGCAGCCCGGACGGCTTCTCCTGGGCGGGACGGCCGAGGAGGACGCCTGGTCGGCGGAGCCGGATCCGGCGGTCGCGGAGGCGATCGTGCGGCGGTGCGCGGCGCTGCGGCCCGAGATCGCCGGGGCGCGGGTGCTCGGGCACCTGGTGGGGCTGCGGCCGGCGCGGGACGCGGTACGGCTGGAGCGCGAGACGCTGCCGGACGGACGGCCGCTGGTGCACAACTACGGCCACGGCGGCGCGGGGGTCACCGTCGCCTGGGGCTGCGCGCGGGAGGCTGCCGAGCTCGCCTCCCGCTGAGCACCGCCCCGGCGGGGCGGGCGCCGACGGCGCGGGCGGGGAGGGCTGTCGGCGCGCCGTCCCCGGCGGGGAGGGAGGCACGCCGCCCTCGGGCGCCGGCCGGCCTCCCCTGTCCCCCCGCCTCTCGCATCCGGGCCCCGCGCCGGCCGGCCGCCGCGTCGGTCAGTGGTGCTTGCCGATCGGGTCGCCCTCCACGTCCGTGCCGGGGCCCGGGCCGATGCGGATCTCGAAGTCGCCCTCGTACTGCTTGTGGCCCTCGATGACGGCCAGCTCGACGGCTTCGGAGGCCATCTCACCGCGCACCATGAGCGGGTCGCGGCGCAGGTCGCGCATGAGGGCGACGCACATGCCGATCATCACGACGACGAAGGGTGCCGCCGCGAGGATCGTGAGGTTCTGCAGACCGGCCAGCGCGTCTCCCTCACCGCTGCCGACCAGGAGCATGATGGCGGCGACCGCTCCGGTCACCACGCCCCAGAACACCACCACCCAGCGGCTGGGTTCCAGCGCGCCCTTCTGCGAGAGCGTGCCCATCACGATGGAGGCCGCGTCGGCGCCCGAGACGAAGAAGATGCCGACGAGGACCATCACCAGCAGGCTGGTGACGGTGGCGATGGGGTACTCCTGGAGCACGGCGAAGAGCCGGCCCTCGGGGGTCGTCTCGTCGCCGAGCCGGTTCTGCTCCTGGAGCCGCATCGCCGAGCCGCCGAAGATCGCGAACCAGACCAGGCTGACCGTGCTGGGGACCAGGATGACGCCGCCGATGAACTGGCGGATGGTCCGGCCCCGGCTGATGCGGGCGATGAACATGCCGACGAAGGGCGTCCAGGAGATCCACCACGCCCAGTAGAAGACGGTCCAGCTGCCCAGCCAGTCGGCGACGCCCTCGCCGCCGCTGATCTCGGTGCGGCCGGCCATTTCGGGCAGGTCGCCGAGGTAGGTGAAGACCGAGGTCGGCAGCAGGTCGAGGATGAGGATGGTCGGGCCCGCGACGAACACGAACACGACGAGGAGCAGGGCCAGCACCATGTTGGTGTTGGACAGCCACTGGATGCCCTTCTCGACACCGGAGACCGCGGACGCGACGAACGCCACGGTCAGCACCGCGATGATGCCGACCAGCAGCCCGGTGCTGACCTTGTCCATCCAGTCGAGCTTCTCGACGCCGGAGCCGATCTGCAGCGCGCCGAGGCCGAGGGAGGCCGCGGAGCCGAAGACGGTCGCGATGATGGCCAGGATGTCGATGACCCGGCCGCTGACGCCGTTGGCGTGCTTCTCACCGATGAGCGGGGTGAACACGGCGCTGATGGTCTGCCGGCGGCGCCTGCGGAAGGTGCTGTAGGCGATGCCGAGGCCGACCACCGCGTAGATCGCCCACGGGTGGAGGGTCCAGTGGAACAGGGTGGTGGCCATGGCCGTCGCCATGCTGTCGCCGGTGTCGGCGGGGCTGGTGCCGGGCGGGGCGGTCTCGAAGTGCGCCAGCGGCTCGCTCACGCCCCAGAACATCAGACCGATGCCCATGCCCGCGCTGAACATCATGGCGACCCAGGACACCGTGCGGAACTCGGGCTTCTCGCCCTCGGAGCCGAGGTGGATGCGGCCGTAGCGGCTGGCCGCGAGCCAGAGGGCGAAGACGACGAACCCGGAGGCGGCCAGCACGAACGCCCATCCGCCGTTGTGCATCAGGCCGCTGAGCATGCTGCCGGAGGCGTCCTCCAGCGAGTCGGTGCCGGCCACGCCCCAGATGACGAACGCCAGGGTCAGACCCGCGGTGACGCCGAAGACGATGCGGTCCGTCCGGGGCTTGTGCTCCTGCCCCGGCAGGCCCGCTTCCGAACCCGGCAGTGCGCCTCTCTCGTGGTGATCCTTGTCGCTTGGTCGGTCCTGCGTCACAGGCGGCACCTTTCAAGTCGGTGAGGCTGAAAATAGTCCTCTGTTACGCCCTTACCACGTGTGACGCGGAACTCACCTTCTCAGCAGCGGGTGTCGGGTTCACCCACCGTCAAGTGGTACGTCGCGCGCTCGTCCAGGAGCAGCGGCACGAGGGCGCGCAGCGGCTGGCGCAGCGGTACGTAGGCGCCCTTCTCCCCGGCCGGACGCACATGTACACCGTGCAGAGACAGTTCGTCCCTCAGGTCCGCGTACTGGCCGGGGGTGAGCCGGTAGCCGCAGGGCGGGTCCTCGATCACCTCGGTGGGCTCGGCCGGGTCGTTGTCCGCGCCGCCGAGGTACACGGGCCCTCGGTCGGCCCGGCCGGCCTGCCGGGCGGCGCCGGTGGCCGCCTCGACGTGTCCGCGCCGCCGGTCCGTGTGGTGGAACGTGGTTTAGCTCGTTCGTGTGATGGTCCGCTCGCGGGCTTGCGGTGGCCTGAGCCAACTGGAGTAACGTGATCAGCGCGATCTGGGACGCCGGTTGCGGCGCCAGGATGCGGGGCCCCCGCTCCACCGGAGTGATGGTTCGGGGCCTCCCCGTCGCCTCTGGCCGTAGCCACATGGCCAGGTCGCACAGGGAACTGGCCTCCCAGGACCGGACCACGTACAGGATGCGTGTCGCCGCCCCGGGGTCGAGTACGCCGGGGACCAGTGCGCTCAAGACCGTTCGGGGCGTGCGGCTGAGCCGACTCACTGCTGCTCAGTCCCGAGGAACGGTGTGGCGCCGTACTCGTGCAGGTCGTAGAGGACGTCGGGGCGCCGGTCGCGGACGACGGCGGCCAGGGCGCGGGCCTCGGCCGTCTTCAGGGCGAGGTGGTCGCGGTTGATGTCCACACCGTCGCCGTTGCCGCGGGTGTCGGCGGCTCGGCCGTCGGGGTCGGCGGTGGGCAGGACCAGCACGGTGGTGCGGTCCAGGAAGTTCCGGGTCCGCCGGTCCGTGGCGTAGGCGAGGTCGCGGACGGTGGACAGGCAGGCCTCCCGGCCGGAGGGCTCGTCGCCGTGCTGGCTGCACACGAGGAGTACCTTGTTCGGGGCGGTGGGCCTGCCGATCGTCACCAGCTGGAGCGGGCGGTCCTGCTTCGTGGTGCCGATGCGGTCGACGGTGACGCGGCCACTCGCCCGGTCGGCGGCGGCCAGCAGCGCCTGTTCCTCGGGCTGGGTGGTCCAGCGGGCACCGTGCGTCTTCTCGAAGCCGGTGCGCGGTGGGTGGTGTGCGGTGTCGGCGGGGTCGGCGGCCTGGGCCGGCACGGCGAGGAGCGACGCGGCGAGGGCCGCGGTGGCTGCCGCGGTGGTCACGGTGAGGGTGCGCAGGCGATTCATCGGGCTCCCTTCGGGACGCGGTGGGTCGTGTGCGGCGGGGTCACGCCGTCGAGCGGCGCGGGCGCGGCAGTGTCGGTCGTCGTACCGGCGGTGGCCCGGGCGAACGCGGCGGTGCCGCCGACGAACGGTACGCGTGCCGAGGTGCGGGAGAGGTCCACGGTGAGTGTCGGCGTGTCGGCGGGAGGGTCGATGAGGTCCTTGTCGGTGCCCGCGACGATGAGCGCGAGGCGGTGGCCGGCCGGCACGACGTGGTCGGTGGCCGCCAGGTCGAGGGTGACGGTGTAGGCCTTGCCGGGAGTGAGCGGGCGGCCCCGCCACTTGGACGCGTGGTTGCCGAGGTCGGCCCAACCGCGGCTGACGACCGTGTAGTCCACGTCGGTGGTCTTCGTCGCCGTCTCCAGGTAGCAGGAGCTGTCCCCCGGGGTGCTCGGGCCCCAGCAGGTGCGGTCGGTGCGGGTGGTGATGCCCTCCCCCCGGTCGGCGTAGTCGCGGATGGTGTCGGGGCCGAGGTCGACGAGTACGGCGGAGAGGTGGGCCGTCGGGGTGCTGGACCGCGCGGTGACGGTGACCTCGGAGGCACCGGACAGACGCAGGTCGCGGGTGAGCGGGCCGGTGACGAAGCCGGCCTTGCCCGGGGTGGGCTCGTCGATGCGCGCGGCCCAGTCCGTCTCGTTCAGCGCGGGGTCGTCGGTGAAGGTCTCGGTGCCGCGGTCCCGGCGCAGGCCGAGGGTGCCGACGCCGGGTCGCGTGCCGTCGGCGGGGCGCAGGGTCGTGGTGGCGGTGGAGCGCGGCGGCCAGGTCCTCGACGTCTCCCACTGGTCGGGCCGGCGTTCGATGTCGGCCATCGGCTCGCGGTCGACGCCGTTGTCGTAGCCGAGGAGTTCGTGGTCGAACCAGCGGTGCAGGGTGTCGACCCACTCGGCTCGGCGGAAGTCGAACGGGTCGACGTGGCCGGTCTGGGAGAGCCAGATCTTGCGGTCGACGCCGTTCTTCGCGAGGGCGTCCCACCACGGGCCGACGTGCTGCATGCGGACGTTGAGGTCCTGCATGCCGTGGACGAGGAAGACGCTCGCCTTCACCTTGCTCGCGGCCTCGGTGTAGTCGCGTTCGCTCCACAGCCGTGTCCAGTCGCCGGTGCGCGGGGCTCCGTCGACGAGCTTCTGCTGGACGGCGTCGCAGTGGGCGCGGGCGTCGGGGCTGTTGACGTAGTCGGACAGCCAGTCGGGGCCGGAGCCGTAGAGCGGGGCGCCCTGGCTGAAGTAGTAGTCGTACCAGGAGGAGATGGCGGCGATCGGGACGATGGTCTCCAGGCCCTCGACGCCGGTGGCGGCGACGCCGTTGGCGACGGTGCCGTCCCAGCTCTTGCCGATCATGCCGGTCCTGCCGTTGGTCCAGCCCGCCTCGGCGCGCTCACCGCCGGTGCGGCTGGTGTACGCCTTCGCGCGGCCGTTCAGCCAGTCGACGACGGCCTTCGCGGACTGGATGTCGGAGCGTCCGCCGACGTCGACACAGCCGTCCGAGCGGTTGGTGCCGGCCAGGTCGACGCCGACGAAGGCGTAGCCGCGCGGCACGAAGTAGTTGTCGTAGTACAGCGGCATGCCGTCGACGTCGCCGTCGGCGTCGTACGTCTTCTTCTGGCTCTCGTTGCCGCGCCCGCAGCAGGAGTAGTACGGGCTGGCGTCCATGATGACGGGGATCTTGTGGCCCTGCCGCGCGGGTTCGCGGGGGCGGACGATGTCGACGGCGACGCGGTCGTCCTCGCCGTCACCGTCCCCGTCGTGTCCGGTGTCCACCCAGACTGCCTCGCGGATGGCGTCTTCGTAGGAGTGGACGGGTTCGCTCTGTCGCGGGGTCGCGGGGTGAGCCGTCGCGGCGGGCGTGAGAAGCGTTGCCATGAGAGCGGCCGTGGCCGCCGTCGCGAGCGGTCTCCAGATCGTGAAGCGCGTGCGTATCGGCATGCGCGGGACGGTACATCGGTCAACTCCCGTACAGAAGAGGGCAAGGAGCTCCTCATGACGGCCGAACGCCCGTCGTGTGACAGGGGTGGCCGGGGAATCGACCGGGCGCACAGGGACCGAACAGGCTTGGCGCGCCTACGGCTCGGGCCTTTCGGCTCGAGGCGGTTGTCCGGCGCCCCGGACTCGTCAGTCCCCGTGGTCGTACACCGTCACGGTGATGCCTCGTGCGACGAGCCGCTCGGCTATCAGCGGCTCGATCCGGGACCACTTGCCGCCGGCGAGGCCGCAGCCTATGCGGGGCATGTGCACCGACGCGTCCAGCTCGGCCGCCCTGTCGGCGAGGCGGCCGAGGGCCGTGCCGATCGCCTCGTAGCGGACGGGGGCACCCTTGCTGCCGGTCCTCGTGCCGCGCTGGCCGATCATGTTGGCCACCCACACGTACGGCTCGACCTGGACGAACTGGACCGCGCCCAGCCCGAAGTCGTTCGACGCGCGGTCGCGGTGCCAGGCGCGGTAGGCCGCCTCCGGCTCCGGCCAGCGGCGCGAGACGGCCAGGACGAAGCCCTTGCCCCAGCCGCCGAGATCGTTGCAGACATGGGCGATCACCTTGACGCCCTTGACCGAAGGGACGGTGGCGTCACCGCGGACATACCTGATCTCCGACATGACGCCACCGTAGAGGCCACCACTGACAGCGGCCGTGACCTGGTGTTTCCGGCTACTTGCCGAGGCGGCCGAGCTCCTGCTCGGCGGCGTTCCGCGCCACCCGGCGGCGGACGCCGAACCAGCCGGCCACCAGGAGCACGGCGATCACGGGCACGAGCAGCACGGTCTTGCGGCCGACCTCCTGGTCGTTCCACATCAGGACGATCACGGCCAGCAGGAAGGCGATCGTGACGATCTCCGTGACCGGGCTGCCGGGCAGGCGGAAGTGCGGACGGATGAGGTGCCCGGCCCGGGCGCGGCGGACGAAGGCCAGGTGGCAGATCATGATGATCACCCAGGTGCTGATGATGCCCAGGGAGGCGACGTTCAGCACGATCTCGAAGGCCTTGTCCGGCACCAGGTAGTTCAGGCCGACGCCGAGGACGCACACCGCGCAGGTCAGCAGGATGCCGCCGTAGGGGACCTGGCTGCGGCTCATCACGCCGGTGAACCTGGGGGCGGAGCCCGACATCGCCATGGAGCGCAGGATGCGGCCGGTGGAGTACAGGCCGGAGTTCAGGGAGGACATCGCGGCGGTGAGGACGACGAGGTTCATCACGTCGTCGGCCGCCGGTACGCCGATGCCCGACAGCACGGTGACGAACGGGCTCTCGTCGCCCGAGTAGAGCGAGCTGGGCAGCAGCAGGGCCAGCAGGACGACCGAGCCGACGTAGAACAGGGCGACCCGCCACATGATCGAGTTCACCGCGCGCGGGACGATCTTCTCGGGCTCGGCGGTCTCGCCGGCGGCGACGCCGACCAGTTCCAGGGCCGCGTAGGAGAAGATCACGCCCTGCATGACGAGGACGACGGGCATCACGCCGTGCGGGAGGATGCCGCCGTGGTCGGTGATCATGCCCACGCCGGGGGTGTGGCCTGCCACGTCGTGCTGGGTGGCCAGCAGGAAGATGCCGATCAGCATGAAGCCGACGAGGGTGGCGACCTTGACGATCGCGAACCAGAACTCCATCTCACCGAAGATCTTCACCGAGATGAGGTTCACCGCCAGGACCACCGCGAGGGCGATCAGGGCGAGCACCCATTGCGGGACGCTCGTGAACATACTCCAGTAGTGCGTGTACAGCGCGATCGCGGTGATGTCGGCGATGCCGGTCGTCGACCAGTTCAGGAAGTACATCCAGCCGGCGACGTAGGCGCCCTTCTCGCCGAGGAACTCGCGCGCGTACGACACGAAGGATCCGGAGGAGGGCCGGTAGAGCACCAGCTCACCGAGGGCCTTGACGACGAAGAAGGCGAAGACGCCGGCGACGAGGTAGGCGATGGCGAGCGCCGGGCCCGCGTCGCGCAGGCGCCCTCCGGCGCCGAGGAAGAGGCCGGTGCCGATCGCGCCGCCGATGGCGATCATGTTGACGTGGCGGGCCTTGAGGTCCTTGCTGTAGCCGGCGTCACCCGCGTCCGCGGGTCGTTCGGCCGCCTGGGGGTGGGCGGCGGCCTGTGCCGTGGCGACGGCGTCCTTGCTCACGGGTGGTACCAATCTCTGGTGCGCCCGGGCGGGGTACGCCCAGGTCGTCCGTACAGCGACAAGGCCCGCACCACCCTTCGCGGCACAGACCAGGGCGGCACCTTCCCACGACTGTGCGTGGCCATGCGGTGTCTCATGTCACACAGCGTGACTTGTCACAAGATCCGTCGGTCGTCTCCACACGATGCGCGAGAGATGTCACAGCACTGCTGAGACAGCGATACTGCTGCACATGACGACGACGACCGACACCGAGGAGCCGCCGACCCTCACGATCGACGAGCTGGCAGCGCGGGCCGGCGTCACGGTGCGCACGGTGCGCTTCTACGGCACCAGGGGGCTGTTGCCGCCGCCGGCGATCGGACCGCGCCGGGTGGGGCACTACGGCCGGGAGCACCTGGCCCGGCTGGCGCTGATCGAGGAGTTGCAGCACCAGGGCATGACGCTGGCCGCGATCGAGCGGTATCTGAAGCGGCTGCCGCCGGACCTGAGCGCGCACGACCTCGCGCTGCACCGCGCGGTGGTGGCCTCCTGGGCGCCTCAGACGCTGGAGAGCGTCACGCGCGAGGAGCTGGGCCGGCGGGCGGGCCGGCCGCTGACCGACGACGAGGTGGGCCGGCTCACGGCGATGGACATCGTCACGCGGGACGCGGACGCCCCGGACGGCGACGCCTACCGCGTCGACGCCGGGCTGCTCCGGCTCGGCGTCGAGCTGCTGGACGTGCCCTTCTCCCCCGAGACGGTCCTCGCCGCCCGCACCGCCCTCCTCCAGCACTCCCGCGCCGCCGCGCGCGACCTGTCGCGGCTGCTGCGCGACGCGGTCGCCGAACGCGACGCGCGGGACGTGCGGTCCCTGTCCGCCCACATGCACCCGCTCGTGGTGCAGGCGCTGCTGACCACGTTCCAGCGGTCGCTGCGGGAGGAGCTGCGGGAGTGGCTGGACCGCGGCGGCGAGGACTGAGCCGCTCGCTCAGCGGCCGTCGGTGAAGACCTCCCCCTTGTCCGCCTTCTCCACCAGCAGGCCGGGCGGGGTGAAGCGCTCGCCGTAGCGGTCGGCGAGCTCCCGCGCGCGGGCCACGAAGCCGGGCAGACCCCCCTCGTAGCCGTTGATGTACTGCAGGACGCCGCCGGTCCAGCCCGGGAAACCGATACCGAAGATGGAGCCGATGTTCGCGTCGGCGACGGACGTCAGCACGCCCTCCTCCAGGAGCTTGACCGTGTCGAGCGCCTCCGAGAAGAGCATGCGCTCCTGCATGTCCGCGAAGGGGATCTCGTGGCCGGGCCTTGTGAAGTGTTCCCGCAGGCCCGGCCAGAGTCCTGCCCGCCTGCCGTCGTCCCCGTACTCGTAGAACCCGGCGCCGCCGCTGCGCCCCGGGCGCTCGAACTCGTCGACCATGCGGTCGATGACGGCCTCGGCGGGGTGCGCGGTCCAGGTGCCGCCCGCCTCCTCCACGGCCCGCCTGGTCTCCTTCCGGATCTTCCGGGGCAGCGTGAGGGTCAGTTCGTCCATCAGGGAGAGCACCTTGGCCGGGTAGCCCGCCTGGGCCGCCGCCTGCTCGACGGAGGCGGGCTCGACGCCCTCGCCGACCATGGCCACGCCCTCGTTGATGAAGTGGCCGATGACCCGGGAGGTGAAGAAGCCGCGCGAGTCGTTGACGACGATCGGCGTCTTGTTGATCTGCCGGACCAGATCGAAAGCGCGCGCCAGCGCCTCGTCGCCCGTCCGCCCACCCTTGATGATCTCGACCAGTGGCATCCTGTCGACGGGCGAGAAGAAGTGGAGCCCGATGAAGTCCGCCTGCCGCTCGACGCCCTCGGCCAGCGCGGTGATGGGAAGCGTGGAGGTGTTGGAGCACAGCAGCGCGTCGGGGGCGACGACGGCCTGGATGTCCTGGAACACCTTGTGCTTGAGCGCGGTGTCCTCGAAGACCGCCTCGATGACCGCGTCACAACCCGCCAGATCGGCCACCTCGGCCGTCGGCGTGATCCGCGCCAGCAACGCGTCCGCCTTCGCCGGAGACGTACGCCCCTTGGCCACGGCCTTGGCACACAGCCTCTCCGAGTAACCCTTGCCCTTCAGAGCCGACTCCAGCGCGACGTCCTTCAGGACGACTTCGATGCCCGCGCGGGCGCACGAATAGGCGATGCCGGCGCCCATCATCCCGGCGCCGAGGACGGCGACCTTGCGGACCTTGCGCGGCTCGACGTCCTTGGGACGGTTGGCACCGGAGTTGACGGCCTGGAGGTCGAAGAAGAACGCCTGGATCATGTTCTTCGCGGTCTGGCCCGCGGCCAGCTCGACGAAGTAGCGGGCCTCGATGACCTGGGCGGTCTCGAAGTCGACCTGGGAGCCCTCGACGGCGGCGGCCATGATGTTGCGCGGCGCCGGGTAGGGGGCGCCGTTCGTCTGCTTGCGCAGGTTGGCGGGGAAGGCGGGCAGGTTGGCGGCGAGCTTCGGGTTCGCGGGTGTGCCGCCGGGGATGCGGTAGCCGGGCCTGTCCCAGGGCTGGGCGGACTCCGGATTGGCGTCGATGAAGGCACGGGCCTTGGCGAGCATGTCCTCGCGGCTGTCGGCGACCTCGTCGACCAGGCCGTTCTCCCGGGCGCGGCTCGGGTTGTACTGGGTGCCCTGGAGGAGCACCTTGAGCAGTGCGTCGGTGATGCCGAGCATCCGGACGGTGCGGACGACTCCGCCGCCTCCGGGGAGCAGGCCGAGGGTGACCTCGGGGCAGCCGATCTTGGAGCCGGGGGCGTCGAGGGCGACGCGGTGGTGGCAGGCGAGGGCGATCTCGTAGCCGCCGCCGAGGGCCGCGCCGTTCATGGCGGCGACGACGGGCTTGCCGAGGGTCTCGATGCGGCGCAGGTTCCGCTTGATCGCCATGCCGCCGTCGAAGAGGTCCTGGGCGGTCTCGGGGGTGACCCGGATCAGGTCGCGCAGGTCGCCGCCGGCGAAGAAGGTCTTCTTGGCGGAGGTGACGATGACGCCGCGGATCGAGTCCTTCTCGGCCTCCAGGCGGTCGGTGATCACGGCGAGGGATTCGCGGAACGCCTGGTTCATGGTGTTCGCGGACTGGTAGGGGTCGTCGAGGACGAGGGTGACGACGCCGGTGTCGTCCCGTTCCCAGCGGATGGTGGTGCTCTCGGTCGTCATGAAAGGGGTCTCCAGTGAGGTCTTCGGTGGCCGTGGTGCCGCTTGCCCGGGGATCAGACGCGCTCGACGATCGTGGCGATGCCCATGCCGCCGCCCACACACAGGGTGGCCAGGCCGTAGCGCTTGTCCTGGCGCTCCAGTTCGTCGACGAGCGTGCCGAGGATCATCGCGCCGGTGGCACCGAGGGGGTGGCCGAGCGCGATGGCGCCGCCGTTGACGTTGACCTTGTCCAGGGACAGGCCCATGTCCTTGACGAAACGCAGGACGACCGCGGCGAACGCCTCGTTGATCTCGACCAGGTCGATGTCGTCGATGGTCAGCCCGGCCTTGGCGAGCGCCTTGCGGGTGGCGGGGGCGGGGCCGGTGAGCATGATGGTGGGCTCGGAGCCGGACACGGCGGCGGAGACGATCCGCGCGCGCGGGGTGAGCCCGTAGCGCTCGCCGACCTCCTTGGAACCGATGGCGACCAGGGAGGCACCGTCCACGATGCCGGAGGAGTTGCCCGCGTGGTGGACGTGGTCGATCTTCTCGACCCAGTGGTACTTCTGCAGGGCCACGGCGTCGAAGCCGCCGAGTTCGCCGATGTCGGCGAAGGACGCCTTGAGGCCCGCGAGGGAGTCTGCGGTGGTGCCCGGGCGCAGGTGCTCGTCGTGGTCGAGGACGGTCAGGCCGGCGCGGTCCCTGACCGGCACGACGGACCGCTCGAAGCGGTTCTCCTTCCAGGCGGTGGCCGCGCGCTCCTGGGAGAGGGCCGCGTACTCGTCGACGTCGCGGCGGGTGAAGCCCTCGATGGTGGCGATCAGGTCGGCGCCGATGCCCTGCGGGACGAAGTTGGTGGCGAGGTTGGTCATCGGGTCGTTGAACCAGGCGCCGCCGTCCGAGGCCATCGGCACCCGGGACATCGACTCGACGCCGCCCGCGAGGACCAGGTCCTCCCAGCCGGAGCGCACCTTGGCGGCGGCCATGTTGACGGCCTCCAGGCCCGAGGCACAGAAGCGGTTCTCCTGGACGCCGGCCACGGTGTCCGGCAGCCCGGCCGCGATGGCGGCGATGCGGGCGATGTCGGAGCCCTGGTCGCCGACCGGGCCGACGACGCCGAGCACGACGTCGTCGACGGCGGCCGGGTCCAGGTCCGGGAAGCGGGCGCGGATCTCGTGGATGAGGCCGACGACCAGGTCGACGGGCTTCGTGCCGTGCAGGGCGCCGTTCGCCTTGCCGCGTCCGCGCGGGGTGCGGATCGCGTCGTACACGTACGCTTCGGTGGTCACTGGCAGGCCTTTCACTGAGGGTTGTTCGGTGCGGGGTTCGGGCCGGGGTTACGGGCGGGGTCCGGTACGGGGTTACGGGCGGGGTCCGGGACGAGGTTTGCCGTGGGGTCCGGTGCCGGGGCCCCGGCGGGGCCCGGGTGTCGGGGCAGGTCCCAGTCGCGGGCCACGGCCTCGGTGTCGGCGCCCGGCAGGGCGGGTCCGGTGCGGACCGCGGTGGGGGTCGCGGAGAAGCGGGGCGCCGGGGCGGGCTGGGTGATGCCGCCGTGGTCCGTGAAGGTGGAGCGGGCGGCGAGGTGCGGGTGGTGCGGGGCCTCGCGAAGCGACAGGACGGGGGCGACACAGGCGTCGGAGTCCGCGAAGACGGCCGTCCACTCGTCCCGGGTACGGGACCCGAACCGGGCGGCGATGGCCTCGCGCAGCTCGCCCCAGCGGCCCGGGTCGTCGCGGGCCGGGGCCTGGTCGGGAAGACCGAGCAGGTCCATGAACTCGGCGTAGAACCGCTGCTCCAGGGCGCCGACCGCCATGTACCCGCCGTCGGCGGTCTCGTAGGTGCCGTAGAAGGGACAGCCGCCGTCGAGGAGGTTGGCGCCGCGCCGGTCCTGCCAGCCGCCGGCGGCGAGCATGCCGTGGATCATCGAGGTGAGGTGGGCGGTGCCGTCGACGATGGCGGCGTCGACGACCTGGCCGGTGCCCCTCGCGCGGGCGTGGTGCAGGGCGGCGAGGATGCCGACGACCAGGTAGAGGGAGCCGCCCGCGTAGTCGCCGAGGAGGTTGGCGGGGGCGGGCGGCGGCGCGTCGGGGGCGCCGGTCATGCCGAGGGCGCCGGTGAGCGCGATGTACCCGATGTCGTGGCCGGCGCGCTGGGCGAGGGGGCCGTCCTGGCCCCAGCCGGTCATGCGGCCGTAGACGAGGCGGGGGTTGCGGGCGTGACAGGGCTCGGGGCCGACACCGAGCCGCTCGGCGACTCCGGGGCGGTAGCCCTCGATCAGGACGTCGGCGCGTGCGGCGAGGTCGAGGACCCGGGCCGCGCCGTCCGCCGACTTGAGGTCCACGATCACCGAACGCTTGTTGCGGTTGGTGACGTCGTGGGCGGGGTCGATCGCGAGGCCGGGCCCGCCTGGGCGGTCGACGCGGACGACGTCGGCTCCCAGGTCGGCCAGGAGCATGGCGGCGAAGGGCCCGGGGCCGATACCGGCCAGCTCGACCACGCGCACTCCGGCGAGCGGGCCCTCGGGCGGCGTCCGCCCCGCCGTCTTCGCTTCCGACATCGAGCCCCCAGCTCTATGACACAACTGATGTAACACCAGTGATGCTAGAAACGTGTTCCACTGGGCACAAGACCCGGGCGAGCAAGCGCTTAGCCAATTATGGGCCAGGCTCTCTCCGGGCCGGCAGTCCTCACGCTAGCCTCAGCCACCGGCAACGGCTCGTACTGCGGATCCAGGGGTTGCCGACGGGCGACGAAGGGATGTCATGACCAGGCTGAACAGGACCGACCGTCCGTACGACATCGTGCTCTTCGGAGCGACGGGGTTCGTCGGCGAGCTCACCGCGGAGTACCTCGCCGCGCACGCGCCGCAGGGGCTGCGCTGGGCGATCGCCGGCCGCGGCGAGGAGAAGCTGCGGCGGCTGCGGGAGCGGCTGCCCGGCGCGGCGGACGTCGGCGTGCTGCGCGCGGACGTGTCCGATCCGGCCTCGCTGCGCGAACTCGCCGAGCAGGCGCGCGTGGTGGCCACGACGGTGGGCCCGTACGTCCGGTACGGCGACGCGCTGGTCGCCGCCTGTGCCGAGACCGGCACGGACTACCTCGACCTCACCGGTGAACCCGAGTTCGTGGACCTGACGTACGTCCGCCACGACGCCCGCGCGCGGGAGACCGGCGCGCGGCTGGTGCACGCCTGCGGCTTCGACTCCGTGCCGCACGACCTGGGTGTGCACTTCACCGTCCGGCAGCTGCCGGAGGGCGTGCCACTGGCCGTGGACGGCTTCGTGACGGCCGGCGGCACCATCTCGGGCGGTACGTTCGCCTCGGCGCTGGGTCAGTTCGCGCGCGGCCGGCAGATGCGGGTGGCCGCGCGGGAACGCCGGCGGCACGAGCCCCGGCTGGTGGGACGCAGGGCGGTGACACCGACCGGCACGCCGCGGTTCGCCGGTGAGGTGGGTGCCTGGGCGCTGCCGCTGCCGACGATCGACGCGCAGATCGTGCGGCGCTCCGCGAAGGCGCTGGACCGCTACGGTCCGGACTTCCGCTACCGGCACTACGCGGCCGTCCGGCACCTGCCCGTCGCGGTGGGCGGGGTGGCCGCCGTGGGCGCGCTGGCGGCGGCGGCGCAGGTACCGCCGGCGCGGCGCTGGCTGTCCGGGCGGCTCAAGCCCGGTGACGGACCGAGTCCCGAGAAGCGGGCGAAGAGCTGGTTCTCGGTCCGCTTCGTGGGCGAGGGCGGCGGCCGGAAGGTGTTCACCGAGGTCACCGGCGGCGACCCGGGGTACGGCGAGACCGCGAAGATGTTCGCCGAGGCGGCGCTCGCCCTCGCCCTCGACGACCTGCCGCCGGTGGCCGGACAGGTCACGACGGCCGTGGCGATGGGGGACGCGCTGACCGAGCGGCTGCGGGCGGCTGGCATCCGCTTCCGGGTGGCAGCGACCCGCTGACGGTCCTCCCGCACCGGGGCCTGGCCTGTCCGCGAGCCGGCTTGCCCGGCGCGCTGCCCGGCGCCCTGTCCGGCGCCCTGTCCGGCGCCCGGTCCTGGGGGCGGGCCAGTGGGCGGACCTGCGCCCGGTCCGTCCATGGGCGGACCTGCGCCCCGTCCGTGGGCGAGCCTGCGCCCCGTCCGTGGACGGGCCTGCGCCCGCCCGTGGGCGGGTCTGTGGGCCGGCCCTACCCCGACCACCCGGCGATCGTGTAGATCATCCCGCCGATCCAGGCCAGGCCCGCCCCCACGGCGAGCGTCAGCCCCGCGACCACGGCCCGCTCGGCGGGCCGGGCGGCGTGGTGGGCGGACTGGTCGGGTGCGCGATGTGTCCTCATGCGGCCCAGCCTGCCCGCGCCGACGGCGGGCGCACATCCGTACGGATACTCAGGTGACCGCTGAGCGGCCGCACGCACCCGGTCGGGTCGCTGGTGTACGCCCGGATTTGAGACTTTCCCCGCCACCGACGCCCTCCGTCAGCAGCGATGCCCGGCGAAGTCTCAACGGGGAATTCAATGAAACCCTTGAAGGTATGAAGTTCCTTCTCGAAGTCACCATGGACGAGGGCGCGCTCGCCGAGGACCCCGCGGGCGAGTTGCAGCGGATCCTGCGGTACTGGGGCGGCAACCTGAAGCACTACACGATGCGGCCCGGGGACGGCTCGGTGGTCTACGACTCGGCGTACCGGGAGGTGGGCCGCTGGAGCGTCGAGGCTCAGGCCGAGTAGTCGGTGGCCGACCGCAGGGCCGCGCGGCACAGGGCGTCCGCCCTGCGGGTGCTCTCCGGCAGACGGTAGGCGGGGGCGAGTGCCAGCGTGTGCGCGCACGCGTTGTCCAGGCTCACCCGATGGCCGACGGAGACGAAGACCGGCTTGACGCCCTCGCGGGTACGGACGGCACGTCCGACCTCCTCGGCGCCGGCGAGCAGCGGGGCCGTACTGCCGCGGGTCGCGTCCGGGTCGTCGTACGTGAAGGTGAACGGGTTCTTGGCCACGCCGATCGTGGGCAGGCCCGTGAGCACACCGAGGTGGCTGGCGAGGCCGAAGCGGCGCGGGTGGGCCAGGCCGTAGCCGTCGCAGACGACCAGGCCCGGCGGGACGGGCAGGGCGTCCAGCGCGGCGAGGACGGTGGGGATCTCGCGGAAGGCGAGCAGTCCGGGCACGTAGGGGAAGGAGATCCGTCCGACGGCCGTGGCCTCGGCGACTACGTCGAGGGTCGCGGCGTCCAGCACGACGGCCGCGGCCGCGACGGCGTCGCGTTCGTCGTCGTAGGCGACGTCGACGCCGGTCACCCGGCCGGTGCCGGGCGGCGGGCCGGGCTCGTCGCGCACCACGCGTGCCCGCAGTTCGTCCTGGACGGCGCGGGCCCGTTCCTCGGTCGCGGGCCAGTCGGCGGGGATCCTCACGGTCACGGTCGTCATGGTGGCGGCAAGCCTACGGGAGTCCGGAGTACGCTCGCGATCATGTACGTACTGGAGCTGACCCACACCGCCCCGCTCCACGCCGTCGACGCCGTGCTGGAGGAGCACGCGGCGTGGCTCGACGGACTGTACGAGCAGGGGGTGTTCCTGGCGTCCGGGCGCAAGGAACCCCGCGACGGCGGGGTGATCATCGCCGTCGCGGGGGACCGTGCGCGGATCGAGGAGATCACCGCGGGCGACCCGTTCGTCAGGGCCGGCGTGTGCGCGTACCGCGTCACCGAGTTCGTCGCCACGAAGACGGCACCGGCGCTGGAGCGGTACCGGGAGACCTCCGGCCGGTAGCCGTACGGCTCACTTGCCCAGTGCGCGCCGCAGCTCGCCCTTGTTCATGTTCGAACGGCCGTGGACGTCACGGCGCTTGGCCTCCTGGTACAGCTGGTCGTAGGTGGGGCCCTGGGGGCCCTGCCGGTTCCCGGACCGCTGCCCGCCCCGCTTGCCCGGCGACTTGTCCCGCGTCGACGTACGGCTGGCGGTCTTCGACTCGCCGGACTGGGCGCGCTCCTTGTTCACCGTCCGGGCGGCGATCTCCTTGGCCCGGCCGGTGCTCTCGCCACGGTCCTCGGCGCTGTCCTTGATGTGCTCGTACTGCCGCTCCCGCTTGGAGCTGGAACCGCGTGGCATGTCCGCTCACTTCCTCTCACGTTCAGCGAACGGATACCCACGTTACGGACAAACACCCGCCCCCGCGCGCCGCCGGCGCTCCGGCCGGACGGCCCGTCCCTGCTCGCCGGCGGGCCAACAGCCCCGGTCCACGGCGCAGTCCACGGTGTCGTACGGCCCCGGGCCGGCGGTCCGCCAGGTGCGGCCGCCGTCCGTGGTGAGGCCGGCGCCGGGGGGCGGCCCCACGAGGGCGGCCCCGGGCGTCTCGTGGCGGGCGGAACGAGGGGGCGGCCAGAGGACCGTGTGCGGCACGCGTGGGCGGGCACGAGTGGCGCAAGTGCCTTACGGGGCACGCGAGGAGAGTCGCGTCACTGCCGTTCGCTCTCACGCATGAAGGCGGTGACAGAGGTCACTCGTTCATCGTGTGCACGGATTGGCTGATTCCGTCGTCTCTTCCAGTGCCCGGCCCGCACCACCCCGGAAAGCCCGTCCAGCCGTCACGAGGGAGCAAGGCGTTGTCCACCGTCATCGAGCAGCCCGTCGAGGCGCGCCTCGTCGCCGCCGCGCCGCGCATGCCGAGCATTCCCGCCACGCTGCACTACGACCGCGGCGACCCGTTCGCCGTCCGCATGACCTTCCCGGCCCCGGCCACCCTCGAAGGTGTGGAGGTCTGCTGGACCTTCTCCCGCGAGCTGCTCATCTCGGGCATGCGGGAGCCGGACGGTCACGGCGACGTGCGGGTGCGCCCGTACGGATACGACCGCACCGTCCTGGAGTTCCACGCGCCCGAGGGCACCGCCGTGATCCACGTGCGTTCGGGCGAGCTGCGCCGGTTCCTCCAGGCCACCGGCGAGCTGGTGCCGGTCGGCCTGGAGCACCTCCAGCTGGACCTGGACCACGGCCTGGCGGAGCTGATGCGCGGGACCTGCTGAACGGCCCCCGGCTCCGCCACGCGCCGTCCGGCCGACCTCGGCGTCAGCCGCCCGCCGACGCCACCGACCGTCAGCCTCAGCCGCCCGCCGGCCTCACCCGCCCGCCGACGCCACCGACCGCGCCGTCTCCGCGCTCACCGCTCCCCACACCTCGCCCACGATCTTCCGCAGTCCGGGCGCCGCGCCCCCGCAGCGCCCGGCCAGCTCCGCGATCCGGTCCTCCCGCCGTGCGCCCGTCACGGCGGACCCGACGGCGCGGGGCCCACGGGTGCGGGGCTCGAAGGCGCGGGGCTCGGAGGTACGGGGTGCGAACGCGCGCAGCTCCGCCGCGGCCGCCAGCGCCGCCACCGCCGCGTCCCGCTCGGAGACCTCACCGGCCGGGACCGGCCCCTCCAGGACGTACCGCGTCTCCTCATGGAGCGCCCGCGCCGCCGCGACCCGCGCCAGGACGTACTCGACGGACGGGAACACGCCGAGGACGCGCCGCTTCTCGGCACGCAGGTAGCCCTCGGCCACCAGCTGCTCCCGTACGGCGTCGAAGGTGACCCGCGCGTGCAGCCGCACCCAGGTACGCCACCGGTGCGGCATCGACTCACGGACCAGGTCCAGCAGCCCGTCGAGGACGGCGTCCCCGGTCCGCGCGTCCAGGTCGACGGGGGTGGCGATGCCCTCGTCGTCGACGAGCAGGCCACGCTGGGCCAGTTCGGTGAGCGCGCCGGCCCGCACCAGGTGGTGGTGCCGGGCGGTGTCGGTGGCGCCGGGCCGCGCGGGGTCCCAGGCCAGCAGAGAGAGACGGGCCGGCAGTGAGAGCGAGCCGTCGGGCACAAGGCCTCCTTGGGGCCGTGGGACCGGATCGGCGATAAGGCGTTGACAGCCGAACCGGCCCCTCGTACGGTGTATAGCGCTTCTGTTGCCGCCGATTGGAGAAGGACGTTGCTCGTCTGAGGTCCTGAGACACCGCGTCACACATGTCATGTGTGGACGTCGCGTGCGACCTCGGCGTTCGAGCCGTCCTCGCGGAGCAGGGCATTTCTCATGCCCGGGCACTCCCGGGGCTCCTCCTTCCCTCGCCCGACGGCGGTCGCCGCCTCTCGGTGTCTCGATACGCGTTTGCCCCTGACCGCTTCGAGCAACCGCGGAGACCCCGTATGTCTACTTCCATCACCTGTACGTCCCTCTCCTTCGCCTGGCCCGACGGCACGTCCGTCTTCGAGGGACTCGACACCGCCGTCGGCCCCGGCAGGACCGGGCTCGTCGGCGTCAACGGGTCGGGCAAGTCCACCCTGTTGAAGCTGATCGCCGGGCAGCTCACCCCGGCCGACGGCACGGTCCGCGTATCCGGTGAGGTCGGATACCTTCCGCAGAACGTCACGCTCGACACCGCGCTGCGGGTCGACGAGGCGCTCGGCATCGCCGCGCGACGGGCCGCGCTGCACGCCATCGAGGCGGGCGACGTGGCCGAGGAGCACTTCGAGACCGTCGGCGACGACTGGGACGTCGAGGAGCGCGCCCTCGCCACGCTCGGCGAACTCGGTCTCGGCCACGTCGGGCTCGACCGCACCGTCGGCGAGGTCTCGGGCGGCGAGTCGGTGCTGCTGCGGCTGGCCGCGCTGCTGCTGCGCCGGCCCGACGTCCTGCTCCTGGACGAGCCCACGAACAACCTCGACGTGTACGCACGAGGACGGCTGTACGCGGCCGTCGCCTCCTGGCCCGGCGTGATGGTGGTGGTCAGCCACGACCGCGAACTGCTGGACCTCGTGGACCAGATCGCCGACCTGCGCTCCGGGGAGATCACCTGGTACGGCGGGAACTTCTCGGCGTACGAGGAGGCGCTGGCCGTCGAGCAGGAGGCGGCCGAGCGGATGGTGCGCGTCGCCGAGTCGGACCTGCGCAAGCAGAAGCGCGAGCTGGCCGACGCCCAGGTCAAGCTGGCCCGCCGCAAGCGGTACGGCCAGAAGATGTGGGACCAGAAACGCGAGCCGAAGATCGTCATGGGGGCGCGCAAGCGCGCGGCGCAGGAGTCCGCGGGCAAGCACCGCATCATGCACGAGGAGAAGCTCGCCGAGGCCAGGGAGCGGCTCGACGACGCGGTGGAGGCCGTACGGGACGACGACGAGATCCGGGTCGACCTGCCGTACACCGCCGTGCCGCCGGGGCGGTCGGTGCTCACGCTCCGGGATCTGGATCTGGTGTACGGCGCGCGCGTGGAGGGCGGTCTCGATCTGCGCGGCCCCGAGCGGATCGCGCTGATCGGGCGCAACGGCGCGGGCAAGACCACGCTGCTGCGCACGATCGCCGGGGAGCTGGAGCCGGTGGCGGGCGAGGCGACGGCGCACGTACCGCTGCGGTTCCTGCCGCAGCGCCTCGACGTCCTCGACGATGAGCTGAGCGTCGCGGAGAACGTGGCCCGCTTCGCACCGGGCGCCACCAACAACCGGATCCGGGCGCGGCTGGCACGCTTCCTGTTCCGGGGCGCGCGTGCCGACCAGAAGGCGGCGACGCTGTCCGGCGGCGAGCGTTTCCGGGCGGCCCTGGCCGCGCTGATGCTGGCCGAGCCCGCACCGCAGCTGCTGATGCTGGACGAGCCGACCAACAACCTGGACATGGCGAGCGTGCGGCAGCTCACGACCGCGCTGGAGTCCTACGAGGGCGCGCTGCTCGTGGCCAGCCACGACCTGCCGTTCCTGGAGTCGATCGGCATCACCCGCCGGCTGCTGATGGAGGAGGGAGAACTGAGGGAAATCACGCCGGGAGCTGTCGGGTATTCCGCCTAGCGTCGCCCGCATGAGCGAGTTCATCAGCATCACCGGAGCCAGGGAGAACAACCTCCAGGACGTCACCCTCCGCATCCCGAAGGGCCGGTTGACCGTTTTCACCGGCGTTTCGGGGTCGGGGAAGTCGTCGGTCGTGTTCGACACGATCGCGGTCGAGTCGCAGCGCCAGCTGAACGAGACGTTCACCTGGTTCGTACGCAACCGGCTGCCCAAGTACGAGCGGCCGCACGCGGACTCCCTGGAGGACCTCTCCCCCGCCATCGTCGTCGACCAGCGCCCGGTCGGCGGCCACTCGCGGTCCACCGTCGGCACGATGACCGACATCCACTCGGTGCTGCGGGTGCTGTTCTCCCGGCACGGCACGCCCAGCGCCGGGTCGGCGACGGCGTACTCGTTCAACGACCCGTCGGGCATGTGCCCCGGCTGCGACGGGCTGGGCCGCACGGTGCGGCCCGACTGGGACCGCATCCTGGACCCGGCCAGGTCTCTGGCCGGCGGAGCGGTCCGCTTCCCGCCGTTCGCGGCGGGGACCTGGCAGGGGCAGGCCTACACCAACACCGACGAGCTGGACCCGGACAAGCCGGTCGGCGGCTTCACGGACGCCGAGCGGGCGTTCCTGATGCGTGGACGGCCCGGCAGCAAGGTCACCGTCAACGGCACGGGCGGCACCTGGACCACCGAGTACGAGGGACTCGCCGACCGCTTCGAGCGGCTGTACCTCAAGCGGGACCTGTCGGCGATGACCGAGAAGACCCGGGAACTGGTGCGGCGGTTCCTGGTCGAGGGAAGCTGCCCCCGGTGCGGCGGCGCCCGGCTGAACGCGGCGGCGCTCGCGACCCGGATCGACGGACGTTCCATCGCCGACTGCTCCGCCATGCAGGTCACCGACCTGATCGCCGTGCTGGGGGAGATCGACGATCCGGTGGCCCGGCCGGTCGCCGCCGCCGCCGTCACCGCGCTGGAGCGGGTCGAGGCGATCGGCCTCGGCTACCTCAGCCTCGACCGGGAGACCTCCACCCTGTCCGGTGGCGAGGGGCAGCGGCTGAAGACGGTACGGCACCTCGGCTCCAGTCTGACCGGGATGACGTACGTCTTCGACGAGCCCAGCGCCGGATTGCACCCGCGTGACGTGGGGCGCCTGGGAGACCTGCTGCTGCGGCTGCGCGACAAGGGCAACACCGTGCTGGTCGTCGAGCACGACCCGGACGTCATCGCGCTGGCGGACCACGTCGTCGACATGGGCCCGCGGGCCGGCGCGGACGGCGGCCGGGTGGTTTTCGAGGGAACGCCGGGCGAGCTGGCCCGGGCGGACACGCTCACCGGGCGGTTCCTCGGACGCCGTACGGCGGTGAAGGAGGGCCCGCGGACGCCGACCGGTGAACTGTGGGTGAAGGACGCCGGCCGCCACAACCTGCGGGACGTGACGGTGGCCTTCCCGACCGGGGTGCTGACGGCGGTCACCGGGGTCGCCGGGTCGGGCAAGAGCACGCTGGTCGCGGAGCTGGTCGCCCGCCATCCCGACGCGGTGGTCGTCGACCAGTCGGCGATCGGCGTCTCGGCGCGCTCCACCCCGGCGACGTACCTCGGGATCATGGACACGGTGCGGAAGATCTTCGCGCGGGAGACGGGCGCCGAGGCCGGCTTCTTCAGTTTCAACTCGGCGGGGGCGTGCGGCACCTGCGAGGGGCGCGGGATCATCTACACCGACCTGGCCTTCATGGACCCGGTGACCACCACCTGCCACGACTGCGAGGGCCGGCGCTTCCGGGAGGAGGTGCTGCGGCTGACGGTCGGCGGGAGCTCCATCGCCGACGTGCTGGCGATGACCGCCGACCAGGCACTGGACTTCTTCACCGACACGGGCGTACGGCGGCGGCTGCGCGCCCTGCGCGACGTGGGCCTCACCTATCTCACGCTGGGGCAGCCGCTGTCCACGCTTTCGGGCGGTGAGCGCCAGCGCGTCAAGCTGGCCACCCGGCTGCACCGCACCGGCGCCGTCTACGTCCTGGACGAGCCGACCACCGGCCTGCACCTGTCGGACGTCGAAGGGCTGCTCGCCCTGCTGGACCGACTGGTCGACAGCGGCAACACGGTCGTGGTCGTCGAGCACCATCTGGACGTGGTGGCCCACGCCGACCGGGTGATCGACCTCGGCCCGGACGGAGGCCGGGACGGCGGCCGGGTGATCTTCGAGGGCACCCCGCGCGAGCTGCTCACGGCCCGCGGCTCCAGCACGGCGGAGCATCTCAGGAGGGCCACGGGGCACTGACGGGGGTTTCGTCCGCGGGCGGGCGCGCTGCATGATGACCAAGCGGTGCCGTGACGCGGGCACCGGACAGCCAGCGCCGACACGGAGCCCCCCGGAGATCCCCTCGTGCCCAGCAGGAAGGCCCTCGTCCGCCGCCCCGGCCCGCGACTCACGGAAGGACTGGTGACCCACGTCGAGCGGCGGAAGGTCGACCACGGTCTCGCGGTCGGGCAGTGGGAGGCGTATACCGAGGCGCTGCGTGCGCACGGCTGGGAGACGCTGGAGGTGGACCCGGCCGACGAGTGCCCCGACTCCGTCTTCGTCGAGGACACGGTCGTCATGTTCCGCAACGTCGCTCTCATCACCCGGCCGGGCGCCGGGTCGCGGCGCGCGGAGACCGCCGGCGTCGAGGAGGCCGTGGCCCGGCTGGGCTGCTCGGTCAACTGGGTCTGGGAGCCGGGGACCCTGGACGGCGGTGACGTCCTGAAGATCGGCGACACGGTCTACGTCGGACGGGGCGGGCGTACCAACGCGGCCGGCGTACAGCAGCTGCGGGCGGTCTTCGAACCGCTGGGGGCCCGGGTCGTCGCCGTGCCCGTGAGCAAGGTGCTGCACCTCAAGTCGGCGGTGACCGCGCTGCCGGACGGGACGGTGATCGGGCACATCCCGATGATGGACGTGCCGTCGCTGTTCCCCCGCTTCCTGCCGGTGCCGGAGGAGTCGGGCGCGCACGTGGTGCTGCTCGGCGGCGGCAAGCTGCTGATGGCGGCGAGCGCGCCGAAGACGGCGGACCTGCTCGCCGGCCTGGGTCATGAGCCGGTGGTCGTCGACATCGGCGAGTTCGAGAAACTCGAGGGCTGTGTGACGTGCCTCTCGGTCCGGCTGCGGGAGCTCTACGGCTGAGCCCTCGCGAGCGTCACCCTTTCGGCTCCACCACCTGCGTGTCCCGGAGCCGCCCCGGAGCCGCCCCCGACACTTCCCACCCCGATGGACGGTGGCTGATCAGGGACCTTTACAGTGCGTTTAACCTACGGTCTCGTAACCTACGGTTTCGTAGCCTACGATCCCGTAGGTTCCCCGGCACCGCTCGCCGGGCCGCATTCCGCTCTGTCGCACGTCCCCTGGAGTTCTCCGTGACGATCGTCTCCCCTCACCTCGGCAATTCCGCCGAATGGACCGACGCCCGGCTGCTGTACGCGCTGGAGGAAGTGGTCGAGACCGAACTCAACCGGCATCTGAAGGTCGCCAAGGACTGGATGCCGCACGAGTACGTGCCGTGGAGCGACGGCCGGAACTTCCCGGGCGTCTTCGAGGACGGCGAGGCCTGGGCGAAGGACCAGTCCAAGGTCACCGAGATCGGCCGGATCGCCCTGGTGGTGAACCTGCTGACGGAGGACAACCTCCCCAGCTACCACCACGAGATCGCGAGCCTCTTCGGCCGGGACGGCGCCTGGGGCACCTGGGTGCACCGCTGGACCGCGGAGGAGGGCCGGCACGGCATCGTCATGCGCGACTACCTGCTCGCCTCGCGCGCGGTCGACCCGGACAAGCTGGAGGAGTTCCGCATGGCCCACATGAGTGAGGGCTTCGAGTCGGACAACCGGCACTCGATGCTCCACTCGGTGGCCTACGTCGCCTTCCAGGAACTGGCCACCCGCGTCTCGCACCGCAACACGGGCCACCAGTCCGGCGACCCGGTCTGCGACCGCATGCTGGCCCGCATCGCGACCGACGAGAACCTGCACATGGTCTTCTACCGCAACCTGCTCAAGGCGGCCTTCGAGCTCGCGCCCGACCTGACGATGCAGGCCGTGCGGGACGTGGTCGT
Source organism: Streptomyces sp. NPDC017225 (assembly GCF_044331465.1). Taxonomy (NCBI): domain Bacteria; kingdom Bacillati; phylum Actinomycetota; class Actinomycetes; order Kitasatosporales; family Streptomycetaceae; genus Streptomyces; species Streptomyces sp. NPDC017225. Next base: position 266,437 of record NZ_JBIRNE010000007.1, on the reverse strand, counting down.
GCACTTCCGGATGCCCGGTCACGGCATGCCCGGCTTCGAGCGGGCCGCCGCCCAGATGGCGATCGGCGAGGTCTACAACCTGCGCATCCACCACGACGACGTGATCCAGCCCGTGCTGCGCTACCTGAAGATCATGGAGATCGACGGCCTCGGCCCCGAGGGGCAGGCGGCCCAGGAGGAGCTGGGGCTGTACATGGGCGGACTGGACGCCGAGGCTGCCAAGTTCGACGAGAAGCTGGCGGCGCGCAAGGCGCGGATGGCCGCCCGGGCGGCGGGCTGACCCGGGGCGTGCCCCGCGGGGCACGCCGCTGTCACCCGTAGGCCGCCGTCACTGGCCGCCGTCACTGCGGAGCCGCCCTCGCTCCGGGGCGCCGTCGCTTCCGGCTCGCCGTCACTCGTGGGCCGTGGTCTCCTCCAGCGCCGCGTCGCGCACGTCCGGGACCGGGTGGCGGCGCGGGGTCCGCGGGAGCTCGCGCCAGGGCGCGGGCCACTCCTCGCGGCCACCGAGCGCGCCGGTGACGGCGACGGCCGGCAGCATCTCGGCGTGACCGCCGTGCCCGGCCAGTACCACCGCCCCACGGCCTCGGCGCCTCGAACTCCGCGTCCGGCACGCCCAGGCTGCCGGGCGACACGCAGGGCATGCCCGCAGCGAGACCGACTCCCGGGCGCGCGCATCGAGGGCGTGCGGCAGGCCTTCGGCCACGTGCTGGGCGACGGTTGGCGACACGCGAGGACTCTGTCTGCCGGGGCCGGCGCGGCACAGCGAATCAAACGGCCCGGTCGGCACGGTGCGCGGCGGCGGGGCCGGCGTCAGCGCGACACGCGCCGCAGCGCCACTCGTTCCTTCTCCGACAGTCCGCCCCAGACGCCGAAGCGCTCGTCGTTGCTCAGCGCGTACTCCAGGCAGGCCGAGCGGATCGGGCAGAGGGCGCAGATCCGCTTGGCGTCCCGTACGGAGCTGCCGGGCTCGGGGAAGAAGAAGTCTCCCCCGGTCTGTGCGCACAACGCCTCCTGCTGCCAGGCGAGGTCGGGCGTCTGGATCGTTTCGATGTGCATGTCCAGAGCGTGCCGGACCGCGGAAAACGTTCGATCAACGCGGGATCAACGCCCCGCGGACGGGCCCCCGGCCGACCCGATGGTCCCCCGCCGGGCACGGCAGCGCACGGCGGCGCGCGGAAGCTCCTCGATGTCCGGCGGACGGTGGCCGGCGGCGGGCCGGTCTGCCCGGCGACGGGCAGCATGCCGTCGAAGCCGGCCACGGCCACCTCGTGGGGCACCCGTCGCCCGCGCCGGCGCGGCACCCGCGAGGCGTCCGCGCGCGGGGACCCCTCAGTGTTGGTGGGCGGGAGCCTCCTCCCCGGTCGCGGACTGCTGCCCGTGCGCGTGCTCGTGCGGGTCGTAGCCGGGGATCGTGCCGTCCGGCTTCTTCACCAGGAACAGGCCCACCATCCCCATGTCGGAGTGGCTCTGCACGTGGCAGTGGTACATCCACGCCCCGGCGCCCACCCCCTCCCCCGCGATGATCTGGAAACCGAAGGAGTCCGCCGGCCCGGTGATCTTGTTGTCGATGACCTGGCTCGGGTCGTCGGGTCCGGTGAGCATGCCCGTGCGGTTGTCCGCCCAGCGGTGACCGTGCATGTGGAAGGTGTGGTAGTACTCGCCGTGCGTGATCATCACGATCTCGACGCGATCACCCACCGTGGCCTCGAAGTCGGGCCCGGTGTGAGGCGCCCGGTTGTTGATGAGCATGTCGTTGAAGACGATCGTGTGCGTGGCGTCCGGCAGCACGTCGCCCTTGCGGCGCACGATCACCGGGCCGTACAGGCCCTTGCGGATGCCGCCGGTGCCGTGTTCCGTGCCGACGACGTGGTCGTGGTAGTGCCAGTAGCCCGCGCTGCCCGCCCGCCAGGTGCCGTCCGCCCGGCGGCCGGGCTTGTGGGTGCGCCAGGTGTAGGTGCGGGTGCCGCCGGGCTCGACGTCGCTCTTGTTCATCGCCGTGCCGTCGCTGGAGATCTCGTAGTCCAGGCCGTGGACGTGCAGACTCGCCCGCACGTCCATCGTGTTCTCGAACTCGATGTGCAGCGTGTCGCCCTCGTTGAGTTCGATCAGCGGGCCGGGGATGGACGCCTTGCCCTTCTCGAGGCCGTAGCCCATCTGACCGTCGGGCAGCTTCTCGGCGTACATCTTGATGTGTCTCACCTCGCCCCCGGCCGGTGCCGTCTTCGCGCTGACTCCCTTGGCGGCATCGGCGGCACCGGCCGCGCCGGCGACCTCCGGAGCGATGGACAACGATGTCGCGACGGCCGCGCCGCCCAGCAGGACACGTCGGTTGAAGCCTCGCCTGTCCACGTCGAACTCCCCACGTCGGTACGGAACTTGCGGAGACGTAGCCAATAGGTGGCCTGATTGGCTGTGATGAACCTGTGGGACGGTACCGGTTGCCGCCTCGTTTATCCACACTCAGGACAAAGTTCGTTCGATCCTGGTCATACCTATTGGCGAACCACGCAAAGAGGTCTAACTTCCTTGGCGCTGCTGCCGTGACCGAGGAGGTGCCCATGCACTTACGAGGGTTGAGCGCGAGAAGAAGAAAGGGCTGGGCGGCGTTCGCGACCGCCGGATTCGTCGCCGCCGGACTGCTGTCCGGCCCCGCCGCCAGCGCCCGTCCGGCGCCGGATCCAGCCCTGACAACGATGTCGATCAAGTCGCCGCCTGGCGGCGCCAACGTACGGGTGCTGATCTTCTACGGGTCCGCCGCGGCCGGGGACGAGTCCCCGGTCGTGAACGCCGGGATCGCTGCCATCGAGAGGATCGGGCTGTCCGGCCCGGAGAAGGAGCGTTTCAGCGTCGAGGCCACGGACAACGCCTCGGTCTTCACCAATGAGAAGAGGCTCGGCCGCTTCAACGCGGTCGTGTTCCTGACCGGCGGCGGCGACGTCCTGACACCGGCGCAGGAAGCGGGCCTGGAGACGTACATGGAGGCCGGCGGCGGGTTCGTCGGCATCCACGACGCGGCCCGCGCCGAACCGTACTCGGACTGGTTCACGGGTCTGGTCGGGGCCCGCCCGGCCGCCTCCAGCCCGGACACGGTCCAGCGGGCCACCGTCGAGGTGGGTGACCGGCGCCATCCGGCCACCAAGGACCTGCCGGTGCAGTGGAAGCGGCCCGACCAGTGGATGAACTGGGTGGAGAACCCGTCCGGCGACGTGCACACCGTGGCCCGGGTGCGCGAGTCGACGTACCAGCCCGGGGCGAGCGCCAACGGCTGGGACCACCCGGTCAGCTGGTGCCGGGACTACGACGGCGGCCGGTCCTTCTACACCGGCATGGGCGGGACGGTGTCGTCCTACGACGAGACCGACTTCCGCGCCCATCTGCGTGGCGCCCTGATGTGGACGACGCGGCTTGCGCAGGCCGACTGCAAGGCGACCATCAACGGCAACTACCAGGCCGAGCGGCTCACCGATCCCAACCAGCCCGGCCAGAACGACCAGATCGGCGAACCCCACGGCCTGGTCACCGCGCCCGACGGCCGCGTGTTCTACATCGGCCGCGGCGGCGCGGACTCCTCCCAGCCCGTGGTGACCGACTGGAACGACCCGGACATCGGCAAGGGCCAGGGCGAGATCCACGTCTGGGACCCGGAAACCGACAAGGTCACGCTCGCCGGTGAGCTGACCGTCTTCGGCAACAAGGGGGGCGGCGAGGAACTGGTCAAGGTCGAGGAGGGCCTGCTCGGCATCGAGCTGGACCCGGGGTTCGCGGAGAACGGCTGGGTGTACCTGCACTACACACCCCACTCCGAGATCAACCGCGACACCCACATGGCCGAGCGGCGGGTCTCCCGCTTCACGCTCGACCAGGAGACCAACAAGCTGGACCTGGGCAGCGAGAAGGTGCTGCTGAAGTGGCCGGTGCAGATCCACAGCTGCTGCCACGCGGGCGGCGGGCTGGCCTGGGACTCCAAGGGCAACCTGTACATCGCGACCGGTGACAACAACTCCAGCGGATTCAGCGACGGTTACTCGGGCAACAACCCGGAGCCCAACTTCAAGGGCGTGTCCTTCGCCGACGCGCGCCGCACCGCCGGCAACACCAACAACCTCAACGGCAAGATCCTGCGCATCCACCCGGAGCCGGACGGGACCTACACGCTCCCCGAGGGCAACCTCTTCACCGGCGAGGAGACCGCCGAGGGCGGTGGCAAGACGCGCGGCGAGATCTACGTGATGGGCGTGCGCAACCCGGCACGCATCTCCGTCGACAAGAAGACCGACACCCTCTACGCGGGCTGGGTCGGCCCGGACGCCGGTTCTCCGTCGCCGACGTGGGGCCCGGCGAAGTACGACACGTTCGCCGCGATCACCGAGGCGGGCAACCGGGGCTGGCCCTACTGCATGGGCAACAAGCAGCCCTACCGGGACCGGAACCTGCCGGACCCGTCGAAGCCGCTGGGCTGGTACGACTGCGACGCCCCGAAGAACGAGTCGCCGAACAACGACGGCCTGGTCAACCTGCCGCCGGTGACCGGCAACAACATCTGGTACTCACCGCAGGGCGGCGGTCCCGACTTCCCGCGCGACGAGAACGGGATCCCGTCGTACGAGCAGGACGAGGCCACCTACCAGCTGCCCTGGCTCAAGGGCGGCGGCCAGGCCGCGATGAACGGCCCGGTCTACCGTTACGACGCCGAGAACGCCAGCGAGACCAAGTGGCCGGCGTACTGGGACGGCAAGTGGTTCGTCGGTGACTTCTACGACGCCGACCAGCCGCGCAACGCGGTGCTGATGGACCCGAGGACGCAGGGTGACGGCGGTCTGCCGGTGCACTCGGAGTCGCTGAAGAAGATCGTGCCGATCGGCAACGACGGCATCAGGAACCTGATGGGCTGGAAGTTCGGCCCGGACGGCGCGCTGTACGTCCTGGACTACGGCCGCGGCTTCTTCACCTCGGACTCCAAGTCGGCCCTGTGGCGGGTCACCTACGAGGGCGGCGGGCCGACGCCGGCCGCCGGGCAGCTGGCGAGGGGGTCCCAGTGATACGCGGGCGAAGAATGTGGGCGGCCCTGTTGGCCGGCCTGCTGATGATGCTCGGGCTGCAGGCGACGTCCGCGTCCGGGCAGCCCCGGGCGGAAAGCGAGACCGTCGCCGCCGACCAGGTCCTCACCTGGACGGCCGGCAACGACATCGACAAGTACACGTCGGCGCCCGAGACGGCGGTGGCCGGTCCGGCCACGATCGTCTTCGAGAACAGTGAGGCGACCGGCAACACCACCGGCATGCCGCACACGCTGACGTTCACGACCAGCGATCCCGAGTACAACCAGGACGTCCAGCTGAACATCCTGGCCAACCCGGGCGACGACCAGGGCGGCCGGCACACCGCCGAGGTCACCCTCTCCCCCGGCCGCTACCTGTACCACTGCACGATCCAGGGCCACGGGGAGATGAAGGGCGTCCTCGTGGTGACCGAGGGCGGCGGGGGCGAGGACACCACCGCGCCCGCGACGTCGGCGGACGTCGGCGGCACGCAGAACGCCGACGGCGCCTACGTCGGCTCCGCGAGCGTGACGCTCGGCGCCACCGACGAGGGCGGCTCCGGCGTCGAGCGGATCGAGTACGCGATCGGCGCCGACGGTGCCTGGCAGCCGTACACCACGCCGGTCGTCGTCGACCAGGTCGGCGAGCACACGGTGCGCTACCGGGCGTTCGACAAGGCGGGCAACGCGGCCGCCGAGAAGAGCGTCACGTTCACCGTGGCCGCCCCGGACACCGACGACACGACCGCGCCGGAGACCTCGGCGACGGTCGGCGGCGAGAAGAACCCGGACGGCGCGTACATCGACATGGCGACGGTGACCGTCACCGCCTCCGACACCGGTTCCGGGGTCAACACCATCGAGTACGCGGTCGGCGACGGCGCCTGGCAGGCGTACACCTCGCCGGTCATGGTGCACGAGGTCGGTGAGCACACCGTGCGCTACCGCGCCACCGACAAGGCGGGCAACGTCGCCGCGAAGAAGAGCGTCGCCTTCACCGTCGTCGCCGCTCCCCCCGAGGACACCACGCCGCCGGTGACCGGCGCGACCGTGGAGGGCACCAAGGACTCCGACGGCGCGTACGTCGGCAGCGCGAAGGTGACCGTCAGCGCCACGGACGGGGGCGGTTCCGGTGTGGCCGGCGTGGAGTACTCGCTCGACGCCGGGCCCTACCTGGCGTACACCGCGCCCGTGGTCGTCGACCGGGTGGGCCGGCACACCGTCGCCTACCGGGCGAGCGACGAGGCGGGCAACACCGCCGAGCCGGTGACCGTGAGCTTCACGGTGGTGTCGGGCCAGGTGCCCGCGCCGCCCTGCCCGGAGTACGACGAGCGGGAGACGGTGATCGTCGGCACGGTCGACACGGGCGTGCCGAACCGGGTCACGAACAACCGGTGCCGGATCAACGAGATGATCGAGGACGAGAAGGAGTGGACGTCCCAGGCACTGTTCCTCAAGCACGTCCGGGAGGTCATGGACGCGCTGCTGGACGAGGGCGTCGTCGACCGGCGGGAGTACCGGGCGGTCAACAAGGCCGCGCGCCAGTCGAAGATCGGCACGCCCGGCCAGACCGAGGGCTACCGCACGATCCTCGACGGCACGGCGGACTCCTTCGCCAAATGGCAGCAGGTGGGCGGCGGGTCGTTCGGGCTGAACCCGGACGGGTCGATCACCTCCAGCACCACCACACCGGGCATGGGCATGCTGTGGTTCCCCGAGCGCAAGTACGGGGACTTCTCGCTGAAGCTCCAGTGGCGGGACGACGCCGCGGACGCCGCGAACACCAACGGCGGTGTCTTCGTGCGCTTCCCGCAGGTCCACGACCATCCGGAGGAGTCCCGGCCGGAGTGGGTCGCCATCAAGTACGGGCACGAGGTGCAGGTGTTCGACAGCCCGTCCGGCGACATGTACAAGACCGGCTCGGTCTACGGCTTCGACCGGGTGGGTCTCGCCGGGGCCGGTGTGACGGAGAAGGGCACCTGGAACGACTACGAGATCCGCGTGGTCGACCAGCACTACTCCGTCTACCGCAACGGCGTGCTGATCAACGAGTTCGACAACACCGGCGGCCAGGACTTCACCCCGCCGCGCTCGGACGACCCGGGCACGGACGGGCGGCGGTTCGCCTCCGGTTACGTCGGACTCCAGGTCCACGGCACGACGGACGTGGTCTCGTACCGCGACGTGAGGATCAAGGAGTTGTAGTCCGCTAGCCCCGGGGCCGCGGCTTCTTCGCGCGGCTCGGCTGTACCCGGCTGGGTTCTCCCGGCATCTTCGGATACTCGGGCGGGTACGGCAGATCACCGAGCCCGTGGTCGTGCTCGTCCTTCGTCGCCAGTTCCAGCAGGGCGTCGAGGGAGTAGGCCTCGTCGTCCATGCCCGCGTGCACGTCGCCGAGTTCGGCGAAGCGCGCGGGCATGGACGTGATGTCGAAGTCCCGGGGGTGCGCGACGCCCACCTCGTCCCAGCGCAGCGGCGCGGAGACGGGGGCGTGCGGGCGGGGGCGTACGGAGTAGGCGGAGGCGATGGTGCGGTCCCGGGAGGTCTGGTTGTAGTCGATGAAGATGCGCTGGCCGCGCTCCTCCTTCCACCACTTGATGGTGACCTGCTCGGGCATCCGCCGTTCCATCTCGCGGCCCACGGCGATGGCGGCGCGTCTGACCTGGGTGAAGGTCCAGCGTGGTTCGATCGGCACGAAGACGTGCAGTCCGCGTCCGCCGGAGGTCTTGGGCCAGCCGTGCAGCCCGCCGAACTCCTCCAGCACGGCGCGCAGTTCGTGGGCGGCGCGGGCGGCGTCGTCGTAGTCGGTGCCGGGCTGCGGGTCGAGGTCGATGCGCAGTTCGTCGGGGTGGTCGACGTCGTCGCTCCGCACCGGCCAGGGGTGGAAGGTGAGGGTGCCGTACTGCGCGGCCCACAGGACCGCCGCCTCCTCGGTGGGGCACATCTCGTCGGCGCTGCGTCCGCTGGGGAAGGTGATGTGCGCGGTGGGGATCCAGTCGGGCATGCCCTTGGGCGCGCGCTTCTGGTAGAACCACTCGCCGGTGACGCCGTCCGGGTAGCGCTGCAGGGTGGTGGGCCGCTCGCGCAGGGCGCGCAGGATTCCGGGGGCGACGGCCTGGTAGTACCGGGCCACGTCGAGCTTGGTGTAGCCGGGCTCCGGGAAGAAGACCTTGCCGGGGCTGGACAGCCGCACGGTCCGTCCGCCCGCTTCCAGTTCCACCGCGTCCGCCATGCGAGCCACGGTAGGCGCACCGCGTGGACCTCGCACATCAGAGGCCGGCCCGCCCGGGCGCCCCGGGGGGCGGGGACGCTCCCCCGCCCCACATCGCCACGGCCGGATCGCCGTCCCTACCCGGCCAGGCCTCCGTTGCTCATCCGGACGCGGCGGCCGGTGAACCGCCGGGCGACCATGCGGTCGTGCGAGACCATCACCAGGGCGCCCCGGTAGTGGTGCAGGGCCTCCTCGAAGTCCTCCACCAGCGCGGGCGAGAGGTGGTTCGTCGGCTCGTCCAGCAGTAGCAGATCCACCGGGTCGCGCAGCAGGCGGGCCAGGGCCAGCCGGCGCAGTTGCCCGGTGGACAGGTCACCGACCGCGGTCGTCAGATCGGACGGCCGGAACAGGCCGAAGCCCAGCAGCGCACCGCGGTGCTCCTCGTGGGCACCCGGCAGTCCGGCGGCGAAGGCCGCCAGCAGCGTGCGCCGCGGGTCGGTGATCGCGGTCTCCTGGGGCAGCCAGCCGATCCGGTCCGGTCGCGCGCACGTGCCCCGGTCGGGGCGCAGGTCGCCGGCGAGGACCCGCAGCAGGGTGCTCTTGCCGGCGCCGTTCGCCCCGGTGACCAGGACGCGCTCACCGGGTGCGACGGTGAAGCCGGGGACGTCGAGCCGGTCGCCGACGGCGACCCGGTGCAGGTCGGCGAGGGGCCCGTCGTGGCCTCTCCCGCCGCCCGCGACCCGGGCGCCGAAGCGCAGGGGCTCCGGGGGCCGCGGCACCGGGTTCTCCTCCATGCGCCGTACCCGCTCCTTCGCCTGCCGGACGCGCGCGGAGATCTGCCTCTCCACGCTGCGCTGGTGGCGCTGGTTGTCGCGGTCGGCGTTGGACGCGCGCCGGGGTCCGGCGGCCATGGTGCCGGCGGCGCGGCGGGCCAGGGCACGCTGCTCGGCCAGCTCCCGCTGCCAGTCGGCGTACTCCTGCTCCCAGCGGCGCCGGGCGCCCTCCTTCGCCCGGAGGTATCCCGCGTAGCCGCCGCCGTGCCGGTGGACGGTGCGGCGTTCGCCGTCCACCTCCCACAGGGCGGTGGCGACGCGTTCCAGGAAGACGCGGTCGTGGGAGACGGCCAGCACGCTGCCGCGGTGGGAGCGCAGGTGTTCCTCCAGCCACTCCACGGCCGGGACGTCGAGGTGGTTGGTCGGCTCGTCGAGCAGCAGCAACTGCGGTGCGGACGCCAGCAGACAGGCCAGGCTGAGGCGGGCCTGCTCACCGCCGGAGAGGCTGCCCAGCCGCCGGTCGGGCGCGATGCGCCCAAGGCCCAGTCCGTGCATGGCGGCCTCGACGCGGGCGTCGGCCGCGTAGCCCTCCCGGGCCTCGAACGCCTCCAGCAGTTCCCCGTACGAGGCGAGCGGGCCGTCGAGTTCGCCGGGGCCGGCCTCCGCCAGCGCCTGTTCGGCCCGGCGCAGGGCGCGTTCCAGGGCGCGCAGGTCGGCCAGGGCGTGGTCGACGGCGTCCTGGACGGTGTCCTTTGGGGGAAGGCCGGGGGTCTGCGGCAGGTATCCGGCGCCGCCCGGGGCGTGGAGGCGGATCCGGCCCGCGTCCGGCCGGTCCAGGCCCGCCAGCAGGCGCAGCAGGGTCGACTTGCCCGTGCCGTTCTCACCGATGACGCCGATGCGCTCGCCGAGCGCCACCGACTGGTGCACGCCGTCCAGCAGCGGCCGGCCTCCCGGCGCGCGGACGACGTCGTCCAGGACGACCTGGAAGGCACCCGAGCCGGCCCCGGGCCCGGAGGAGGATTCGCAGTGGGACGCGGACGCGGACGGAGACGGGGTGGAAGGGCAGGTGGAGGTGGAGGTGCCAGGAGTGGGCTGGGACATGCGTGATCCGCCATATCGGAAGGCGTGGACAGGTGGCCGATACGGAGACACGGGTCGTCGACGCGCGGCGAGGCGGCGCGGGAATCGGCGAGATGGCCGACCCGGGGACCCTGAGGGGCAGCCGGAATCACACCGCGTACGCGCGGCGGCATCGGCGCCCGGTCTCCCGGGGCGGAATCAGATGTAGTAGTAGAACCTGGTCACCAGGCAAGCCTAACAGGCAGGGACCACGGGCCGCTCATACAGTCGGACCATGGATCTGCCCGTCATGCCGCCCGTGAAGCCGATGCTCGCCAAGTCCGTGGCGAAGATCCCGCCGGGCATGCACTACGAGGCCAAGTGGGACGGGTTCCGGGCGATCGTGTTCCGCGACGGCGCCGAGGTCGAGCTCGGCAGCCGTACGGGAAAGCCGTTGACCAGGTACTTCCCCGAACTGGTGGAGGCGGTGCGGGAGCGGTTGCCCGAGCGGTGCGTGGTGGACGGGGAGATCGTGATCGCGCGGGAGGGGCACCTGGACTTCGACGCGCTCACCGAGCGGATCCATCCGGCGGCCTCCCGGGTGCGGACGCTGGCCGAGCGGACACCGGCCTCGTTCGTGGCCTTCGACCTGCTGGCGCTGGGCGACGAGTCGCTGCTCGGCGTGCCGCTCGCCGACCGTCGGGCGGCTCTCGTGACAGCCCTGTCCGGGGTCACCGCACCGGTGCACGTGGCACCGGCGACGGACGACATCGAGGTGGCCCGGCGGTGGTTCGAGCAGTACGAGGGGGCGGGTCTCGACGGCGTCGTCGCCAAGCCGCTCGACCTTCGGTACCGCCAGGACGAGCGGGCCATGTACAAGATCAAGCACGAGCGCACGGCGGACGTGGTGGTCGCCGGGTACCGCCTCCACAAGAGCGGTCCCGTGGTCGGCTCCCTCCTGCTCGGCCTCTACGACCACCGGGGCGTCCTCCAGCACGTGGGGGTGAGCGCCGCCTTCACCATGAAGCGGCGCGCCGAGCTGGTCGAGGAGCTGGAACCGCTGCGCATGGACGACGTCCGGGGCCATCCGTGGGCCGCCTGGGCCGAACAGTCGGCGCACGAGTCGTCCCGGCTGCCCGGCGCCCCGAGCCGCTGGTCGGGCAAGAAGGACCTGTCCTGGGTGCCGCTCAGGCCGGAGCGGGTCGTCGAGGTGGCGTACGACCACATGGAGAACGGGGCGCGCTTCCGGCACACGGCCCGCTTCCGCCGTTGGCGCCCGGACCGGACACCGGAGAGCTGCACCTACGCCCAGCTGGAGGAGCCGGTCCGCTACGACCTGGCGGAGATCCTCGGCGGCCCCTGAGGGCGCTGCCGAGGACGCCCGGGCCCTACGGCTTCAGCAGGACCTTGACCGCGCCGTCCTGCTTCTTCTGGAACATCTCGTACGCGTGCGGCGCGTCCGTCAGCGGCACGCGGTGGGTGGCGAAGTCGTCGACGCCGAGCGGGTCCTCGTCCGTCAGGTACGGGATGATCTCGTCGCTCCAGCGTCGTACGTTGGCCTGCCCCATCCGCAGCTGGATCTGCTTGTCGAACAGGGTGAGCAGCGGCATCGGGTCGGCCATGCCGCCGTAGACGCCGGACAGGGAGATCGTGCCGCCGCGGCGCACCAGTTCGATGGCGGTGTAGAGGGCCGCGAGCCGGTCGACGCTGAACCGTTCCGCCAGCGGGCCGCCGAGGGCCCGGGGCATCACCGCGGCGGTCTGCTGGACCAGCTTGGCGACGACGCCGCCGTGTGCCTCGGTGCCGACCGCGTCGATCACGGCGTCGGGGCCGCGGCCGTCGGTCTCGTCCTGGATCGCCGCGACGAGCTCCTTCTCGCTGTCGAAGGACCGGAGGTCGTACGTCTCCACGCCTCGCTCACGGGCCCGCCGCAGCCGCTCCGGCACCAGGTCCACGCCGAACACCCGTCCGACTCCCGTGGCCCGGGCGATCCGGCAGGCCATGTCGCCGATCGGACCGAGCCCGAGCACGGCGAGGGTGCCGCCCCGTGGGACGGCGGCGTACTGGACCGCCTGCCAGGCGGTGGGCAGGACGTCGGAGAGGTAGACGAAGCGGTCGTCGGCCGGGCCCTCGGGCACCTTGATCGGTCCGTACTGGGCCTGCGGCACGCGCAGGTACTGGGCCTGCCCGCCGGGGACGGCGCCGTACAGACGGGTGTAGCCGAACAGCGGGGCGCCCATGCCCTCGCCGGTGACCTGGGTGGTCTCGCACTGGGTCGGCAGTCCGGTACCGCACATGAAGCAGTGCCCGCACGCGATCTGGAACGGCACCACGACCCGGTCACCGGGCTTCAGCCCGGTCACCTCGGAGCCGACCTCCTCCACGATGCCCATGGGTTCGTGGCCGAGGATGTCGCCCGGTGTCATGAACGGAGTGAGCACCTCGTAGAGATGCAGGTCGGAGCCGCACAACCCGGAGGACGTGACGCGGATGACCGCGTCCGTCGGCTCCTGGATCCTCGGATCGGGCACGTCCTCCACCCGCACGTCCCGCTTTCCCTGCCACGTCACTGCCTTCATCGCCTCGCGCTCCCTCCGTCGCCGTGCGCATCGGTCCTGCGTGGCGGCCGGGTACCCGAGGCGTCCTCCACCGAACCGCCGCCGCTTTCGTCCGAACAGCGGATCATGTGCCCCACTCCGCGTGCCGTATCAGATTCGGTCATGTATGGCACTAAAAGCTTGCAGAAGCGCACAATCAATGACACGGGATGGGTGGACGGGTGGTCAGGATGCGACGAAGGACGCGCAGGCGGCGCGGGACGCAGCGGCGGCACGGTACGCACGGGCGGCACGGCGCCGCGCTGCTGACCGCGGCGGTGGCCGTATCGCTGGCGGCGGGCTGCACGGCCGGGCCCGGGCCCGTGAAGGAGGACGACCGACGGGCACCGGCCCGGGAGTCGTCGCCCAGCGCGAAGGCCCGGGGAGGCTCGCTGCTCGCCGTGAAGGTCGACAACGTACCGGCGGCCCGCCCGCAGACGGGCCTGGACGCCGCGGACGTGGTCTACGTGGAACCGGTGGAGGGGGGACTGAGCCGTCTGCTGGCGGTCTACGCGACCGAACTGCCCGAGTCGGTCGGGCCGGTGCGCAGCGCGCGCGAGTCGGACCTGGAGCTGCTGCGCCAGTTCGACCGGCCGACGCTGGCCTTCTCCGGTGCGCAGCACAAGCTGCTGCCGCTCATCGACAAGGCACCGCTGCGCGCGGAGCCGCCCGGCGAGGAATCCGACGCCTACGTCCGCGACGAGGGCCGGCCCGCCCCGCACAACCTCTACGTGCGGCCCGGTCGGCTGCTGCCGGGGCCCGCGGGCGCCGAGGCCCTGACCACGGGCTTCCGCCACGGCGAGGCCCCCGCGGGCGGCGCGGTCGCGCCCTCCCGCACGGTGCGCTACCCGTCCGCGTCCTTCACCTTCACCTGGTCCGGGAGCCGGGACCGCTGGCTGGTCTCCATGGACGGCGCCCCGGCCCGGACGGCCGACGGCGGGCGGCTGGCACCGGCGACGGTGGTCGTGCAGCACGTGGACGTACGCGAGTCGGACTTCCGCGACTACCTGGGCAACAACTCGCCGTACGTCGAGTCGGTGGGCTCCGGGCGGGCGGAGGTACTGCGCGACGGGCGCGCCCACGACGCGGCCTGGAAGCGCGACGCGGCCGCGGACGGCACGTCCTTCACCACCGCGGACGGCGCCCCGCTGAACTTCGCCGAGGGCCAGGTGTGGGTGGTGTTCGCCGATACGACGAAGCAGCCCTGATCAGCCCTGCTCGGCCCTGATCAGCTCGGGACCGCCGTGGGCGCGGTCGGGTTGCGCAGCCCTTCGGTGGCGTCCGCGACCCGCCGGATGAGGTCGAAGAACACGGCCTGCTCGTCGGCGGAGAGCGGGGCGAGGAAGACCTGGTTCATCCGGGCCGTACGCACGGTCAGTTTGCGGTGGACGCGCAGCCCCTCGTCGGTGAGGCGCAGCAGGAAGCGACGTCCGTCCTGCGGGTCACGGACCTTGTCCAGCAGTCCCCGGCGGCCGAGCCGGCTGATCACCTCGGCGATGGTGGACCGGTCCAGGCCGACTCTCTCCCCGACGGTTCGCTGGTCCAGGCGGCCCGGCTCGCTGACGAGCGCGTTGAGGACCGCGAACTGCGGCGAGGTGATCTCCTCCGAGACCATCGTGTTCCACAGCAGGTAGTGCGCCTGCTGCAGCCGCCGGGCCAGGTGCCCGGGATGGGTGGTCAGGTCGACCGCGGCCATGTGCGCTCCTGTGGTCCAGTTCCGTCGGTGCACTGACGATACATCGGGCAGGCAGGGGCTGTCCGATGCCGTGTCGAGCGATCCACCTCGCGTTTATGCGAGGTCTTGACGCCCCGGCCGTCCGGTGGCAGCGTGTGGGAAACCTCGCTGAAATACTCAGTGCCCTGACTAATTCGCCACTTCGGTCCGCGATCCGGGGCGCTTGCAAGAGATGGGGCTTCTCGGATGGACAAGGTGGTGGCCACGGCCGGTGAGGCAGTGGCCGACGTGCCGGACGGCGCGTCGCTGGCGGTGGGCGGTTTCGGGCTGAGCGGTGTGCCGAACGTACTGATCCAGGCGCTGTACGAGCGTGGGACCGGCGGCCTGTCGGTGGTCTCCAACAACTGCGGCGCGATGGAGTCAGGACTGGCGGTCCTGCTGGCCGCGGGCCGGATCGCCCGGGTGACCGGGTCCTACATCGGGGCGAACAAGGAGTTCGCCCGGCAGTACCTCGGCGGGGAGCTGGAGGTGGAGATGATCCCGCAGGGCACGCTGGCCGAGCGGCTGCGGGCGGGCGGGGCCGGGATTCCCGCCTTCTACACCCCGGCGGGGGTGGGCACACAGGTCGCCGACGGCGGGCTGCCGTGGCGATACGACGGCTCCGGCGGCATCGCGCTGGCGTCACCGCCGAAGGAGGTCCGCGAGTTCGACGGAGCCCAGTACGTGCTGGAGCACGGCATCCGCACCGACTTCGCGCTGGTGCGGGCCGCGAAGGGCGACCGGCACGGGAACCTGGTGTTCAACAAGTCGTCCCGGAACTTCAACCCGCTGGCCGCGATGGCCGGGCGGGTGACGGTCGCCGAGGTGGAGGAGCTGGTCGAGCCGGGGGGGATCGACCCGGACGCGGTGCATCTGCCGGGGATCTTCGTGCAGCGGGTCGTCGCGCTGACGGCGGAGCAGGCGGCGGACAAGAGGATCGAGCGGCGGACGGTGAGTTCCTGATGGCCTGGACACGTGAGCAGATGGCCGCGCGGGCCGCGCGTGAGCTGGAGGACGGGCAGTACGTCAACCTCGGCATCGGCCTGCCCACCCTGATCCCGAACTACCTCCCCAAGGGTGTGGAGGTGACCCTGGAGTCCGAGAACGGCATCCTGGGCACCGGCCGGTATCCGACCGAGGCGGAGGTGGACCCGGACCTGATCAACGCCGGGAAGGAGACCGTGACGGTCCGGCCGGGCGCCTCCTTCTTCGACTCGGCGCTGTCCTTCGGCATGATCCGCGGCGGGCACATCGACGTCGCCGTACTGGGTGCCATGCAGGTCTCGGCCGGCGGCGACCTGGCCAACTGGGCCATCCCGGGCAAGATGATCACCGGGATCGGCGGCGCGATGGACCTCGTCCACGGCGCCCGCACGGTGATCGTGGTGATGACCCACACCGCCAAGGACGGCTCGCCCAAGATCCTCCGCGAGTGCGCGCTGCCCCTCACGGGCAAGGCGTGTGTGAACCGGGTCATCACCGACCTCGGCGTCCTCGACATCACCGACGACGGCCTGGTCCTGGTCGAGACCGCACCGGGCGTGGGCGTCGACGAGGTCGTCGCCAAGACCGACGCCGAGCTCGTCACAGCGGACGACCTGAAGTGAACGCGGAGGACCTGAAGTGAACGACGTCTACATCGTCGACGCGGTGCGCACCCCGTTCGGCAAGTACAACGGCTCCCTGGCGGACGTACGCCCGGACGACCTGGCCGCGCACGCGATCCGTGAACTCCTCGCCCGCACACCGGACCTGGACCCCTCCCGGATCGAGGACGTGTACCTCGGCAACGCCAACGGCGCCGGCGAGGAGAACCGCAACGTCGCCCGCATGGCGGGCCTGCTGGCCGGCCTGCCCACCACCGTCCCCGGCGTGACCGTGAACCGGCTGTGCGCCTCCGGCCTCGAAGCGGTGGTCCAGGCCGCCCGCGCCATCTCGGTCGGCGACGCGCACATCGCCCTGGCGGGCGGCGTGGAGTCGATGACCCGGGCGCCGTACGTGCTGCCCAAGTCGGACCGGCCCTTCCCGGCAGGGCACACCGAGCTGTACTCCACCACCCTGGGCTGGCGCATGGTCAACCCGAGGATGGACCCGCAGTGGACCATCCCGCTCGGGGAGTCGGCGGAACTGATCGCGGACAAGCACGCGATCACCCGTGAGCAGCAGGACGAGTACGCCCTCGCCTCCCACCACAAGGCCGCCCGCGCCCAGGCCGACGGCCTGTTCGACGGCGAGATCGCGCCCGTCCCGGTGCCGCGGCGCAAGGGCGACCCGGTGGACCTCGCCGCCGACGAGTGCGTACGCCCGACCGCCTCGCTGGAGGCGATGGCGAAGCTCGGGCCGTCGTTCCGCGAGACCGCCGACGGCACGGTCACCGCCGGGAACGCCTCCCCGCTCAACGACGGCGCCGCCGCCCTGCTCCTGGTCGACGAGGTGGGCCTGAAGGCCACCGGCCGCGAGCCGCTCGCCCGCGTCCGGGCCACCGGTGTCTCGGCGACCGACCCGCACTACTTCGGTCTCGCCCCCGTCGAAGCGGTCGACCGCGCCCTCACCAAGGCCGGCCGCACCTTCGCCGACCTCGACGTCCTCGAACTCAACGAGGCGTTCGCCGCCCAGGTGCTGGGCTGTGTGGCCGAGTGGCCCGACTTCGACCCCGCGATCCTCAACCCCCAGGGCGGCGCCATCGCACTGGGCCACCCCCTGGGCGCCTCCGGTGCCCGCCTCGCCGGCACCGTCGCCCACCAGCTCGCCCGCAAGGGCGGCGGCACCGGCGTCGCCACCCTCTGCATCGGCGTCGGCCAGGGCCTCGCCCTCGTCCTCGACCGCTAGAGGCTTGTCCCAGCCACGTCACCCACGGGAATCACGATGACCCTCACCCAGCACGACATCGACGCGGAGATCGCGGCCGAGCACGCCGCGTACGAGAAGCGGGTCGCCGGCGGCGCGCCCGTCGAGCACCACCCGCGCCGCGACTACGCCCCCTACCGCTCCTCGGTGCTGCGCCACCCGAAGCAGCCGCCGGTCTCCATCGACGTCACCAAGGACCCGGAGCTGGTGGAGCTGTCCTCCCCCGCCTTCGGGGAGCGGGACATCACCGAGATCGACAACGACCTGACCCGGCAGCACACCGGGGAGCCGGTCGGCGAGCGCATCACCGTCTCCGGCCGTCTCCTGGACCGCGAGGGCAGGCCCGTGCGCGGCCAGCTCGTCGAGATCTGGCAGGCGAACTCGGCCGGCCGCTACGCCCACCAGCGCGAGCAGCACGACGCCCCGCTGGACCCGAACTTCACCGGCGTGGGCCGCACCCTCTCCGACGACGACGGCTTCTACCGCTTCACCACCGTCCAGCCGGGCCCCTACCCGTGGCGCAACCACGTCAACGCCTGGCGCCCGGCGCACATCCACTTCTCGGTGTTCGGCTCGGCCTTCACCCAGCGGCTCGTGACGCAGATGTACTTCCCCAACGACCCGCTGTTCCCGTACGACCCGATCCTGCAGTCCGTGACGGACGACGCCGCCCGGCAGCGGCTGATCGCGACGTACGACCACAGTCTGTCCGTGCCCGAGTTCTCGCTCGGCTACCACTGGGACATCGTGCTCGACGGCCCGAACGCCACCTGGATCGAAGAAGGACGCTGACCCGCCATGACGAAGATCGACACCAGCCTCCCGGAGAACGTGCTGCCGACGCCGTCGCACACGGTCGGTCCCTTCTACGGGTACGCGCTGCCCTTCCGCGGCGGCGAGGAGATCGCGCCCGCCGGACACCCGGACACGGTCACCGTGCACGGGTACGTGTACGACGGCGAGGGCAACCCGCTGCCGGACGCGCTCCTGGAGGTGTGGGGCCCCGACCCGGACGGCGAACTGCCGACGGCCGACGGCTCGATGCGCCGCGACCCGGCCTCCGGCGGCTTCCTCGGCCGCAACGGCGTGGAGTTCACCGGCTTCGGGCGCATCCAGACCGACGCGGACGGCCACTGGTACGCGCGGACGCTACGGCCCGGCGCGCGCGGGGCCGGCGCGCCGTACGTCAGTGTGTGCGTGTTCGCGCGCGGGCTGCTCGTGCACCTGTTCACCCGGATCTACCTGCCGGGCGACGCGGCGGCGCTCGCGGCGGACCCGCTGCTGTCCCGGGTGGACGCGGAGCGCCGCGACACGCTGATCGCGGTGGACGAGGGCAACGGGACGTACCGTTTCGACATCCGCCTTCAGGGCGAGGGCGAGACGGTCTTCCTGGAGTTCCAGTGACATCAGCAGCCGATACGGGCGGCCTGCTCGCCCCCGGGTGGGCGGGTTCGCCGGCCGCCGACGCCACCGACGACCGCGCCTGGCTGCGGGCGCTGCTCGACGCGGAGGCGGCGCTGACCCGTGCTCAGGCCGGGCTGGGCCTCGCCCCGGCCGAGGCGGCGGCGGCGGTGTCCGACGCGGCCGACCCGGACCGGTTCGACGTCCGATCCCTGGCCGAGCGCGCCCGCGGCGGCGGCAACCCGGTGATCCCGCTGGTGGCCGACCTGACGCGGGCGGTCGGCGAGGAGTACGGGCCGTACGTGCACCGGGGCGCGACCAGTCAGGACATCCTGGACTCGGCGACGGTCCTGGTCGCCGCCCGCACCCTGGACCTGCTGCTCCCCGACCTCGCCCGCACCGAGCGGGCGCTGGCCCGGCTGGCCGCCGAGCACCGGGACACGGCGATGCCGGGCCGGACGCTCACCCAGCACGCCGTGCCGACGACCTTCGGGCTGAAGGCGGCCGGCTGGCGCACGCTGGTGCTCGACGCGCGGGACCGGATCACCGCCGTACGCGAAGCGCTGCCCGCCCAGCTCGGCGGCGCGGCGGGCACCCTGGCCGCCTTCGGGGCGTACGGCGCGACGGACCCGACCGAGCTGCCGGCGGCGTACGCCCGTGAACTGGGGCTGCGGGCGCCCCTGCTGCCCTGGCACACGCTGCGCACGCCGGTCGCCGACCTGGCCGGCTGCCTCGCCCTCACCGCCGGGGCGCTCGGGAAGATCGCGGCGGACGTGCTCGTCCTGTCCCGTACCGAGACCGCCGAGGTGGCCGAGGGCAGCGGCGGCGGCTCGTCGGCGATGCCGCACAAGGCCAATCCCGTACGGTCCACGCTGATCGCGGCCGCCGCCCGGCGCGCGCCGCAGCTCGCGGCCACGCTGTACGGCTCGCTGGCCGCGGAGGACGAGCGGCCGGCCGGCGCGTGGCACGCCGAGTGGGAGCCGCTGCGGGACCTGCTGCGGCTGACCGGCGGCGCGGCCCGGGACGCCGCGGAGCTGGCCGAGGGGCTGCGCGTGCGTCCGGACGCGATGCGCGCGCACCTCGGTCTCACCCACGGGCTGATCGTGTCCGAGCGGCTCTCCGCCGAACTGGCGCCGGTGCTCGGGCGGGCCCGCGCCAAGGCGCTGCTCACCGAGCTGGCCGGGCGGACGTACGCCGAGGACCGCGATCTGGGCGAACTGCTGAGCCAGGTACCGGAGTTGGCCGGCCTCGACCTCGGCTCGCTGACCGACCCCGCCCGTTACACCGGCTCAGCCGGAGCCCTGACCGACCGTGCTCTGGAGCGACGTTGACCATGCTCAACCATCTGACCGAAGGTTCCGCCTCCGCTCCCCCGCTGCTGCTGGGCCCCTCGCTGGGCACCTCGTACGCGCTGTGGGACAAGGTGGCGCCCGAGCTGTCCATCGGGCACCGGGTCATCCGGTGGGACCTGCCGGGGCACGGGGGCTCGGCGGCGGAGCTGATCGGTCCGGGCGCCACCGTCGGGGACCTCGCCGGCCTGGTGCTCGCGCTCGCCGACTCGCTCGGGGTTCAGCGGTTCGCCTACGCCGGGGTGTCGCTGGGCGGCGCGGTGGGTCTGCATCTGGCGGTGCACCATCCGGAGCGGGTGTCGTCGCTGGCCGTCGTCTGTTCGTCGGCGCACTTCAACGGTGCCAAGGCGTGGGAGGAGCGGGCCGCGACGGTGCGAGCCGAGGGGCTGGCGAAGCTCGCGGCGAGCGCGGACGACCGGTGGTTCACACCGGGGTTCACCGTGCCGGAGCTGGTCCGGGACCACCGGGACGCCGATCCGGGGGCGTACGCCGCCTGCTGCGACGCGCTGGCCGCGTTCGACCTGCGGGACCGGCTCGGTGACATCACCGCGCCGACGCTGCTGATCGCGGGCCGCCAGGACCCGGCGACGCCGCCCGCGCATCTGCGGGAGATCGCCGACGCGGTGCCGGGTGCGACGCTGACCGAGCTGCCGGGGGCCTCGCACCTGGCTCCGGCGGAGCGTCCCGAGGCGGTGCTGACCGCTCTGCGGGCGCACTTCGACGGCGGTGCCGGGCGGGGCATGGCGGTGCGGCGCGAGGTGCTGGGCGACGTGCACGTGGACCGGGCGCAGGGGCGGCAGACCCCGTTCACCGCCCGCTTCCAGGACTTCATCTCGCGCTACGCCTGGGGTGAGATCTGGACCGACGAGACCCTCTCGCGCCGCGAGCGCAGCATGATCACGATGACGGCGCTGGTCGCGCACGGCCACTACGAGGAGCTGGCCATGCACGTACGGGCGGCGCGGCGCAACGGGCTGACGCCGGACGAGATCGGGGCGGTGCTGCTGCAGACGGCGGTGTACTGCGGGGTGCCGGCCGCGAACTCGGCGTTCGCGGCGGCCCAGCGGGTGCTGACCGAGGAGGAAGGCGCCGCCGGCTGACCTCAGCGCGGGGAGCCCGTCGCCAGTGCCTCGCGGGCCCGCGCCACCAGCCCGTCCGCGCCGCACGAGTCCGCCAGCGCCAGGCCGCGGTGCAACTCGGCCGCCGAGCGGGCGGCGATGCCGTACTCCACGCGGGCCGCGGCGTGCTCGTACTGGCAGGGCGACGCCTCGAGATAGGCGACGGCCTGGGCGGCGAGCCGGACCGCGCGCTGGCCGGTCTCCAGCGCGGCGGCGCAGCGCAGAGCCTCCCCTATCGCGGTGTCCGTGCCGAAGCGCTCGGCCTGGCGGCGGGCGTCGGAGGCCAGTCGGGCGGCGCGGGCGGGGTCCTCCGTGGCGAGGGCGCGGGCGAGCTCGGTCGCCCAGGGGGCCACCACCGGGTTGTGCCGGCCACGGGCGGCCGCCGACTTCTCGGCGGCCTCCAGTTCGTTGACGCCCTCCTTGGTGCGGCCCGTGGCGAGCAGCAACCGCCCGCGTACGGAACGGGGTTCGGGCAGCACGATCGTGGACGGGTACGGCGGGTCGAATCCGTACCGGTCGGCGACCGACCGGGCCTCCTCGACGTGGCCGCGGGCCAGCAGGATGTCGATCAGGTTGCAGACCGCGGACCAGTACAGCGGCAGGCCGCGGCCGACGCGCTCCGCGATGCGCAGTGATTCGCGCAGGGTCGCCTCGGCCTCCTTGAGTCGGCCCCGCCTGCGATGGCCGAGCCCGACGTAGGCGTGCGCGAGGGCGAGGTGGCCGCCGCTCCAGCCGGCGGTCTCGTAGGCGCGCAGGGCCTCGGTGAACAGTGCCTCGGCGCGGTCGAGGCGGTCGGTGTAGGCGTAGCAGTTGGCGAGCATCATGGGCAGTTCCAGGCCCCACTCGTTGTCGGTCCAGCCCAGCCCGGAGGGGAGGCGGCCGTTGACGAGGGTGCGGTCGCACAGCTCGACGACCTCCTCGGCGTTCTCACCTCGGGTCATGGCGTCGAAGCCGCGCAGGATGAGCAGGGCGCGCTCGGTGTTGTCCCGGCCGGTGCAGGTCCCGGCGAGTTCGGCGAGGCGCGCGGAACGGCCGGGCGAGGTCGTCTCACCGGGGTGGATGCCCTCCCACATGTACTGGACGGCCTGCATGCGCAGCCGGGCGGACGGGTCCGGGTTGCGGGCGGCCTCCGCCTCGACGGTACGGACGGCCTCCTCCAGCTGGTTGTTGTGGACCAGGGCCTCGGAGAGCCGGAAGACGGCGTTGAAGCGCTGTTCGCCGTCGAGGCCGGGCATGGCGAGGGCGGTGCGCAGATGACCGATGGTGGTGGCGGGCGCGGTGAGCAGGGTCGCGCAGCCCAGTTCGTAGAGCACACGCGCGTGCCGGTCGGGCAACGGCGGTTCCTCCAGGGCGCGTTCGAGGCAGCGGCGGGCCGCGTCCGGAGCGCCGACGGCGAGGTGCTCGCGGGCGGCTTCGCGCAGCTGTTCGACGACTTCCGGGTCGTCGTCGGGATACACCTGGAGCAGGTGGCGGGAGGCTGCCGCGGCACCGAGCCGGGAGTCGGCGAGCAGTTGGGCCGCTATTCCGTGCATCGCCGTGCGCAGCGCGCCGGGGATGGAGTTGTAGACGGCGGTGGCGATCAGCGGGTGGACGAACTCCAGGTCGCCCGCGTCCGGTTGGCCGGCGGCGGGGTCGGTCGCGGCGAGGATGCGGGCGTTGCGCAGCAGTTCGGCGCAGCGGGCGGCGTCGTCGTGGTCGAGGGTGGCGAGCCTGGCCACCATGTCGACGGTGATGCCGCTGCCGAGGATGGCGGCGGCCCAGGCGAAGCGGGTGGAGTCGACGCCGAGTTGCTCGAGGCGTGCGACGAGGCCGCCGCCCCGGGCGGAGCGGTTCAGGGGGCGCAGTTCGGCGGCCTGGGCCTCGACCGGTTCCAGTTCGCTGTCCTGGGTCCTGGCGAGGAGTTCGACGGTCTCGTAGGGGTTGCCGCCGGTGACGGCCCACACCTCACGGCAGAACGCGGCGTCGGCGTGGTCGCCCAGCGTGGCGCGGGTGAGTCCGGCCGTCGCTTCGGGGGTGAGGGCGTTCAGCGGGGCGAGCGGGCGTCCCAGGGCACAGGCCGCGTCCAGGTGGCGGGCGCTGTCGCCGCTGACGTCGCCGGGGCGGCGGGCGATCACGACCAGGACGGAGGTCTCGTCGAGCCGGTCGGCGAAGGCGGCGAGCCAGCGCAGGGTCTCCTGGTCGGCCCAGTGGGCGTCGTCGATCAGCAGCACCAGCGGCCACTCCCGGCGGGCGAGCCGGCGTACGGCGGCGACCAGGCCGTCGCACACGCCCTGCGGGTCGGCCCGCCGCTCGCCGGGGTCCGCGATGCCGAGGGCGGGGCCCGCGATGTCGTACCAGTCGCCGAGGTACTCGCGCGCCTCCTCCGGGAGCATGGACACGAGCGCGGGCTGGAGCAGTTGGCGTACCACGTTGAAGGGGACGGACCTGAGTGTCTCGCCGCCGCGCGCCGACCAGACGGTGCAGCCCCGGGCCTCGGCGATCCGTCGGGCCTCGGCGAGCAGCGCGGTCTTGCCGAGTCCGGCCTCGCCCCGGGCCTCCAGGAGGCTTCCGGAGGACGAGCGGTCCGCGCACAGGGTGTCGATCGCCCGTGTGAGGGTGGCGACTTCCTCGTCACGCTCCCACAGGAAGGCCGAGGCGGCGCCCGTCCGCCGTACCTCCGTCATCCCGCTACCTCCCCGAGTCGCCCGAATGACGTACCGACCCTGAGCCTAGCCGTCCGATCGCGCAAGTGGGGGGTGTCGGGGCAGCAGTTGCCGTGACGGGTGACATGCGGTAAAGCGCGGACGACGCGCCAAGCCCGTCATCAGCGACGGTACCGGGTGACGGCCGTCAACCCGCCGTGAACGGCACCGGACCGGCGAGCCGTACGGCGGACCGGCGGACGGTCTCCGGGCGGGCCCACGGTCGGACCGGCGGGTGGCCCCGGGCGGGCCGGCACCGGGCCTCTCATCCCGCTTTCACCGACGCCTCATACGGTGGGCACATGACGCAGGCGACTCCTCCCGGGTGGTACCCGGACCCCGGACAGAAGAATGACGGTCCCGCCACCGAACGCTGGTGGGACGGCAAGGCGTGGACGGACCAGGTCCGCCCCACGGGACCGGCCGCCGCGTGGGAGCCCCCGGCGCAGCCGTCAGCCCAGCCCCCGGCGCAGCCGCCCGCGCACGACACCGTGCCCGCGTACGGCACCGTGCCCGCGCCGTACCCCGTGCACCCGGGCTACCCGGGGCTCCCCGTTCAGCCGCCGTCCGCGCGGCGGCGCCGGCTGCGTACCGGCATAGCCGTGGCCGCCGCCGTGGCCGTGCTGGCCGGCGTCGGTGTCGGCGTGTACGTGCTGGTCGACGACGGTCCGGGCGGCGGCACGTCCTCGCAGGCGGACCGGCGCGGACCCGGCGGCCAGACCGACCCCTTCGGCGGCCCCGGCGGCGGCGAGTCGCCCTCGCCCGACTCCCCGGACGGGTCCGAACCGCCCACGATCGACAGCGGATCGGTGACGGACCCGGTCAGCGGGATCAGCCTGCCCATTCCGGACGGCTGGTCCGGCCAGCAGATGTCGGTGGGCGCGACGGTGACGTCGGACGACAGCTACGAGTGCCCCGGCGACACCTCCGCGACCTGTACCAAGGGTGGCGCCTACTCGGCCCCCGCGGTGGTGCTGGGCACGAAGGGCGGCACCGCCGAGGCGGTCGCGAAGGCCGACATCGAGGCGAACGCCGAGGAGTCCTACGGCGGTGAGTCCTACGGCGGGATCACCTCGCACGAGGAACTGGCGTCCAAGGCGGTCACGGTCGCCGGACAGAAGGGCTATCTGGTCCGCTGGAAGGCGGTCACCAGCGAGGGCGCCGACGGCTACGTCGAGTCGCTCGCCTTCCCGGCGCCCGCCGATCCCGAGCGCATCGTCGTCGTCCGGTTCGGCGTCGACGTCGGGGAGCGGCAGTCGGTGATCGACGAGATCACCAAGGGCATCGAGGCCGACTCCTCCGGAGGCGGCAACGGCGGCGGACAGGACGTCTGACCGGCCCCGGACAGCAGTCGGCCGGGTGGGCCCCCTTCCGCTCAGAGGGGTCCCACCCGGCCGGGGGTGCGCGCCGCCCCCGTCCCCACGGTGCGGCGCGGGCAGGCCACCGTCCAGTCATCCCATGGACGGCGACCTGGGTCTCAGGGGAGGCCGAGCGCCGGCAGCACGACGGCCTCCACGAACCCGACGAGGTACGCCGCGTCGGCCTGCTCGCCCTCGACGACGGGCCGCATCCGCAGCATGCCGAACAGCTGGGCCGGTACGTACTCCAGGGCCGGATGACCGGCGGGGATCTCTCCCCGTGCGACGCCCCGCCCGAGGATCTCCCTCAGCGCCGCGATCTCCGGCTCGACGAGCGCCTCGCGCAGCGCGCACTGGAGTTCCGGGTCCTGCATGACCGCGTGGCCGAGCGCCTGGAGCAGCCCGGTGTCCTTGCCCGCTCCCTCGCCCGCGGCCCGGGCCGCCTGGCGCAGGTCCTCGGCCAGCGACCCGGTGTCGATGCCGACGAAGCGCACTCGGCGGTTCGAGCGCAGCGCCGCGGCCACGAACTGCGGCTTGGTCTTCCACTGCCGGTAGAGCGTGGACTTGCTGCACCGGGTACTGGCCGCGATGCCGTCCATGGTGACGGCGTCGTAGCCGCAGGTCCGGACCTGTTCGAGCACGGCGTCGAAGAATTCCTGCTCACGCTCCGGCGTGAGCTTGGAGCGGCGCGAGGTGCCGACCGGTTCCGGTCCGTCCGCGGCCTGCGGCGTCATCTGCTCTCCTCTTCCGCTCCAGCGGCACTGGTGGCTGCCTCGAGCGGCCCGTACGACAGTGTGTCGCATGTCTATCGATACACGAGTGTACCGGTACACCAGCGTATCGGTACACTGGCGTATCGGAACGAGGTCGTATCGATGAGAACCCTCACATGCCCCCGTACCCGTGAGCCACAAGCACCACCGTCAGCGAAAGGGCCGGGGGATGAACGCCCGCACCGAGCCTGCGCAAGCAGGGCAGGACGCGCACGCGCGCCCGGCGCTCGTCCGTGAGCTCCTGCTCGTGGCCGGGCTCTTCCTCGTGTACAAGCTCGGCCGGGGGCTGGCGACCGGCCACACCGCCGAGGCCTTCCGCAACGCCCACCGGGTGTGGGACTGGGAACGCGCCCTCCGGCTGCCGGACGAGGGCACGGTGCAGTCCCTGCTCCTGCACGGCGACACCCTGATACACGCGGCGAACACCTACTACGCCGCCGTCCACTTCCCGGCCACCGCGGCCTTCCTGGTCTGGCTCTACCTGCGACGGCCCGGACACTACGTCTGGGCCCGCCGGGTGCTGGCCGCCGTGACCGGTGCCGCGCTGATGGTGCACCTCCTCTTCCCACTCGCCCCGCCCCGCATGCTGGGCGCCACCGGGCTGATCGACACCGCCCGGGTCTTCGGTCCCTCGGTGTACGGCCCGCCGAGCACCGACCAGTTGTCGAACCAGTTCGCGGCGATGCCCTCGCTGCACTTCGGCTGGGCCCTGATGCTGGCGATCGGCCTGATCGTCGCGACGCGGTCGCGCCTGCGGTGGCTGTGGCTGCTGCATCCGCTGCTGACGCTGCTGGTGATCGTGGGCACCGCGAACCACTACTGGCTCGACGTGCTCGTGGCGGCGGCCCTGATCGGCCTCGCCCTCGCGGTGATCCGTCCGGCGCGCCGGCCGCGGTGCGCCGTGCCCCACCGCCGGTCCGAGTTCCGTCGCCGGACGGCCGCGGACCGGCACGAGCCGGTGGGGGCGGGCCGATGAGCGCGGCCCTGATCGCCGTCCTGCTGTCCCTGGTCTCCGCCTGCGCCTACGCCGCCGCGGCAGTCGCCCAGGAACGGCTGGCCTCCCGCGACCCCGGCACGGGCGCGCTGCGGCTGCTGGCGTCCGGCGCCTGGTGGTGGTCGGTCGCGCTCAACGCCTCGGCCGCGCTGCTGCACGTGGTGGCCCTGAAGTACGGTCCGCTCACCGTGGTCCAGCCGCTCGGTGCGCTCACCCTGGTCGCGGCGGTGCCGCTGGGGGCGCGACTGGCGGGCCGGCGGGTGAGCGCGGTCGAGTGGCGGGGCACCGGACTGACCCTGCTGGGGCTGGGCGCGCTGCTGCTCACCGCGTCCGGTCCCGCGCCCGACGACGTACTGAGCGTGTCCGAGGCGCTGGCGGTCTCCGGTGCGACGGCCGCGCTGATCGGCATGCTGTCGTGGCCCGGTGCCCGGCCCGGACTGCGGCACGCCTCGGCCTCGGGCATCGCCTCCGGGGTCGCCTCGGCGCTCACGCAGACCGTCACGGTCGCCGTCACCGACCGCTCGGGCCCGCTGCTCAGCGCGCAGGTGATCGGGGTGGCGGCGCTGGTGGCGGTCTTCGCGGCGGGCGGGCTGCTGCTTTCGCAGACGGCGTACCGGGGCGGCCTGGGCGCCCCGCTGGCGGTGGTGACCCTGGCCAACCCGGTGGCCGCCGCCGTGATCGGGCTGTCCCTGCTCGGTGAGCGACTGCGGGGCGGCCCGGCCGGCGTGCTGCTCGCGCTGGCCGGTGCGGCGCTGGCCGCCTGGGGCGTGGTCCAGCTGAGCCGGGCGGCACCCCGGCGGCCCGACGACGCCGGTTCACCGGCCGCCGTACCGGAGCCGGCGGCGACTTTGACGGCGGGGGAACCGGTGGGCCGGGCCGCCGCCGGACCGGCGCAGGTGGAGCGGGACCAGGTCGGTCCCGCGCGGGTGGGGCCGGTGCTGGTGCCCCGGCAGCCGGGGCCGGGGCGCCTCACGCGGCTGTAGGGCGTCCTGCCGGTGACCGTCAGTCCGTGACGATCGCCGGGTCGCTCACCCCCGGCCGCCCGTTCTCCACGTGTCCGGCGAGGCGCCGCAGGAACGCGGGGTCGGCCTCGGAGGTGACGGTCAGGTCGTACCAGCGCCGGCTCCCCGCGAGGTCGACGGTGTGACGCACGGTGGCCCCCGGGCGCACGGTGAACGTCCTGCTCCGCCCGCCGTAGGCGTTCGCGACCCGGAGACGGGCCGCCCCGGTCCCGGTGTTGGTGAGCGTCAGCCGGACGTCGTCACCGGCGTGCCGGGCGGTGACCTCGGGTCCGGCCGCCTTGTCGGGACCCCGGAAGACGCGCAGGAAGCCGTTGGGGCCGTGCACGGTCAGGTCGTACGAGCCGTCCGAGTAGGCGAGGTTCCAGGTGTCCGCGGTGCTCTTGCCGGCCTCGGTGGTGTACGTCCAGGGGCCGTCGGCGCGGTTGCCGGAGGTGACGAGGAAGGCGGCACCGGCCCCGGCGCCGGAGGCGAACGTGAGCGTGAGCCTCCCTCCCGCCGCGTCCACGGCACCGTCCACCCGCGGGGCGTACCGCAGTGGGCGGGCGGGGCGCGTGCCGCGTTCCTGCCGGGGCATGTACGGGTCCGCGGGCGGTGTCGGACGGTAGTCCGGGTGGCGTTCGCGGTCCGGCGGCTCGTAGGCGTCGGTGTCCGGCAGACGGGCCGGCCGGCTGTCCTCGCGGGAGAAGTCGAAGGCGGAGGTCAGGTCACCGCAGACGGCGCGCCGCCACGGCGAGATGCCCGGCTCGCGCACGCCGAAGCGGCGCTCCATGAACCGGATGACCGAGGTGTGGTCGAAGGTCTCCGAGCAGACGAAGCCGCCCTTGCTCCAGGGGGAGACGACCAGCATGGGCACGCGTGGACCGAGCCCGTACAGGCCCTCGCGGTGGGTCCCACTGCCCTCGAACACGTCCAGGGAGACGTCGACGGTGGACAGGCCCCGCGCCGCGGACTTCGGCGGCAGCGGCGGCACCACGTGGTCGAAGAAGCCGTCGTTCTCGTCGTACGTGATGAACAGGGCCGTCTTCGCCCACACCGCCGGATTGGACGTGAGCGCGTCCAGCACCTGGGAGATGTACCAGGCGCCGTAGTTCGAGGGCCAGTTGGAGTGCTCGGAGAAGGCCTCCGGAGCGGCCATCCAGGAGATCTGCGGCAGCCGGCCGGCCTGGACGTCGGCGCGGAGCCGGTCGAAGTAGCCGTCGCCGTTCCTGGCGTCGGTGCCGGTGCGGGCCTTGTCGTACCAGGGCTCACCGGGCCGGGCGTCGCGGTACTTGTTGAAGTACAGCAGGGAGTTGTCGCCGTAGTTGCCGCGGTAGGCGTCGTCGATCCAGCCCCAGTGGCCGGCCGCGTCCAGGCCGTCGCCGATGTCCTGGTAGATCTTCCAGGAGATCCCGGCCTCCTCCAGCCGCTCGGGGTACGTCGTCCAGTCGTAGCCGAGCTCGTCGTTGCCGAGGACCGGGCCGCCGCCCCTGCCGTCGTTGCCCGTGTGCCCCGACCACAGGTAGTAGCGGTTGGGGTCGGTGGAGCCGATGAAGGAGCAGTGGTAGGCGTCGCAGACGGTGAAGGTGTCGGCGAGGGCGTAGTGGAAGGGGATGTCCTCGCGGGTCAGGTACGCCATGGTGGTGGTGCCCTTGGCGGGCAGCCAGCGGTCGTACTTGCCGTTGTGGTACGCGTCCTGGCCGTCGGCCCAGCCGTGCGGCAGCCCCTCCAGGAACCGCATGCCGAGATCGTCGGCCTCGGGGCGGAAGGGCAGCACCTCCGTGCCGTCGGCCTTGGTCTGGTGCCACACCGACCTGCCGGTGTCCAGGGTCACCGGATGCGGGTCGCCGAAGCCGCGGACGCCGCGCAGGCTGCCGAAGTAGTGGTCGAACGAACGGTTCTCCTGCATCAGGACGACGATGTGCTCGACGTCCTCGATGGTCCCCGAGCGATGGTTCGCCGGGAGCGCGGCGGCCCGCTCGATACTCGCCGACAGCGCGCCGAACGCCGTTGTCGCGCCCGCGAGTCGGAGAAAGCGACGACGATTGACCTCGGGCATGGATGAGGAGCCTCTCGCCTTGGGGGGCCATCCGGCCGGGGGGGGGCGCCGGATGATGACGGAACGTGCGCGGAAGGAGTGTTTCAGGAGCGGCGAACGTCAGGGAAGGGCCCGGTGGCGCCCTGGTGAAAGTCGCCGGTACACGGGAGGGAGGAAGGCGCGCGGAGAGCGGGCGGCACGAAAACACGTCGCCCGGACGGACCGGCGGCCCTACGCTGACCGGAGCGGGAGCGCGCGCTGCCCGCAGGCTGCGGGGCCGTGGCAGAGCGGCCCATCGCGATCGACGTGTACGAGGCCCCGTACACGTCGACTGACGGGAACCGGGCGGGCCCTGCCCCTCCCTGTCCGCGGGTTCGAATCCCGCCGGCCCCGCCGCCGGACTCATCCGCGCCAGCTCGCGTCGCGCAGGGCGGCCTCCGCTCCGGCGAGGTAGACGGCGGTGGCGAGCCACTGGGCCGGGTACCGGTCCCGGCCGGCTTCGTCGAGGCGGCCGAACGCGTCACGGGTGCGCCGGGCGGCCACCGTGCCGAGCGCGGCGGCCAGTTCGGCACCGGTGACGAATCCGCCGCGGCGCAGCGCGAGCACGTGGCCGTGGCGATCGTCGTCACGCGCGGATTCGGCCGCGGCCCGGCGTCCACCCGCGACGGCCAGCTCGACCAGACGCCGAAGGCGCCGGAGCGGCGAGTCGGCGGCGGTGGCCGGCGCGGGAGTACCGGAGGGCGCGGACGGTGGCGGGAAATCCGGGGGGAAGTGGTCGCTTTCCAGGTGGTCGTAGCCGAGGTCGGCACGGCCCTGCCAGGCGTCCGGGAGACGCAGGGTGGCCTCGCTACCGGGTATCGCGCCTACGGCCAGCGGGCGCAGGGTGGTGACCCGGTCGGGGTCGACGCGTCCCAGGACCCGGATCCGCAGCCCCGGCCCCGCGCCGAGCCTCCGCAGGTTGGCGGTGTGGGCGAGACCGGGATGACGGTGGGCGGGGGCCAGCCGGACCGGCGGACCGGAGGCGGGCCGTCCTGCCGGGGACGGGTCACCACTTCGCCCCGGCAGTACCCGGACGAGGAGTTCCTCGCCGTCGGCCGCGAGGATCTCCACGTCGCAGCCGGTCAGGGGCCCGGCGTGCCCGGTTTCCTCGGGGCCACCCGCGAAGGCCGCCGGGGGCCGGCCGGTGGCGGACCCGGTGACCGGGCCGGCGGCGACCGCCGCCGGGTCCGCGGCGGCCCAGGGGCGTCCGGCGGCGAAGGTGGCACGGACCCCCTTTTCCCGCAGGAGGCGCCCGTCCGGGGAGACGGCGGCACCCGTGAGGATCAGGCCACCGCGGGACACCCGGAAGTGGTCGCTCAGGAAGGACCGGATGGCGACATGGGCGGTACCGGCTCGGCGGGCCCGGGCCGGACCGCCCGGCTCGACGTCGCGGAGCGTGTACCAGCGGCCGTCGTCGGCCACCAGGTGGGTGACCACTCCGCCGAGGCCGTCCGGCCCGATCACCGGTTCGCGGCAGACGCCGTAGAGCCGCAGCGGTCCGTCGGGTCGGTGGTTGCGGCGGACCGAACCGACGAGTGCCGGGTCGGGGTCGCCGTCCTTCACCCGATGGGTGACCAGGAGGAGTTCACGCAGGGCGGCGACCAGCTCGGCGAGGCTGTGGGAACGGTCCGGGTCCCGCGCGTCCCGCAGGTGGCGCACCACACCCAGGGCGGCGGTCTCCGCGCGGTGCAGGCCCGCCAGCCGGGCCGTGTGGGCGGCGCGGAGCAGCTCGGCCTGGACGACCGCTCCCGCACCGGCCGTTCCGGCGGAGAGCACGGTCGCCCCCGCCGCCCACAGTCCGGCCGCGGCACGGACCTGGTCGGCCCGGCCCTCCGGGCTGCCCGCCGGGGCGGTCGGACGGTCGGGAGCCGGCGGTGCTGCCGCGGCCGTGGACCGGGTGGACGCCGAGGGGGCGGATCCGGCGGGCGGGGCGGGTTCCGCGTCCGCGACCGGGCAGGCGCCCAGGACCGCCGTCCGGTGCAGGCAGCGCGGTGCCAGGAGGCAGGTGCAGCGGGCCTGTCCGGCGTCGGTGACCGCGCCGGACGGACCCGGCGCCAGTGTCACCGTGACATCGTCGCCGCAGCGGACGCCGAACGTCCCGTCCCCGGTGGTGACGTGCGCGGTGGCCAGGGCCTCGACCGCCGCGTCGAGTCTGCCGCGCAGCCGCGTGGTCAGACTCTCAGCCGCGGCGGCGAAGACCTCCGGCACGACCGGTGGGAGTGGGAGGTCCGGACGGGCAGGGGTCATCGGGTCGCTCCACGGACGCGCTCGCCCACCCAGCGGGCCAGCGAGAGAGGGCTGAGCGCGGCCACCGGCATGCCGGCCGCGACGAGTTGCCGGGTGACCGGCACCGAGTAGCGGGGCACCCCGCCGCCGTCCAGGGCGGCGCAGCCCAGCACCTGGACACCGGCGAAGACCACGGCCCGGACCTCGGCCAGCAGCCCGTCGATCGCGGCTCCCTCCTCGAAGTCGCTGACGACCACCATCAGCGTGCGGTTCGGCACCCGCACCAGCGTGCGGGCGTGCGCGACCCCGGCCGCGATGTGCGTGCCGCCGCCGACCCTCACCTCCAGCAGCAGGGAGAGCGGGTCGGCGACCCGGTCGGTGAGGTCGACCACCTGTGTGCCGAAGGCGAGGAAGTGGGTGGAGAGCATGGGCGCGCCGCCCAGTACGGCGGCGGTGATCGCCGACCAGACGACCGAGGACTCCATGGACGCGGAGACGTCGACGACGAGGATCAGCCGCCAGTCGTTCTCCCGTGCGGTGCGGGTGGTGAAGACCGGCCGTTCGGGGATGACCTCGACGCTGCCGTCCTCCAGACGGCGGGTGTGGGTGAGGTTGGCCCGCAGCGTGCGGGGCAGGTCCAGCCGGCCGCCGGGGCGCCGGGTGGGGCGCGGCGAGGTGAGGCCGGTCAGCGTGGGACGCAGCCGGGTGGCGAGTTCCCGGGTGAGGTCGTCGATCAGCCGTCTGACGAGCGGCCTGAGGCTCGCCATCCGCTGTTCGGGCATCCCCCTGGCGAGCGACAGCACGGCGGACAGCAGTTCCACGGAGGGACGTACCGAGGCGGGGTCGAGGTGGGCGATGACGTCCGTACGGCCGCTCTCCACGGCGCGTCCCAGGACTTCCTCCCGGACGTCCGCGCCGAAGAGCGCCTCGAGTCGCTCGGCCCAGTGCCGGGCACTGGGAAAGCCCGGTCCCCGGCCACCGGTGCGCCCGCCGTCGGCGCGCCGGCCGTCGGTACGGCCGTCGGCCGGGGCCGCCCGATCGCCGCCCTGCGCGCCGCCGTCCTGGTCACCGCCGCCCGCGCCCTCCCCGTCTTCCGTCCCGCCCTGGCCGTCCTGGCCTTCCTGGCCGTCCGTCCCGAACAGCTCGTCGAGGGCCCAGGCGTACGGCACGAGGCCCGGGGGCAGCTTCGCCGTGTCGCGGCCCAGCAGCAGCCGCCAGCGGTCTGCGGGGCGGATCCGTGCGGCCCCGGGCGCCGGCCGGTCCGGGGCCGGGTCCTCCGTGTGCGGCGAGGAAGGGGCGCCGGTGTCCGTGCGCGCCGGCGCCGAAGGGCTCACCAGCCCGTCCAGGCCCACCGCCCGCAGTGCGGCGAGTCCCTCGTGGTCGGCCTCGGCCCCGCGTCCGACCAGCTCGGCGGAGGCCGGGAGCCGCAGGCCGGGCCGGTGGCCCAGGCGGTCGGTCACGGCCGCGAGCAGCCGGCCCCGGCCGGCCCGGGTCAGCGCCCGGAAGCCGCCGCGCAGTGCGGGGAGCCGGTCGAGGAAGTCGCGGTCGCCGATGGTCTCGACGCGCTCGAACAGCGGCTCGAGGGCGGTGGGTACGTACTCCATCAGCGGACCGGCGCCGATGAGCACCCCCGTGAGCCGGCGCTCCAGCCGGCGCCGGGTGTCCGCTCCCGTGGCCGTGTCGACCCACCCGGCGAGCCTTCGGCCGAGCAGGTCCGAGCCGTCCAGGCCGAGCAGCACCCGGGCGGCGAGGGACGCCCCCTGGACCAGCCCGGACCCCGCGGTGGAGAGCCGGTACAACTCGCCGTCCAGCCGCAGGCCGAGGCGTTCCTCGCCGCTTCGGACGGCCAGGGTGACGATCGCGAGAGCGTCCTCTTCCTCGTCGCTGCCCGCCAGCCCCGGCAGGGCCCGCACGGCGGCCTCCAGCACGGTCTCGGAGACTCCGGCCGCCCGCACGCGTATCCGCTCGGTGGTGCCGGGCAGGTGTCCGCGCCATATGGAGTCCAGCAGGTCCA
This sequence comes from Streptomyces sp. NPDC017225, assembly GCF_044331465.1. Taxonomy (NCBI): domain Bacteria; kingdom Bacillati; phylum Actinomycetota; class Actinomycetes; order Kitasatosporales; family Streptomycetaceae; genus Streptomyces; species Streptomyces sp. NPDC017225. The sequence goes on along the minus strand of NZ_JBIRNE010000007.1, from coordinate 232,209 downwards.
GGGCATGCAGCAGTTCGGGCAGTGTGGCCGCGGCGGGCAGTGACCGCGCGGCCTCGGTGAGGCAGTCGCCGACCAGGACGGGCAGCGCGCACCTGGCCGCGGCGCCCAGGACGCCGATGACCTGGGCCGGGGTGGCTCCGCCGGCGGCCCGCGACGCACGACGGTGGTTCTCCCGGAGAGTGCCGTCGGCCGCCTGCGCGGCGGTGACGCCTCTGACTCCCACCAGTTCGAGCCGGGCGACGACCGCCGGGGTCCAGGCCGCCCGCCAGCGGGTGGTGAGGGCGCTCCCGTCCCCCGTGGCGGACACCTCGGCAGGCTCGGCGTAGCCCACCCCGCACTCCCCCAGGCGCTGGAGCAGGATCTCGCGCCGGGCGTCGAGTGCGGAGCGGAGCGGCTGGAGCCGGAGTTCACGGCGGGCGGGGCTGCCCGGGCAGGGCATCCGCAGCGAGGCGAGCTCCGCCTCCACCCAGGGGCCGAGTCCGCAACGAGGAGTGCCGGGGGCGAGACGGCCGCGCTCCGTGCCGACGAGTACCGGTTCCAGGACCCGGCCGAGCGGTTCGCCCCGGCCCAGTACGGACGTCACCGCTTCCAGCAGTTCACTTCGGCCGGGGGCGGGCAGGCCGCGCAGGGCGCCCAGGTCGCAGGCCAGCCGCAGGGTCTCGATCGCCTCGCCGGTTCCCGCGGTGTGCCCGGACGCGCGGATCTCCCGGCAGAGTTCGGTGATGACGCGCGCGGCGGCGTCGCGTATCCGGCCGGGATCGCCACCGGCGTCGAGCACGGCCTGCCGCCAGCGCGGGTCGCGGACGCCGGCCGGATAACCGGAGCGGGGGTCCAGCAGGGCGAAGGCGTACGGCACGAGCGACGTGACGACCGCGCGGCCGGCGGGGAGGCCGTCGGCAGGCGCCGTCGCCCGCGGGTGTTCCTCTTCGCCGGTCAGGCCGGGGACGTGGAAGGCGCCGATCACCGCCGCGACCCGGCGCCCCTTCGCCGCGGCGACGGCGGCGCGGCGCATGTGTGCCTCGCGGGCCAGGTCGACGGCAGCGACACCGCCGTGCGCCTGCCGGTCCCGGCGCAGCACCCGGCCGACGGCCAGGGCGGCACGGCGTACGGCCTCGGGCGTGCTGCCCGGGGCCGACGACTCCACGGTGCGGTCCCACAGGTCGTCCTCGTCCGGCCCGGCCGGCCTCGCGCAGGCGTCGGCCCCGGCCGGCCACTGTGGGGCGGTGAGGGGGAGATCGGCACAGATCACCTCCGCGCCCCGCTCCCGTGCCCAGCGGATCGCCGCCAGTTCGGGGGAGAAGTCGGCGAGGGGGTACGAGCGCAGCCGTCCGTCCTCGTACGCGCCGGTCAGTGCGACCGGCGCGGTGGTGCGCGGGTCGGAGAGGTACGGCAGCCAGGGCTGGAAGTCGGCCGGCAGTTCGACGCAGACGACCTCGGCCGCCGCGGCGTCCAGGAGCCGGGGTACGGCGACGGCGAGTGCGGGACTGTGGTGCCGTACGCCGATCAGGTAGGGCCGGGTGCGGGTCGCCGGCTCGGCCACCCGGGCGGCCGCTTCTTCTCTCGCGGTCATGCGGTCAGGGGTCCCAGTGAGTGGTTCGGCGGGGGACGGCCGCGCGCGGCGACCGTCCCCTCTCGTGGCGGAACTCGGCGACTGACGGAACTCAGCGACGGCGCTTGCGCGGTCGCGGCACCTCCAGTGCCTCCAGCTGCGGTCCGTCCCCGCCCAGGACCCGCTGCCAGGCCTCGCGGTACAGACCGGCGACGGGCCGGGTGGGTACGACGACACCCAGTACGGGGCTCTCACCGTCGAGCAGGTCGTACATCGGCAGCTTCCACCGCTCCAGCGGCAGGTGCGGAATGGCGAACTGGGTCCAGCCGCCGGGCAGGAACAGCGAACGTCCGGCCTTGGAGCGGTTGCCCTCGACCACGAGGTCGGTGGCCGCGAGTTCCGCGCGGGCGGCGCGGAGCCGGGCCGTTCCGCCGCGCTGCTTCCCCCAGCCGCTCCAGCGCGCGGTGTTGCGGTCGGTGGGGTCCGGCATGGCGAGCAGCATCAGGTAGAGGACGGCGGCGTCCTCGCCGACGCCGTAGCGCTCGGCCACCTCCGCGACCAGGTCGGGCACGGACCGGGCGGGGTCCTGCGGCCACCACAGCCCGTCCGCGTCGCGCTCGCCCGCCACCGGGTCACCGGGGTCGGCGAGCAGCTCGGCGAAGGACCGGTCGTGGACCAGGCGCAGGGCCCTCTCGACGACGTTCGGCCGTTGGCCGGGGAACAGCGCCGCCATGTGGGGGTCGTTCCCGGCCGGGTCGAGCAGGGCGGTCCGCAGGGCGGCGTAGGGCATGGAGCTCGCGACGCCCAGCACGACCGCGCCGTGGCGTTCGAAGCCGTCACCGGTCTCGGTGGGGTCGCCGGCGGCCAGACGGTACGCCTCCAGGTCGATGCTCCCGCCGAGTGCGAGCAGCAGTCCCGGATGAGCCAGCCGGTCGCGTATCGCGGTCAGCACCGAGGGCAGCACGGCACGGACCGGGTCGCCGGACGGGAGGCGGTGGGCCAGCCACGCGGCCAGGGGCACCGCTGTCCGCAGGGCGTGCTCGTCGAAACCGGCCGTGTCCTCGGCGGATTCGGGACGGTAGTTGCCTGCCCTCCAGGTCAGGTCCCTGCTCAACCGTGGTTCGGCGCGTACGTCGAGGAAGCCGCGCAGCGCCTCGCCCGGTGCCCAGCCCGGTGACTCCACGGCGCGGACGGCGTCGTGGAGTACGTCCTCGGGGACGGGGACGCGCCGGCCCAGCCGCTCGTTCCAGACCTCGGCCGCCGCGGCCACGTCGGGGCCGTCCGTCCACAGCCGGAACGGCTCGGTGGGCAGCAGCGCCGCCACGACGGCCCGCAGGGCGCCGATGTCGAGGGACCTCAACTCCTCCTTGGCCACGCGGGCGTCGGCCGACTTCACACCGATCACCTTCAGGGTCGCGGGGGGCACGGCCACGCGCTTGTCGTCGATCTGCGGCATACCGGCGAGCACCAGCCGGGCCGTGGTCGGGGTGAGACCCGTGAGCCGGGCGAACTCCTCGGCGGCCTCGGGGCGCCACGGCGCGGGGCCGCGCTCGGCGAGCTCGGCCCGGAAGGCGGCGACCCAGCCGGGTGCCCGCGTCGGCTCCGGGACGAACGGTTCCTCACCGACCGGTGTGTCCGGTGTGTAGGGGGCGGGTGTCTCGAACCGGCCGGACGGGTCGTGGTGGATCGCGCCGTAGTGCCGGCCCCTGATCTCGTGGTGGCCGTACTGGTGGACGAACCGGTACCAGTCGTCGGGGAAGACGAGGAACGCGCCCGCGCCCAGGTCGAGGACGGTCTCGTCCGTGTAGCCCCGCACGGCGTCGGGCCCCTCGAAGAGTCTGGTCTCCAGACACAGCCGGACGCGGCGCCAGTGGCGGGGGTCCAGCTCCGTCAGCTCCCGCGCGTCCAGTTCCTCGAGGAAGTCGTCCAGCGCCCGCCGGTGTTCCTCCACGGTGGACTCCGAGGCGGCCCGCAGTGCCAGTACGGCGGGCAGGTCGGGCAGGGCCAGCGCGTTCAGGTACTCCAGCGGTTCCCGCTTGGGCAGGGACAGGTGCGCGGTGCCCGCGGCGGCCGGCTCGGCCAGGCCCTTCATGGACCGGGAGAGCAGGTGCGGCAGCTCGAAGATGCTGTGCTGCCAGTCGTAGTACCCGCGTGCGTCGCGCTTGGTCAGGCCGACGCCGTTCAGCGCCGAGGCGAGCAGGCGGTCTCCGGGCGCGGGGCGTGGCTTCTCGGGGGTGGCACCCTCGATCTCCAGGTCGAGCCGGGCGCGCGCCGCGTCCAGGACGCGCTGCTGCTCGGCGGCGAACCGCACCACTCCGGTGATGCCCGCGCGCAGTGCCTCGTGGCCGACCTGCGGCAGCAGCTTCCGGATCAGAGCGGGCACCACCTCCGGGTCCTCCGTCTCGTCCCCGGGTGCCTGCGCCACGGCAGCCTCCAGGAACGCCGCCGCGGTGTCCTCGCCGATCCGGCGAAGGGCCAGGGACCCCTGCGGGTCGCGGGGCTGGAGCAGGTGCCAGTAGCGAACCGGCGGGAGCAGGGCGGTGCCCGCGCTGAAGGCGCCGGCCCGGTGGCCCGAGAGGGCGGCGAGCACCGATCCACGCGGGTCGCGCAGTTCGATGTCGCGTCCCTTCCGGGTCACGGCCACCGGCCGGTCGGCGCCGGGGAACAGCAGTGCGTGGTCGGGGCTCCACCTCGCTCCGGGCGGCACGACGACCGAGCGTCCGGACAGGTCCTCGCCCTGCTTCGAACCGTCGGGCCGAGTGACCACACGCCAGCCGAGCACGCCGTCCACCGGGGCACACATCGGGCCGGGCGCGGCCAAGAAGGCGGGCCGCAGCCAGGCGGTGTCGAGGTGGCTGCCCTTCGGCGCGGTACGCAGGGCGTCGTCGAACCAGTCCGGTGCTCCGGCCTGGCCCACCGTGTCGCCGACCGGGTCGTACTCCCGCCAGCCGTACCGCCCGTCCTCGGTCCTCTCCCTGGCCCACACCCAGTACGAGACGCCGTCGCCGACGACCAGCCGCATGTCCGGTACGAAGGCGTCCCCCCGGCGCAGCACCCCGCGGCCGCTGGTGCGGCCGCCACCGGGCAGGGGCAGGGACACGGGAGAGAAGCCCCCGTTGACGCCGTGCTCCCCGTTCACGTCGCAGGGGTGGGAGGAGTAGGTGGAGCCCTCGACCGTCACGCGGGGCGAGGCAGTGGTGCCGTCGTGCCAGTATCCGTCCCAGTCGCCCCCGCCGGTCGGGCGCCAGTAGACGAACAACGCGCCGTCGACGTACTGGTAGCAGACCGTCCAGGGCCGGTCCTGGCCGTCCGGGAGGCGCGGCTCACACGCGAGCACCGTGCCTTCCGCCCCGATCACCCGGACCTCCGGCCCCGACAGCACGATGAGGTACGGCCAGCTGTCGGTGACCCTGATGCGCGGCTTCTCGTCGTGAGACGCGGCGGACCGCAGGGCCTGCTCCCAGGCGGGCCAGCCCAGTTCGTCGAGGACGCCGGTGCGCAGGGTGCGGGCCAGTGCGGGCGCGACGCCGGTGGCCAGGGCTTCCCGCACCTCGTCGGCGGCGACGGCCAGCACCTCTCCCGGCAGCCAGGACAGTGTGTGCAGAGCCCCGGAGAAGCCGGAGAGCTCGGCCAGTTCGCTGGTGAGGTACTTCCGGCTGATCTCCTCGACCCAGGTGGCGAGCATGGGTCGCCCGCCGGGGGACCTGGCCAGGTTGACGACGGCCTGCTCGCTGTTGCCGAAGACCGAGTCGGGGCAGCTGTACCGGAACGCCGGATGGAAGCGGGCGTCGGCCGCCAGCGCGAGGAGGTCCCGCCGGTGCTCGCGGACCGCCCAGGTGTGCAGGTTGAGCCACCGCTCGTCACCGGGGTCCGCCACCGGTATGTCCAGGGCCAGAAGCTGATCGAGCAGGTCCACGTCGCCGCCGGGGGGCTGCAGGGCGTCCCCGTGGGCCCGGAGTTCGGCACGCAGCACGTCGGCCATGCGGTCGACCAGCGGATACAGTTCCGGCGGCGCGGTGTGCTGCCTGTCGGTGTCGCACAGGGCCAGGAATCTGCGGGTCCATCCGACCGTGCCGTCGGGGGAACGCTCCTCGGCGGGCAGTGCGGCGTCGCACAACCCGGCGACGGCCCCGGACTTCTCCAGCAGGTCCAGCCACTGGGGCAGTTCGTCCCGCTCCCACTCCGTGGGCAGCTGCCCCAGCAGTGTGCCGCGGACGGCGGGCTCCCGCCGGGACAGTTCGAGCAGGGCGGCCCGGTGGGCCTTCCACCAGCCGGTGGGTGCCTTGGCCGTGCCGGGCAGCGGCAGTATCTCGCGGAGGTAGGCCATCTCCTCGGCGAGCGCGTCCCTGCCCGCGACCGACTTCGCCAGCCGGCGCAGGTCGGCCGCGCCCGGACTCGACGGCGGCACACCGTGCGCGGCGAGCCGGACGAAGAGCCCGCGCAGGTGCCGGAAGGCCGCCCTGGCCGGTACGCGGGACGCCAGGCCCTTGGCGTAGCTGGAGAGGATCTTCGTCGGTACGGCACCGGCCAGGGCGAACTCGAGGAACACCGCGTCCATGCGCGCCTCGTCGAAGGGCAGCCCGTGTGCCGTCTCGGCCTTGCGCGCGTTGACGAACATCTGGGACGCGTACGCCGTCTGGTCGGCGCCCAGGAACACCCGGCCGGCCTGCTCGTAGAAGGTCGGCAGGAAGTGCGGTACGGATCCGGCGAGCCGTTCGCCGATCGACTCGTAGGTGGCGCGTGCCTTCTTCGCCCGGGATCTCACCATCCGCGCGACCTTGTCCATCTCCTCGACGAGGGACATCGCCAGGTGGCCGTCCGAGGGGTGCCGGACCAGCACCCACTCGGGGAAGCCCATGGCCTTGTGCTGCCCGACACCGACCTGCACCGGCTCGCCCTCGGGTACGAGTCCGAGGAAGCCCGTGCCGGGGCCCTCGGTCCGGTCCTCGGCGATCAGGCGCACCACGGTCCGGCCCTCCAACGCCGGATGCCGGTAGGCCCGGGTGAACACGGGCACGGCCCGGTCGCCGCCCCCCGTGGTGCCCGGCGGCAGCACCGCACCGGCACGCAGCAGTTCCTCCGTCTGCGCCGCCGTCCTGTCCCGTGCCGTCCCGTCGCTCATGCTCATGTGCCTTTCGTGGGTGGGCGTACCGCTGCCGTTCACCGGGCGCCGTCCGTGGTCACGGTGCGGCCGGCGTGCAGGGCCGCGGCCATGCGCATGCCTTCGGACCAGGCCACGGGGCCGACCTCGGTCAACGGGAGGTTCCGGTCGGTTCCGTCCTCGTCGCTCCAGGTCAGGTTGCCGGTCCAGGCCTGTTCCTCGGCGTAGGGGTCGCTCATGCCGACCGTGGCGGTGAAGACGCGCCCGGCGTCCCGGATCCGGTCGACCACGCCGCTGCCGGAGATCCGGTAGCCGAGGGACGTGGCACGGGAGGAGAGGTGGAACCACGAGCGGTACTCGGCGTCGGCGAACTCGGTGACCGCGTGGGCCCCGAGGTCGATCCCCTCCGGTTTGCGCCAGGTGGCGCGGTGGATCTGCTCGACGCCCTGCACTACTTCCAACTCGGCCGCGAACACACGGAGTTCGTCAAGGTCGGGGAGGAGGACCGGGTGGGGCATGGTCACCGTCCGGGCCGCCAGGCGGACGGTCTCGCCGTCCAGGTTCACCACCCGCAGTCCGCCCGGTTCGTCGGCGTCGCGCAGAAAGCCGACGTCGTCGGGGCCGTCACCGACGATAACGATGTCGCGGAGCGCCACCTGCCATGCCTCGTCGGGCCAGACCCGCGCCAGCAGAGCGGCCGGCACCGGCAGTGAGGACACCATCCAGTTGGCCACCTGCGCCGCGCACTCGGCCGCGTGCCAGTCCAGCCACTCGGCGAAGCGCTGGAGCTCGACGACCTCGGGACGGTCCCGGATCTCCGCCGGCAGGGCCCTCTCCCGCTTGCCCTCCTGCCCGGCCGGGGACGCCCCCGACGCGGCCCGGGCCACCACCCGGCCCTCCACCAGCGCGACTTCGTAGGTGCCGCCCGCTGCCAGCCAACCCATAGGTTCTTCGCCTCTCCCACCACTCGGAACACGGCACGGCGCGGGAGACGGCCCTGGTCGGCGCGTTCCGCTGTGACGTTGGCGAAAGACTAGGGGCACCCACCGACAGTCGGGATCATCCTGATGGTGATCAGCGAGACGTTCGCCCCGGCATGTGGACCGGCATCCTGCTGCTCGGTCTGCTCGGCTTCGTGCCCTCGGTCCTCTTCCAGCTGGTCGAGCTGCGGGCGACCCGGCCTTCACCGTGGCGGCCGGCGAACTCGTCTGCCTGGCGGGTCCGTCCGGCTGCGGCACGACGACGCTGCCGAAGTGCGTGGGCGCAGGCTCGGCCCGGCGGCCGGCGAGGCGTTCCCGGCCGGGCGGAAGGTGACCGGTCCGCCGCCCGGCATGGCGTTCGTCTTCCACGAGTACGGACGCGGACTGTTCCCGTGGCCGCGGGTCGGCGAGAACGTCGGACTTCCCCTGAAGCAGAAGGACCTGAGCAAGGCGCGGCGCCGGGACCTGGTCACGGACGTCCTCGCCTCGGTCGGCCTCGCGGACGCCGCCGGGGCGTATCCGTGGCAGCTGTCCACAGGCACGCAGCAGCGGGGGGCCATCGCGCGTGCGCCGGCGTACGAGGCCGTCTGTCCGGGCTGACGCGTGCCGGTGCCGTCCGCCTCCCCCACCGTCGTCCGGGGACGGCTCACCGTCGGCCTGCCCGCCTAGCGGGACCAGGTGCGCACGCGGGTGGCTCCGCGCCGCGCCGAACCGCGGACCCGTGTGCACGAGCAGATCCAGGCGGCGAAAGGCGGGGCGGCCCAGCCGGTCAAGACGGACGGCGCCGCCACCTCACTGACCTGGCCGGCCCCGCGCGGCGGCTCACTCGGGGGCGGGCACCACTCTCAGGTGGGCGGCGGTACGGCGGGGCCGCGCGGGACGGTGCGGCTCGCGCAGCACCAGCGTCAGCCGGGTGTAGCCCAGCTCCTCCAGCGCCCGGGGACTTTCGACCACGACCCGGCACTCGGTGGTGCCCCAGCGCGGATCGGGGTGGTGCAGCGGCCGTACGGCACCGTCGTGTTCGACGGCCTCCGCGCCGACGGCCCGGATCCAGTGCGGCAGACCCTGGCGGTAGGCGGCCTCCATGATCGGGTCCTGGGCGATCTCGCGCCGGACGGCCTGCAGACCGGCGTCGTGGCCGTGCCGCTCCAGGGCGGCGGCGAAGTGCGCCAGCATGGGCAGGCACCAACTGGACTCGTGCTCCCCGAGCACCGCGGCCGCGTCCGGGTGGAAGAGGACGAACCTGAGGAAGTTGTCGCCCGGCATGGCCGTCGGGTGCGGTCCGGTCCCCCGGAAGAGTGCCCGGAAGGCACCGTTGGCCAGCACGACGTCCCAGCGGTGGTCGACGACGAGGGAGGGAAAGGGGACCGCGTCCAGGAGCGTGGTGTAGTCCTGGAGGTACGCCTGGGCCTCGGGGGTCGCGGGGGCGGGCCGCGGCGCCGGCCGCTGCCCTCCTGCCTGAAATGCCATCGGGAGGTCACCCCTCTTGCCTATGCGGCCTTCTCGCGGCGTCCCGATCCTGGTGCCCCGACAGAGGCGTGTCAACTATCGTGGCATTTCGTGCCTGTTGACGGCCGGAATTGGCCACAGTTGTGGCGAGACCTGGATGTGAGTTCGAACCGCAGGCTACTCTCCGGGAAGTTCACGGCAACCGCTTGTGAGAAGCCTGTGAGGCCTGTGAGAGACGTAGGAGAGCTGTCGGTGACGGATGGCTTCGAGGGTCCGGATGCCATGCCGACGACCGCGCTGCCGGCCGTCGTCGCCCGCGTCACCGCCCTCGCGAACCGGCTCGGCGTGCCGCACACCGAGGTCTTCGACGTCGGCCGTCTGTCCGCCGCCTCCGGCGTCCCCGAGCCCGTGCTGGGAGCCCTGCTGGGCGGCCGGCAGGCGGGTGAACCCGACGTGCAGGCCCGGTTCGTGCAGCGCCTGGACCTGCTGCGCCGTACCCGGCTGAAGCCGAACGGCCGCAAGTACACCCAGCAGGAGATCGCCGACGGAGCCGGCATGTCCCGGCAGCAGGCGGGCGCCCTCATCAACGGCGACCGCCGGCCCACCATGGAGCACTGCGACGCCATCCAGCGCTTCTTCCGGGTGCACGCCGGATTCCTCACCGCCGAGGATCCCGAGGCGCTCGCGGGCGCCCTGCAGCGCACCGAGCAGGAGCTGCTGCAGCAGCTCGCCGACCGGGAGCGGGAGGCGGCGGCCGCCGACGGCGACCCGCTGGAGCGGCTGTTGCAGGACCACGGCGTACGCGGAATCGCCTGGCGGGCCGCACAACTGCCCACCGACCAGCACCGCGACAAGGTCGCCGAGTGGCTGGACATGCTCCTGGAGAGCGTCAAGCGGCCCGAGTCGTGAGCCTGGGGAGAAACGTGGGCATCGGTAAGGAGATGCGCCGCCTGTGCGGCGAGTTGGTCACGGAGCTGACGCTTCCCGCCCCGGCGCGGCCCGCCGAGCTGCACACGGCGCTGTGCGAGGCGATGAGCAGGCGGCGGGGCCGTCCGGTGCTGTTCCGCATGGCCGCCTTTCCGCCCGGGACCGCCAGCGGACTGTGGCTCGACATGGCCGACCAGGACCTGGTCGTCGTCGAGGAACGCACCGCACCCGATCACCAGTTGGTCATCCTGGGGCACGAGCTGTGGCACATGAAGGCGGGGCACCGCGGCCACCACGTCGAGGGCGCGGCGGTCGCGGCCCGGCTCCTCGCCGGGGACGGCCCGGACCGGGACGACGAGGCACTGCGCGCGACGGTACGCGCGGTCGCCGCGCGTTCCCGCTTCGACCTCGCCGACGAGAAGGAGGCGGAGACCTTCGGGCTGCTGCTGGCCAGCAAGTGCCGGACGTGGCTGGCCGGTTCCTCGCTGCGCGGGCCGGTGCGGCGGGACCACCTGGCGGGACGGATCGGCGCGTCGCTGGGCTACCTGGGCTGATGACTCGATCGGGCTGTCGCGGGCCGCGTACGGGGCGCGGCTCGGCGGGATTGTCAGTGGGGGGCGGCAAGCTGGGAGTGTGCCGCCGCCGCGCGGGGGCGCGTGACCGCTGACGTCGTTGTGGGGAGAGCCGACCGATGACCACCGCCGTACTGACCGACCACGAGCGCACCGCCGTACAGGCCTACCTGCGGCTCCTGCACACCGTGCGGGCCGGTTTCGACACCGCGGCGGGGCCGGAGGGCGCCGCTCGTCCGCCCGTCGTCCCACCCTCCGTACTGGCCGAGGCGGAGGAGGCGCTCAGGGCCGCGGGCCTCGCGGGCAACGAGGAGGAGTTCTTCCGGCTGCTGCGGAGCTGGTGTCCCCGGCCGTGACGCGGGGCCCCGCACTCCGTCCTCCGGCGTGCGGACGACGCCGCCAGGCAGGGCGGGCGGCGGACGGCGCGGGGCCGCGGGACCACCGGCGGTGCCGGAAGGCTCAGGTGTGCGGGACGGCGACCGCCGTGGCGATCAGGCCGTGCCGGGAGGTCCAGCGGCCGTCGAAGTGGGCCAGGCGCCGGCCCCGCACGATCGGTCCCGGCACCAGCAGGGTGGCGCGCAGAGTGCCGCGGCGCGGGTCGCCGGGGTCCACGGAGAACTCGATGGCGGCCTCCGTGAAGTCCAGCCACAGCCCGGTGAGGGGGAACCACGCCTTGTAGACCGACTCCTTGGCGCTGAAGAGCAGCCGGTCCCAGTTAATGCCGGGACGCTCGTCGGCCAGCCGGCGCAGCCGCTCCGCCTCGACGGGCAGGGCCACACCGGGCAGGATCCCGTCCGGGAGCGGTGCGTCGGGTTCCGCGTCGATACCGAGGGAGGCGAGGTCGGTGACGCGCACCAGGGCGGCGGCGCAGTAGCCGTCGCAGTGGGTCATGCTGCCGGTGAGCCCGTCCGGCCAGCGCGGCGCACCGCGCTCTCCGGTCAGCACGGGCTGGGCGGGCACTCCGAACTTCTCCATGGCCCGGCGGGCGCAGGACCGGACGGCGGCGAACTCCCGGCGGCGCTTGGCGACCGCCCGCGCGACCAGCGCCTCCTCCTCGGGGTAGAGGGGCAGGTGCCCGGCGTCGTCCTGACCGTGGGCCTCCACGGTGACGACCGTGTCGGGCAGCAACTCCTCGATCACCGGTCCACCTCCTGTCTCGTCGGAGAAGGCAGGATACGGCGCGGCCGTCCCGGCGGCCCGGGCCGCTTGCGCCATTCGCGGGGGTAGCCCACCGACACCTCCTCGAAGCGGACACCCTCGTGCCAGGTGGTCCGCGGGATGTGGAGATGCCCGTAGACCATGGTGTCGACCCGGAACCTCCGGTGCCAGTCGGCGGTCAGGCGGGTCCCGCACCACATGGCGAACTCGGGGTACCACAGGACGTCGGTGGGGTGCCGGTCCAGCGGGTAGTGGTTGACCAGGACCGTCGGCAGCCCGGCGGGGAGAGCGGCGAGCCTGCCCTCGGTCTCGGCGACCCGCGCCCGGCACCACGCCTCACGGCTGGGGTACGGGTCGGGATGGAGCAGGAACTCGTCGCTGCACACGACGCCGGTACCGTCGGCGTACGCCAGTCCCTGGTCCTTGGTCGCGCATCCGGCGGGCAGGAACGAGTAGTCGTAGAGCAGGAACAGCGGTGCGACGACCGCCGGGCCGCCGGCGCCGTGCCACACGGGGTAGGGGTCCTCGGGTGTCGTCACGCCCAGCTCGCGGCACATCTCGACGAGGTGCTCGTAGCGGGCGGCCCCGCGGAGGGTGACGGGGTCCTTGGGGTGGGTCCACAGTTCGTGGTTGCCGGGGGCCCAGACGACCCGGCGGAAGCGGTCCGCGAGCGTGCCGAGGGCCCAGCGGATGTCGGCGACGGTCTCCGCCACGTCGCCGGCCACCAGGAGCCAGTCGTCGTCACCGGCGGGGCGCAGCTCCTCGACCAGGGCGCGGTTCTCCGGGTAGCCGATGTGCAGGTCGCTGATGGCCCACAGCTGCCCCGGGCCACCGACCGTCGATGTCATCCCCACCCCTTCCGGACGCGCGTTCGACGTCACGAGATCACATCCCGGGCTCCGGTCACAAGGACGACTCGCCCCCGGTCCAAGGCTTTCCGGGCCGGGGTCCCCCGAACCAGGGCTGCCCCGCCCCCGTGGCAGCGCTGGTGCGTCCGGGCGACACGCTTTGCGTTCGGAGGCAGGGGACCCCCTATGATCGGCCCAACACCACCGCCACGATTCCCTCCGCGCAGGGCGGCTTGGTGTCCCTCAAATCCCCCCGGCCGGGCACGGCCCCGCTTCGCCCTGCCCGCGAACCGTGAAAGGCGGCCCGCATGGTTTCTCCCGTACGCGTATGGCTCAATCGCACGTACGCGGAGAACGTCTTCTTCATGGATCAGCTGCGGAGGAATCCCGCCGACCGGGCCGTCGAGATCCACGCCACGCACGGCGACCCGGACTCCCCCGTACTGGCCGCCGCGGACACCGCCGACCTGGAGCCGGAGGGCCTGTCCCCGGGCGGTTACGTCGAGTACGCCCTGGACCAGTGCGCGCGACGCGGCATCGACGTGTTCGTTCCCCGGCTGCACCAGGCCGCGGTCGTGGCCCACCGCGCCGAGTTCGAGGCGGCGGGTACGGCGCTGCTCGCGCCGCCGCCGGAGGCGGTGGCCGTCTTCCAGGACAAGGTGATCGCCTACGAGGCGGTACGGGCCATCGGCGTCCCGGTGCCTCCGTGGTGGCGGGTCCGCACGGCCCAGGAACTCGTCTCGGCCGTCGAGGAGCTGGAAGCTCAGGGCCACCAGGCGTGCTTCAAACCGGCGTCCGGCGCGGGCGGCGTGGGCTTCCGGACGATCACCCGGGACCCCTTCTCCCTCACGCATCTGAGCGGCTTCCCGAGCCCGTCCGTGCCGCTGCGCATGGTCGTCGAGGCGCTGCGGGTGGCCCAGGAGCCGGTCGACTGGCTGGTGATGCCACTGCTGGAGCAGCCGGAGGTCTCGGTGGACTGCCTGACGGGGCCCGACAACCGGCTACGGCTGGCCGTGGGCCGCACCAAGAACGGCCGCCGCCGTGGGTTCACCCTCCATGAGCGCTGGCTGGCGCCCGCACGGCGGATCGCCGAGGCGTTCGGGCTGCACCACCTGTCCAACGTGCAGTTCCGGATGTACGGCGACCGGCCCGTCCTGATGGACGTCAACACCCGCCCGGCCGGGGGTCTGCACCAGCTGGCGCTGTGCGGGATCAACGTGCCGTGGGCGGCGGTCCGGCTGGCCCTCGGTGACGACCCGGGCGAGCTGACGCCGCCGTTCCTGGGGCAGGACTACACGGTGCTGTCCGGACCGCGCCCGCTGCGGCCCGTGTCCCTGCCACACCAGCGCGCGGACCTCCCCGCCACCCCGGCTCCGGCTCCGGCATCTGCTTCCGCATCCGCTCCTGTGAGGTATCCGGCGACCACCGCGCCGGCCGCCGGCCCGATCGCCGCCGTCGCACCGGACCCGGCCGCCGGGGCTCCCGCGTAGGACGACGCGCCGAGGGACGGCCGCCCGGCGGCTCCCCCGGCCTCCGCCTACCTCAGGTACCCCAGGCCCTGGTGGACCGCCGTGTATCCGTCCACCAGGCGGTGGGCCACGTTGACCGAGTCGACCAGGGGGTGCAGGGCGAAGGCCCGTACCGCTGCCGCGCGGGAGCCGGAACCGGCCGCCGTCAGGATCTCGCGCTCCACCGCCTTGACCGAGCAGACCAGGCCGGTGGCGTGCCCCGGCAACGGGTCCACGGCCACCGGGTGGGCGCCGTTCGCGTCGACCAGGCACGGCACCTCGATCACGGCGTCGGCGTCGAGGACCGACAGCGTGCCGCGGTTGCGGACGTTGAGGATCAGGGTGGTGCGCTCGTCCCGGGCGACGGCCCGCATCAGCGCCAGCGCCACCTTCTCGTAGCCGCCGGACAGGTCGTCGGCCTCGCGCTCGCCCGCGCCCGCGGTCTCCCGGTTCTGGGCCATGTAGGTGGCCTCGCGTTCGGCACGGGTGCGGTCCCAGGTCGCCAGGGCCGGGGCGTCGGGGCGGCGCATCTCCTCGTAGAAGCCGGCCTGCTGGTCGCGCAGGAACGCGCCGCGGGTCCGGTCCGCCGCCTGGTAGGCGCGGACCGTCTCCCGGTTGAAGTAGTAGTAGTGCAGGTACTCGTTGGGGATCGCGCCCAGGGAGCGCAGCCACTCGGGGCCGAAGAGCCGGCCCTCCTCGAAGGAGCCGAGCAGCCCCGGGTCGGCGAGCAGCCGCGGGAGTTCGTCGCGGCCGGCGACGCGCAGGCCGCGGACCCAGCCGAGGTGGTTGAGGCCGACGTAGTCGATCCAGGCCCGGTCCGGGTCCGCGCCCAGCACGCGGGCGACGCGCCAGCCCAGGCCGACCGGTGAGTCGCAGATGCCGATGACGCGGTCGCCGAGGTGCCGGGACATGGCCTCGGTGACCAGACCGGCCGGGTTGGTGAAGTTGATGACCCAGGCGTCCGGCGCCAGCCGGGCCACCCGGCGTGCGATGTCCACGGCGACCGGGACGGTGCGCAGCCCGTAGGCGATGCCGCCCGCGCCGACCGTCTCCTGCCCGAGGACGCCCTCGGCGAGCGCCACCCGCTCGTCGTCGGCCCGGCCCTCCAGGCCGCCGACGCGGATCGCGGAGAAGACGAAGTCGGCACCGCGCAGTGCCTCGTCCAGGTCGGTCGTGGCGGTCACCCCAGGGGCGTCGGGCACCCCGGCGGCCTGCTCGGCCAGTACCCGGGTCACCGCCGACAGCCGGGCCGCGTCGAGGTCGTGCAGGACGACGTCGGTCACCCGTCCCTCGGCCCGGTCCCCGAGGAGGGCCCCGTACACGAGCGGCACCCGGAATCCACCGCCGCCCAGAATCGTCAGCCTCACGCCCGCACCCTTCCGTCACCCGGCCCGACTTCCGCCTGGCGCCGATCATGGCACGCCCGGCCGGCCGGGCGCAGGACCGTGCCCGCGCCGCGATGACCGGCAACAGCCCACGCCCGGACCGCTGTGCCGGGTCCGGCGGGCACTTGTCCACGGCGGAGGGACGGGACGGGAGGTGACGCGGAAGAAGTCCCGCGGGGACAGCCCGAGCAGGTCGAGCAACCACCGCCGTACGGCGGGCCGTTCACTCCCGGACACCCCGCCCACGCCGTCGATGAGCGCTGAGCCGCGGCCGCTGCGCACCACCCGGTCGGCCCCGTGCTCGGGCTGGAGCCCGCCCGGTGACAGCCGCGTCCGGATCATACGGAGTCGGGGTGCCCCGGGGCAGGTGTCCGGTGTTCTCGGCGCAACTCCGTCCGGAACGCCGCCGGGGTCTGGTCCGTGTGCTGCTGGAAGAACTTGGAGAAGTTCGCCGCGTCCGGGAAGCCGACCGCCGCTCCGATCCGGCCGATCGGCATGTCGGTGTGGGCGAGGAGCCGTCTGGCCTCCAGGACGACCCGCTTGTCGATGAATCCCTTGGGCGTCTCACCGGTGGCGGCGCGTACCGCGCGGACCAGGGTGCGGCGGGAGTAGCCGAGCGCCTCGGCGTAGGCGCTGACGCTGTGGTTGGTGGCGAAGCCGCGTTCGACGGCGTCCCGGAAGAGGGTGAAGGCGGTGTCGCCCGGCGAGTCCGCCCGCCCCTGGCGCGCCGCCTCGGCGGAGCCGGCCGCGAGGTGGGCGAGGCGCAGCAAAAACGCCGACAGCGTGTGGCGCAGTACGGCGGTGTGCAGGCTGAGCGGCAGGGTGGTGGCGTCCTCGTACTCGCGCCGCAGTTGGTCGAGGGCGGCCGTGAGCCCCGCGAGCCGTGCCTCGTCGGGGCGGAGCAGGGGCGGCAGGTCGTAGCGGTAGAGGCCGGTGGCCTCCACGGTGGCGCGGGGCAGGAAGCCCGGCTGCATGGTCAGCACCGTTCCGCGGTACTCGCTCCGCGGTGAGAAGCGGTGGACCTGTCCGGGCCGGATCCACAGCAGATCGCCGGCCGTCGCCTCGTACTCGGCGAAGTCGATCATGTGGCGGACGGGGCCGCCGGTGAAGAGCATGACGACGTGGAAGTCGATGCGGTGCACGCGGTGCAGCGGGGCCTGCGCGTGCCAGGTGCGGCCGGCGCCCATGGGACCGACCTGCATGCCGACGCCGAGGAGGCTGAGATCGACCGGGAAGGGAAAGGTTCTGATCCCGTCACCGTCACCGTCGCCGTCAGCTTGGATGCTTTCGTCCGCCACGTCCGCCATGTCCTTCTCGTGCCGCCCCACCCGTGCGCCCCGGCGCCGGGGCAGTGTCCCAGTTTCACCACAGGCTGGCACACCACGACCTTCACTCTCAAAAGTCAGACTTTTAAGTTTGAACACGTCAGACCAGCTACTACGCTCCGATCGAGGACTTCTTGAAGATGAGCACGCACACAGTGGACAGCGCGGACCGCTTCGAATGGACCGAACTCGACCGGCGTGCCGTCGACACCGCCCGGGTTCTGGCGGCCGACGCCGTGCAGAAGGTCGGCAACGGCCACCCCGGCACGGCGATGGCCCTCGCCCCGGCGGCGTACACGATCTTTCAGAAGGTGATGCGACACGACCCCGCGGACCCGGAGTGGACCGGCCGCGACCGCTTCGTCCTCTCCCCCGGTCACACCTCGCTGACCCTCTACACCCAGCTGTACCTCGCCGGGTACGAGCTGGAGCTGGACGACCTGAAGGCCTTCCGCACGCACGGTTCGAAGACGCCCGGCCACCCCGAGTACGGGCACACCGCCGGCGTGGAGACCACCACCGGCCCGCTCGGCCAGGGCGTCGCCAACGCGGTCGGCATGGCGATGGCGGCCCGCTACGAGCGCGGCCTGTTCGATCCTGAGGCGCCGGCGGGCGAGTCCCCCTTCGACCACACCGTCTGGGCGATCGTCTCCGACGGCGACCTCCAGGAGGGCGTCTCCGCCGAGGCCTCGTCGATGGCCGGCCACCAGAGGCTCGGCAACCTCGTCCTCCTCTACGACGACAACCACATCTCCATCGAGGGCGACACCGCGACCGCGTTCTCCGAGGACGTGCTGAAGCGCTACGAGGCCTACGGCTGGCACGTGCGGCGCGTCGAGCCCGCCGAGAGCGGCGACGTCGACGTGCACGCGCTGTACGCGGCCCTGACGGCGGCGAAGGCCGAGACCGGGCGCCCCTCCATCATCGCCATGCGCACGATCATCGCCTGGCCCGCCCCCGACGCGCAAAACACCGAGGCCTCCCACGGCTCCGCCCTCGGCGAGGACGAGGTCGCCGCCACCAAGCGCGTCCTCGGCTTCGATCCGGAGCGGTCCTTCGAGGTCGGCGACGAGGTCCTGGCCCACACCCGCACGGCACTGGACCGGGGCGCCGAGGCGCACGCCGCCTGGGACAAGCGGATCGCCACGTGGCGCGACGCCCAGCCGGAACGCGCCGGCCTGTACGACCGCGTGGTCGCCGGCCGGCTGCCCGAGGGGTGGGAGGACACCCTGCCGGTGTTCGAGACCGGCAAGGCCGTCGCCACCCGCGCCGCCTCCGGCAAGGTGCTCCAGGCACTCGGTCCGGTACTGCCCGAGCTGTGGGGCGGCTCGGCCGACCTGGCCGGCTCCAACAACACCACCATCGACAAGACCAGCTCCTTCCTCCCCGAGGGCAACCCGCTGCCCCAGGCCGACCCGTACGGCCGCACCATCCACTTCGGCATCCGCGAGTTCTCGATGGCCGCGGAGATGAACGGCATCGCCCTGCACGGCAACACCCGCGTCTACGGCGGCACCTTCCTGGTGTTCTCCGACTACATGCGCAACGCCGTCCGTATGTCGGCCCTGATGCAGCTGCCGGTGACGTACGTGTGGACCCACGACTCCGTCGGCCTCGGTGAGGACGGCCCGACCCACCAGCCCGTCGAGCACCTCGCCGCGCTGCGCGCCATCCCCGGGCTGAACGTCGTCCGCCCGGCCGACGCCAACGAGACCGCCACCGCCTGGGCCGAGATCCTCAGGCGCCACTCCACCCACCCGGCCCCGCACGGCCTCGCCCTCACCCGTCAGGGCGTACCGACGTACGCGCCGAACCCGGACGCGGCGCGCGGCGGCTATGTCCTCGCCGAGGCCTCCACCGGGGCGCCGGAGGTCGTCCTGATCGCCACCGGCTCCGAGGTGCGGCTCGCCGTGGCCGCGCGGGAGGCGCTGGAAGCGGAGGGCACACCCACCCGGGTGGTGTCGATGCCGTCGGTGGAGTGGTTCGACGAGCAGCCGCGCGAGTACCGCGAGAGCGTGCTGCCGCCGTCCGTGCGGGCCCGGGTGGCCGTGGAGGCCGGTA
Organism: Streptomyces sp. NPDC017225; assembly: GCF_044331465.1. Lineage (NCBI taxonomy): Bacteria > Bacillati > Actinomycetota > Actinomycetes > Kitasatosporales > Streptomycetaceae > Streptomyces > Streptomyces sp. NPDC017225. Next base: position 213,346 of record NZ_JBIRNE010000007.1, on the reverse strand, counting down.
TCGGCCTGACCTGGCACCGGTTCACCGGGGACGCGGGCCGCATCGTCTCCCTGGAGCACTTCGGCGCCTCCGCCGACGCCGAGACCCTGTTCGCCGAGTTCGGCTTCACCGCCGAGCACGTCGCCGCCGCCGCCAGGGAGTCCCTGGCAGCCGTCCGCGGCTGATCCGACCGGATCGGCCCCGACGGAACCGACCGCAGAAAGAGAAGATGATCACTGTGACCGAAGCAGTCGCACCCGCGGCAGCACTCCGACGCCTGTCCGACGAGGGCGTCTCCATCTGGCTGGACGACCTGTCGCGGCGGCGGATCGAGTCCGGCGACCTCGCCGAGCTGATCCGGACGAAGAACATCGTCGGCGTCACCACCAACCCCTCGATCTTCCAGGCCGCCATCGGCTCGGGCGAGGGATACGAGGAGCAGCTCGCCGACCTCGCCACCCGGGGCGTCACCGTCGACGAGGCGGTCCGCATGATGACCACCGCCGACGTCCGCGCCGCCGCCGACGTGCTGCGTCCGGTGCACGAGGCCACCGGCGGCCGGGACGGGCGGGTCTCCATCGAGGTCGACCCGCGGCTCGCCCACGACACCCGGGCCACGATCGCCGAGGCCCGTCAGCTGGCCTGGCTGGTCGACCGCCCCAACGTGATGATCAAGATCCCGGCGACGAAGGCCGGTCTCCCGGCGATCACCGAGGTCGTCGGCGCGGGCATCAGCGTCAACGTCACGCTGATCTTCTCCCTGGAGCGCTACCGCGAGGTCATGGACGCCTATCTCGCCGGCCTGGAGAAGGCGCGGGCGGCCGGGCTCGGCCTGGCGGACATCCACTCCGTCGCCTCCTTCTTCGTCTCCCGCGTCGACAGTGAGATCGACAAGCGCCTGACGCTGCTGGGCACCGACGAGGCCCTCGCCCTGAAGGGGAAGGCCGCGCTGGCCAACGCGCGACTGGCCTACGAGGCGTACGAGAACGTCTTCGCCGGTGACCGCTTCACCGCCCTCGCCGGGGCGCGCGCCAACCCCCAGCGCCCCCTGTGGGCGTCCACCGGGGTGAAGGACCCGGCATTCCGGGACACCCTGTACGTGGAGGAGCTGGTCGCTCCCGGCACCGTGAACACGATGCCGGAGGCCACCCTGCGCGCCGCCGCCGACCACGGCGACGTGCGGGGCGACACGGTCACCGGTGGTTACGCCCAGGCCCGGGCCGACCTCGCGGCCGTGGAGCGGCTCGGCATCTCGTACGACGAGGTGGTGCAGCAGCTGGAGCAGGAGGGCGTGGCCAAGTTCGAGGTGGCCTGGCAGGACCTGCTCGACGCCGTGACGAAGTCCCTCGACAGCAAGGGAGTTGACGGGGAATGAGCGAGGACCTTCCCGCTACGACGGTCCACGAGACCAAGGCGACGAAGGAGGCCAAGGAGGCACGGACGGCACAGGAGGCCGCGGGGCCGTCGCACGCCCAGGAGGCCGATGAGTCCGGGGCCGCCGAGGCCTCGAAACCGGCCAGGACGCCCAGGTCCGCCCGGACCGCGAAGAAGTCCGCGACGGCCGGCGCCGCCAAGGGCGCGAAGGCGGCCGCGGTGGACGCGAAGGCCGTGGCACCCGTCGCGCCGCTCGACTGGAGCAACCCCCTGCGCGATCCCCAGGACCGCCGCCTCCCCCGCATCGCGGGCCCGTCCGGACTGGTCATCTTCGGCGTCACCGGAGACCTGTCCCGCCGCAAGCTGATGCCGGCCGTCTACGACCTGGCCAACCGCGGTCTGCTGCCGCCGGGCTTCTCCCTGGTCGGCTTCGCCCGCCGGGACTGGGAGAACCAGGACTTCGCACAGGTCGTGCACGACGCGGTCAAGGAGCACGCGCGCACACCGTTCCGCGAGGAGGTCTGGCAGCAGCTCGCCGAGGGCATGCGCTTCATCCCCGGCGACTTCGACGACGACAACGCGTTCGACGAGCTGCGCAAGGCAGTCGAGGAGCTGGACACCTCCCGCGGCACCAGCGGCAACTACGCCTTCTACCTCTCGGTGCCGCCGAAGTTCTTCCCGAAGGTCGTCCAGCAGCTCAAGAAGCACGGGCTGACCGACGCCCCGGACGGCTCCTGGCGCCGGGCGGTGATCGAGAAGCCGTTCGGGCACGACCTCGGCAGCGCCCGCGACCTGAACGCGCTGGTGCACGAGGTCTTCGACCCGGAGCAGGTCTTCCGCATCGACCACTACCTGGGCAAGGAGACCGTCCAGAACATCCTGGCGCTGCGCTTCGCCAACCAGATGTACGAGCCGATCTGGAACCGGTCCTACGTCGACCACGTCCAGATCACCATGGCCGAGGACATCGGCATCGGCGGCCGGGCCGGCTACTACGACGGCATCGGCGCCGCCCGCGACGTCATCCAGAACCACCTGCTCCAGCTGATGGCCCTCACCGCCATGGAGGAACCCGCCTCCTTCGACGCGGCGTCGCTGCTCACCGAGAAGCTGAAGGTGCTGCGGGCGGTGCGGCTGCCGGACGAACTCGGCGAGCACACCGTACGCGCCCAGTACGCGGGCGGCTGGCAGGGCGGCGCGCAGGTCCCCGGCTACCTGGAGGAGGAGGGCATCGACCCGGCCTCCACGACGGACACCTACGCGGCGGTCAAGCTGGGGATCGACAACCGCCGCTGGGCGGGCGTCCCCTTCTACCTGCGCACCGGCAAGCGCCTGGGCCGCCGGGTGACGGAGATCGCGGTCGTCTTCCAGCGGGCCCCGCACTCCCCCTTCGACTCCACCGCGACGGAGGAGCTGGGCGAGAACGCGATCGTCATCCGCGTCCAGCCCGACGAGGGCATGACGGTGCGGTTCGGCTCCAAGGTGCCGGGCACGTCGATGGAGATCCGGGACGTGTCCATGGACTTCGCGTACGGCGAGTCCTTCACGGAGTCCAGCCCGGAGGCGTACGAACGGCTGATCCTGGACGTGCTGCTGGGCGACGCCAACCTCTTCCCCCGCCACCAGGAGGTGGAGGAGTCCTGGCGGATCCTCGACCCGATCGAGGAGTACTGGGCCACGCACGAGCGGCCCGCGCGGTACGCCTCGGGCAGCTGGGGACCGCGGGAAGCCGACGAGATGCTCGCACGAGACGGACGGAGCTGGCGCAGGCCATGAGGATCGACCTGACCGACACCACGGCAAGCAAGATCAACAAGGCGCTGGTGCAGGGCCGCCGGGCCATCGGCACACCGGCCGTGGGCATGGTGCTCACGCTGGTGATCGTCACGGACGAGGAGAACGCCTACGACGCGCTCAAGGCCGGTGAGGAGGCCTCGCACGAGCACCCCTCGCGCACCCTGGTCGTCATCAAGCGGCACCCCCGCAACCTGCGCGACCGCACCCGCTCGCACCTCGACGCCGACGTCCGGGTCGGCTCCGAGGCGGGCACCGGCGAGACGGTCGTGCTGCGCATGTACGGCGAGGTGTCCGAGCACGCCGACTCGGTCGTGCTGCCCCTGCTGCTGCCGGACGCCCCGGTCGTCGTGTGGTGGCCGGTGGACGCGCCCGACAACCCCGCCAAGGACCCGCTGGGCGCGCTGGCCAAGCGCCGCATCACCGACCTGTACGCGGCCGAGCGGCCGATGGAAGTCCTGGAGCGCCGGGTCCGCTCCTACGCGCCCGGCGACACCGACCTCGCCTGGACCCGGCTGACGCTGTGGCGGTCCATGCTGGCCGCCGCCCTGGACCAGGCCCGGGTACCGGTGACCTCGGCGACCGTGGAGGCCGAGCCCGACAACCCGGCCGCGGAGCTGCTGGCCCGCTGGCTGGAGGCCCGGCTGCACGTGCGGGTCGACCGGGTGATCACCGACGGACCGGTCGTCACGGCCGTCCGCCTGGGCACCGCGAACGGCGAGATCGTCATCGACCGGCCCGAGGGCCCGCTCGCCACGATGACCCTGCCCGACCAGCCCCCGCGCTCCCTCGCCCTGAAGGTGCGCCCCACCTCCGAACTCATCGCCGAGGAGCTCAGGCGCCTCGACGCGGACGAGATGTACGCCGTCGCCCTGCGCGGCGAGGCCGGCAAGGAGACCCCTGTCCATGTCTGACCCCAAGTCCGACTCCACGTCCGACTCCCCCAAGCTCACCCGGCGGCCGGAGTGGGCCGCGCTGGCGGACCACCGCGCGGAGGCGCTGCAACGGCCGGACCTGCGCGAGCTGTTCGCCACCGACCCCGGTCGGGCGGAGCGCCATGTCGTACGCGTCGGCGACCTGCGCATCGACTACTCCAAGCACCTGCTCACCGACGAGACGCTGGCCCTGCTGCGGGAACTGGCCGCCGCCACCGGCGTGTTCGAGCTGCGCGACGCCATGTTCCGCGGCGAGCGGATCAACATCACCGAGGACCGGGCGGTGCTGCACACCGCGCTGCGCGCCCCGCGCGACGCGGTCATCGAGGTCGACGGCGAGAACGTCGTGCCCAAGGTGCACGCCGTGCTGGACCGGATGACCGACTTCGCGGACCGGGTCCGTTCCGGCGCGTGGACCGGGTACACCGGCAAGCGCATCCGCAACATCGTCAACATCGGCATCGGCGGCTCCGACCTCGGCCCGGCGATGGCGTACGACGCCCTGCGCCCCTTCACCGACCGCTCGCTCACCTTCCGGTACGTGTCCAACGTGGACGGCGCCGACCTGCACGAGGCGGTCCGGGACCTGGACCCGGCGGAGACGCTGTTCATCGTGGCGTCCAAGACGTTCACCACGATCGAGACGATCACGAACGCGACCTCGGCGCGCTCATGGCTGCTGGCGGGGCTGGACGGCGCCGGAAAGGGCGACGAGAAGGCGGTCGCCCGGCACTTCGTGGCCCTGTCGACGAATGCGGAGAAGGTCGCCGGCTTCGGCATCGACACGGCCAACATGTTCGAGTTCTGGGACTGGGTCGGCGGTCGCTACTCGTACGACTCGGCCATCGGCCTCTCCCTGATGATCGCCATCGGCCCGGACCGCTTCCGGGAGATGCTCGACGGCTTCCGCATCGTCGACGAGCACTTCCACAACGCCGAGGCCCCGGTCAACGCGCCGCTGATCCTGGGCCTGCTGGGCGTCTGGTACGGCAACTTCTTCGACGCGCAGTCGCACGCGGTCCTGCCGTACAGCCACTACCTGTCGAAGTTCACCGCCTACCTCCAGCAGCTCGACATGGAGTCCAACGGCAAGTCGGTCGACCGTGACGGGCGCCCCGTGGAGTGGGAGACCGGTCCGGTGGTCTGGGGCACGCCTGGCACCAACGGACAGCACGCGTACTACCAGTTGATCCACCAGGGCACCAAGCTCATCCCGGCCGACCTGATCGGCTTCGCCCGGCCCGTCGCCGAGCTGAGCGACGAGCTGAAGGCGCAGCACGACCTGCTGATGGCCAACCTGTTCGCCCAGGGACAGGCACTGGCCTTCGGCAAGAGCGCCGAGGAGGTCCGGGCGGAGGGCGTGCCCGAGGAGCAGGTGCCGCACCGCACCTTCCAGGGCAACCACCCCACCACCACCGTCCTGGCCACCGAGCTGACCCCGTCCGTCCTCGGCCAGCTGATCGCGCTGTACGAGCACAAGGTGTTCGTCCAGGGCGCGATCTGGAACATCGACTCGTTCGACCAGTGGGGCGTCGAGCTCGGCAAGGTGCTGGCCAAGCGCGTCGAGCCGGCTCTCACCGAAGGCGCCGATGTGCCCGGTCTCGATCCGTCCACGGCCGCGCTGGTGGCCGCCTACCGTGAACTGAAGGAAGTGCACTGACATGCAGATCGGTCTCGTTGGTCTCGGCAAGATGGGCGGCAACATGCGCGAGCGCCTGCGCAACGCCGGCCACACCGTCGTCGGATACGACACCAATCCGGAGAAGGCCGACGTCAACAGCCTGGTCGACCTCGTCGACCAGCTGGAGCGGCCGCGCGCGGTGTGGGTGATGGTCCCGGCCGGCGCCGCGACCCAGCACGTCATCGACCAGCTGGGGACGCTGCTCAAGCCCGGCGACACCGTCATCGACGGCGGCAACTCCCGCTGGACGGACGACGAGAAGCACGCCGAGGAGCTGGGCAGGCGCGGCATCAACTTCGTCGACGCGGGCGTCTCGGGCGGTGTGTGGGGCCTGAAGAACGGCTACGCCCTGATGGTCGGCGGCGAGAAGGAGACCGTCGACGACCTCCAGCCGGTCTTCGACGCGCTCAAGCCCGAGGGCCCCTACGGCTACGTCCACGCCGGAAAGGTCGGCGCCGGGCACTTCTCCAAGATGGTCCACAACGGCATCGAGTACGCCATGATGCAGGCGTACGCGGAGGGCTGGGAACTGCTGGAGAAGGTCGACTCCGTGGACAACGTCCGCGAGGTCTTCCGCTCCTGGCAGGAGGGCACGGTCATCCGTTCCTGGCTCCTCGACCTGGCCGTCAACGCCCTCGACGAGGACCACCACCTGGAGCAGCTGCGCGGCTACGCGGAGGACTCCGGCGAGGGCCGCTGGACCGTCGAGGCGGCCATCGACAACGCGGTACCGCTGCCCGCGATCACGGCCTCCCTCTTCGCGCGGTTCGCGTCCCGGCAGGACGACTCACCGCAGATGAAGATGATCGCCGCGCTGCGCAACCAGTTCGGCGGGCACGCCGTGGAGTCGGCCAAGAAGCAGTAGCGACGTGGCGGTGACACGTTGACGTGACCGGCCGGTTCGGGTCAGAGTCCCCGCGATGGAGATCAACGACCTGACACCGGCCGAGGCACGCGTATGGCGGGCGTTCGCCACGGGCACCGCCGTGGACTTCCGCGCCGCGGACGACGAGGATCCGGCCGACGGCGGCACCTGGGGACCCGAACGGACCGTGCGCGCGGTCGTGTTGCGGACGCTGCTCCTGGACGGCCCCCGGCAGGGCGGCGAGGTGGCCGCGCTGAACCTGGCGGGAGCGCGCGTCACCGGACCGCTGGAACTCCAGTACGCGACGGTCGACCACCCCGTGCGGCTGCGGCACTGCCACTTCGACGACGTACCGAGGCTGTACGCGGCGCGGCTGCGCGACGTGAACCTGAGCGAGTCGGTGCTGCCCGGGCTGATCGCGCACGCGCTCCGGGTGGAGGGCGTGCTGCGGCTGACCCGCGCCCGGTTCGGCGGGATGGTGCGGCTCGGCGGTGCGGAGATCACCAGCAGCCTGTACCTGGAGAGCACGGAGATCCACGCGCCGGACACCGAGGGGCCGGTGCTCCAGCTGAACCAGGCGGTCCTGGGCGCCGACCTGTGGGCGCCGGGGCTCCGGGCGCGGGGCACGGTGCGGCTCGACGGCGCCCGGGTGGCCGGGACGGTCAACCTCACCGACGCGGTACTCGACCGCCCGGACGGCACCGCCCTGCAGGCCGAGACGCTCGCGGCCGAGGCCGACGTGCTCCTGCGCCACGCGCGGGTGCGGGGCCGGCTGGAGTTCCGCGGCGCGCGCATACCCGGCAGGCTGGACCTGTCCGAGGCACGCCTGGCCAACCCGGCGGGGACCGCGCTGCGCGCGAGCAGCTGCGTGATCGGTGAACTGTGGCTGCGCCAGTGCCCGAGAGTGGAGGGCACCCTCAACCTGCGCCGCTCCCAGGTGGACGTGCTGTTCGTGGAACCGGAGGCGGTACCGCGCCGGGTCCAGCTGAACGACCTCACCTACACGTCCCTCATCCCGCACGAGCCCGCCGAGAGGCGGCTGCCGATGCTGGAGATGGGCGACAGCTACCTCCCCTTCGTCTACGAGCAGTTGACCGCCGCCTACCGCAGGATCGGTGACGACGACGCGGCCCGTCTGGTCCAGCTCGCCAAACAGCGGCGGCACCGGCGCACCCTGCCCTGGTACGGCCGGCTGTGGGGGCATCTCCAGGACGTCACGGTCGGGTACGGCTTCCGGCCGCTGCGCGCGGGCGGCTGGCTGCTGTCGCTGCTCGCGGTCGGCTCGGTCGCGTACGGGCTGGACCACCCGCCGCCGCTCAAGCCCGCCGAGTCCCCCGACTTCAACCCGGTCTTCTACACGCTGGACCTGCTGCTGCCGGTGATCTCCTTCGGCCAGGAGAGCGCCTTCGCCCCCGAGGGCGGCCACCAGACGCTGTCCTACGTCCTGATCATCACGGGCTGGATCCTGGCCACCACGGTGATCACCGGTCTGACCCGCACCGTCAGCCGCCAGTGAATCCCCGCACCGTGTGCTGCGCGGCCAGCCGGACGGGCGCGTTGGCCGCGCCGTAGCCGCGGTAGCCGCCGTCGCGCTGGACGAGTTCGAAGAAGACCCGGCCGACGGTGTGCGTGTAGCAGTGCCGGAAGGTGCCGTGCGCGTCGCGGTCGTAGAGGATGCCCAGCTCCCGGTAGGTCTCCAGCTCGCCGTCGGCGAACTCGAAACGGGCCGCGAGGTCGTCGTGGTAGTTGGCGGGAATCGGCAGCAGCGTACCGCCGGCCGCACGGAAGCGGCGGGCGGCGGCGACCACGTCGTCGGTGGCCAGGGCGATGTGCTGGGCGTGCGCGGTGTCGTCGGTGGGTGCCGCGCCGACGGTCAGGACGATACGGACCCCGCCGTCGTCCGTGGTGACGGCGCGGCTGCGCAGCAGACCGTAGGGGTCGGCGACGTCCACGCTCTCCTGCGGGCGCAGCCCGAGGACGCTGCGGTGGAAGAGCGCCGCCTCGTCGAACTGGTGCCAGGGCTGGGTCAGGGACAGGTGGTCGACGCGCCAGGACTCGCCTTCACGGGAGCCTTCGCCCGAGGGATGCGCGAGGTCCTCGAAGTCCGCCCGCCAGTCGGGCGGTCCGGGACGCCCGGTGGCGCAGAAGAACAGCTCCGTGCCGTCGGGCGCGGCGACCGCCTCCAGTGCCGCGTCCCCGGGCGCGCGGCGGCGCGGCAGCACCGGGGCCAGCAGGGCCTCGGCTCGGCGTGCCGCCCCGGCGGGGTCGGGCGACTCCAGGCCGACGGCGGCCAGCCGGGTGCCGTCGCGGCGTTCGGCCGCCCCGGTGTTGACCAGGACGCGGGCGTCGCCCCGCTGCCACAGATCGACGGGTTTGCCGCGGTGGCGTGCGGTCCGGGCGAAGCCCAGCGCGCCGAGCACGGCACAGACGGGCGCGGCGTCCGGCGTGACCAGTTCGGCGAAGGCGACCCCGGTGGGCGGGGCGGGTGCGGGCGGCGCGGCGAGCCCGACCGTCTCCTGGAGCAGCAGCAGGGAGCGCTGGGCGTCCACGGCAGTGGGGCCGGCCTCGGACTGCCGCAAGACGTCGTTGAAGACCTCCAGGGACAGTGGACCGTCGTACCCGGTGCTCAGGACCCGCCGCAGCAGCCCGGCGACGTCGAAGCCGCCCTGGCCGGGGAAGCAGCGGTAGTGGCGGCTCCACTGGAGGACGTCCATCGCGAGCAGCGGGGCGTCGGCGAGCTGGAGGAAGAAGATCTTGTCGCCGGGAATGGCCGCGATCCCTTCGAGGTCCTCGGGTTCGCCGCCGCGGGAGAGGATGTGGAAGCTGTCCAGGCAGGTGCCGAGCGCGGGGTGGCCGGCGCTCTCGACGACGCGCCAGGCGTGGTCGTACGTGCTGATGTGCCGGCCCCAGGCGAGCGCCTCGTAGGCGACGCGGACGCCGTGTTCCCGCGCCAGGCCGGCGAGCCGGCTCAGCTGCTCGGCGGCCAGCGCGTCGTCGTCCACGGCGTGCGGGGAGACACTGGAGCACACCAGGACGGTGTCCGCGCCGAGCCTGCGCGTCAGCTCGAACTTGTGCCGGGCGCGGCGCAGCGCGCGGCCGAACTCCTCCTCGGGCAGTGCCTCCACGTCCCGCATGGGCTGGTAGAGGTCGACGGTGAGTCCGAGGTCGGCGCAGCGGGCGCGGATCTCCTCGGGGGACAGCGGGCTGGCCAGCAGGTCGTTCTCGAAGATCTCGACGCCGTCGAAACCGGCCAGGGAGGCGGCCGTGAGCTTCTCGGTGAGGGATCCGCTGAGGGAGACGGTGGCGATGGACGTCCGCACGTGGCTGCCTCTTTCCTACTGCGGGGCCCCGAGGGCGCCCGCCAGGTCGGTGATGTCGGCGAGCATCCGCACGGTGTCGGGTTCCCGCCCGGTGAACAGCCGGAACGCGTCCACGGCCTGGAACACGGCCATGCCGCCGCCGTCGAGCGTGGCGCAGCCCAGTGCGCGGGCGGTACGCAGCAGCTCGGTCTCGAGGGGGCGGTAGACGACCTCGGCGACCCACAGCCCGGGGTGGAGCCGGTCGGCGGGCAGGGGCAGCCCGGGGTGGGCGGCCATGCCGGTGGGGGTGGCGTGCACGATGCCGTCGGCCGTGGTCAGCAGCCCGGGCAGCCGGTCCGGCGTGGCGTGGTCGGCGCGGCCGTCACCGAAGTGCCGGTTCAGCTGGGCGGCGAGTGCGGCGGCCCGTTCGGGCAGGGCGTCGACGAGGGTGATCCGCCCGGCGCCCAGGGTGAGTGTGGCGTGGGCGACGGCCGCGCCCGCGCCACCGGCACCGAGCTGCACGACCTGGTCCAGCGGCGCGTCGGGCAGCCCTCGGGCGAAGGAGGCGGCGAAGCCGGTGACGTCGGTGTTGTGTCCGGTGGCCCGGCCGTCCTCGTCGAGGACGACGGTGTTGACCGCGCCGAGCGCCTCGGCCTGCGGAGCGAGGGCGTCCAGGTGCTCGATGACGAGCTGCTTGCACGGGTGGGTGATGTTCAGCCCGTCGAAGCCCAGGTCCCGGGCCGCGCGCAGCAGGTCGCCCACCGCCTCGGGCCGGACACCGAGGGCGTCGATGTCGATCAGCCGGTACAGGTAGCGCAGCCCCTGCCGGGCGGCCTCCCTTTCGTGCAGTGCCGGGCTGAGCGACGGGCCGATGCCGGAGCCGATCAGCCCGACGAGATACGAGTCCTTGGCCACCGGGGACCTCCTGAGCGGCTCGGGCTGCTGCCCGAGCGACCAATGTACGAACCAGTACGTTAGTCATAGCAGGAGGTCGGGGTGGGTGGGAAGGCGGAGGCTTCTACAATCACCGGCACGCCCCCAGCCGGCGGGCCTCGCCCCGCACCCGCCCCGCAGTCGAAGGAACCCGATGACCAGCGTCGACGAACCGGCACGATCCGCCACGCGCACCCGCGACGCCGCCCGCACCCGGGCCGAGATCCTCGACGTGGCGACGCGGGAGTTCGCACGGGCCGGCTACGACGGGGCCCGCGTCGACGAGATCGCCGCCCGCACCCGCACCACGAAGCGGATGATCTACTACTACTTCGGCGGCAAGGAGCAGCTGTTCACGGCCGTGCTGGAGCGGGCGTACGGCGTGATCCGGGAGGCCGAGCAGCAGCTCGACGTCGAGCACCTGGACCCGGTGGCGGCCATCCGGCGCCTCGCCGAGGTGACCTTCGACCACCATGAGCGCCACCCCGACTTCATCCGCCTGGTCAGCATCGAGAACATCCACGACGCCGAGCACATCGCGTCGTCGGAGATGCTGGCCAGCATCGGTTCCCCGGCGCTCGACGTGATCCGCCGGATCCTGGAGGACGGGCAGCGGTCCGGCCTGTTCACGGCCGGCGTCGACGCCGTCGACCTGCACGCGATGATCAGCTCCTTCTGCTTCTTCCGGGTCGCCAACCGGCACACCTTCGGTGCCCTGTTCGGCCGCGACCTGGTCGCGCCGGACCAGCGCGAGCACTACCGGACCATGCTCGGCGACATGGTGATCGCCTATCTGACGGCGGAGCGCGCGGAGGGCTGAGCGCGGCGGGCCCGGCGGGCGCTCGGCGGAGCGCTCCGCCGACGGCCCGGTTGAGGCGGTCACTGGGGCGCCCGGCCGGCGGCCCGGTGAGGCGGTCACTGGGCCGCTCGGCGGAACGGGACCCCTTGACACACGGGAAACGTGCGCGCAACATCCCTTCCCAACCGCGACTAACTACCCAGTGGGTTAATTAGCCGATCGGCACTTCTCCCCTCCGCTCACTCCGCCTGCCGTGGAGTCCCCCGAAGGAGCAACGCCGTGTCCGTCCCCGCCCCCGCCTCCCCGGGCGCCGCCCCGCCCGGCCAGCCGAAGAAGGCCGCGACCGCCGCCTGGATCGGCAGCGCCCTCGAGTACTACGACTTCTTCATCTACGGCAGCGCCGCCGCGCTGATCTTCCCGGAAGTCTTCTTCGACGAGTCCGACCCGGCCACCGCGACCCTGCTGTCGCTGGCCACGTTCGGCGTCGCGTACGCCGCCCGCCCGGTCGGCGCCTTCTTCCTCGGTCACGTCGGCGACCGCATGGGCCGCAAGAAGATCATGGTGTTCACGCTGATCCTGATGGGCGTGTCGACGTTCCTCATCGGCTGTCTGCCCACGCGCGACCAGGTCGGCACCCTCGCCCCGGTCCTGCTGGTGCTGTGCCGCGTCCTGCAGGGCATATCGGCGGCCGGTGAGCAGGCCAGCGCCAACTCCATGACCCTGGAGCACGCGCCACCGCACAAACGCGGCTTCTTCACCAGCTTCACCCTCAGCGGCACCCAGGGCGGGCAACTGCTCGCCACCCTGGTCTTCCTCCCCATCGCCGCGCTCCCCGAGGACCAGCTGCTGTCCTGGGGCTGGCGCGTGCCGTTCTGGCTGAGCGTCGTGGTCGCCGTCGTCGGCTACGTCATCCGACGCAAGCTGGACGAGACGCCGGCCTTCACGCAGCAGACCGCCACGGAGGGCGTCGTGAAGATGCCGCTGGCCGTGCTGGCGCGCGACCACTGGGCGGACGTACTGCGGGTCGTCGCGGGCGCGCTGATCGCCTCGGTCAGCACCATCTTCACGGTCTGGGCGCTGGCGTACGCCACCAGTGACTCGGTCGGCATGTCCCGTACCGCCATGCTGTGGGTGGGCGCCCTCGCCAACGTCGTCGCGCTCGCCGCGATCCCCCTGTGGGCGATGCTGTCCGACCGCGTCGGCCGGCGCCCGGTGTTCCTGATCGGCGCGGTGGGCAGCGCGGTGACGATGTTCCTGTACCTGTGGGCGATCTCGACCGGCTCGTACGCGCTGACGTTCCTGACCGGCATCGTCGCCTTCGGTGTCGTCTACAGCGCCGCGAACGGCGTGTGGCCCGCCTTCTACGGCGAGATGTTCTCCACCCGGGTCCGCTTGTCCGGCGTGGCGATCGGCACGCAGATCGGCTTCGCCGTGGCCGGGTTCGCGGTGACCTTCGCCGCGCAGATCGCCGGTCCGGACGGCGACGACTGGATCGCGGTCGCCCTGTTCACGGCCGCGCTGTGCGTCCCGCCGGTGATCGCCGCGCTCTCGGCCCGGGAGACCCACAAGGTCCCGACGGAGGGACTCGGCGAGCGGGCCCGACAGGAGGCGGCGCGGTCCGAGACGGAGACGGTGACGGCCTGACGGCCTGACGGCCTCCCGCTCCCCCTTCTCTCCCCTCCCCTCCCGCTCATGCCGCCGCCCCGGATCAGGATCCGGTGGTGGTGGCGAAGGGGTGACCAGGTCTGAAGTCGCGTGCGCGGGGTAGGCCGGACGCACCTCGACGAACGACCAAGGAGGGCGATGGGGATGGCACCGCTGCGGCAGGAGGTCGACGCGGGTGCGGCCGGGCTGGACCCGCGGGCACTGGACCGGCTCGACCTGCACTTCGCCCGGCAGGTCGACGAGGGGCGGCTGCCCGGGTTCCTGGTGGCCGTCGCCCGTGGCGGGCGGGTCGCCCATCTGACCGTGCACGGCCGGCGGGACGTCGCGGCCGGGCTGCCCGTGGCGGCCGACACGCTGTGGCGGATCTACTCCATGACCAAGCCGGTGACGGCCGTGGCCGTGCTGACGCTGGTGGAGGAGGGACGGCTGTCGCTCGACGACCCGGTGGACCGGTACCTTCCGGCGTTCGCCGAGCCGCGGGTGTACGTGGAAGGGGCCGGGGACGAGGTGGTCACCCGGCCGGCCGCCGGACCGGTCCTCGTGCGGCACCTGATGACCCACACCGCCGGGCTGACCTTCGGCTTCTACCAGGCCCACCCCGTCGACGAGCTGTACCGCGCGGCCGGGCTGCGGTCGTCGGTGCGGGCGGGCGCGGGTCTGGCCGAGACGGTCGACCTGTACGCGAGCCTGCCGTTGCAGTTCGATCCGGGCACGCAGTGGAACTACTCGGTGGCCAGCAACGTGCTCGGACGACTGGTGGAGGTGGTGTCCGGGCAGCCGCTCGACGTGTTCTGCGCCGAGCGGATCCTCGGGCCGCTCGGCATGACGGACACCGGGTTCCACGTCACCGACGAGCAGGCCGGCCGGCTGGCCGAGCTGTACGGCGAGACGGACGGCGGAGGCATCGAGCCGGTCCCCGGGCTGCCGCTGCGGGGCGGCCGGCCGCGGTTCCTGTCGGGCAGCGGCGGTCTGGTCTCCTCGGCGTACGACGTGCACCGTTTCGCGGAACTGCTGCGACGCCGGGGCGAACTGGACGGCGTACGCCTGCTCGCACCCGCGACGGTGGACCTCATGACCCGCAACCACCTGCCCGGCGACGCCGACCTGCGCGCCCACGGCAGCCGACCCGCGCACGACGAGCCCGGCAACGACGGTGTCGGCTTCGGTCTCGGCGTCTCCGTGGTGACCGACCCCGCCCGTACCCAGGCGCCCTCCGGGCTCGGCACGTACGGCTGGAGCGGGGTGGCCACGACGACCTTCTGGGTCGACCCGGGCCGTGACCTGACGGTGCAGTTCATGACCCAGGTCCGGCCGAAGTCCTCGCACACGGTGTACCCGGACCTCAAGCGGCTCGTGCACGAGGCCGTCGCGGACTGACCGGTGCCGGCACCGCCGCGCGCGGTTCAGGACAGGTGCGCGACGGCGTCCAAGGCGTCCAGGTGCGGCAGGTGGTGGTCCAGGCGCTCCCGTTTGGTCCGCAGGTAGGTGATGTTGCTCTCGCACGGCGGTATCAGCAGCGGCACCTGCTCGACGACCTGGATGCCGTGGCGCACCAACGCCTTCCGTTTACGGGGGTTGTTGGACATCAGCCGCACGGACCGCACCCCGAGGTCCTCCAGGACGCGGGCCGCGGCACCGTAGTCCCGGGCGTCGACCGGCAGGCCCAGGGCGAGGTTGGCCTCCACCGTGTCCAGGCCCTCCGCCTGCAGCGCCATCGCGCGCAGCTTGGCGAGCAGTCCGATGCCGCGCCCCTCGTGGCCGCGCAGGTACACGACGACTCCACTGCCCGCGACGGCCACCGCACGCAGCGCGGAGGCGAGCTGGTCGCTGCACTCGCAGTGCCTTGAGCCGAAGGCGTCGCCCGTCAGGCACTCCGAGTGCAGCCGGGTGAGGACCCCTTCGGCGCCCGGGTCGCCGTGGACGAGCGCCACTTGCTCGTCACCGCGCTCGTGGTCGAAATAGCCGAACGCCCGGAATTCCCCGTACACGGTGGGCAGGGGCGTGACCACGACGCGTTCCACGTCCGTGCGCTGCGACCGCTGCGACACTTTCTTGTCGATCACACCAATTTTTTCTGTCATGATTCTCGCGTTCCTCAACAGATTGCTCAACAGGTTGCTCAGCAGATTGCTGGGCGGAGACGAAAGGCTGTGCGGGAATGGATTCTTCACTGGTGCCGGCGGACACGACTCAGGACGTGCGCAAGCGCGGCCTGGGAGTTCCGCGGCAGGTCGCCGTGCTGCCGGTCGGGAGTTACGAGCAGCACGGCCCGTATCTGCCGCTGGCGACGGACACGCTCGTCGCCTGCGCCGTCGCCCGGGAGATCGCCGCCGCGTTCCCGGTACACCCGCTCCCCCCGGTGACGATCGGCTGCTCGCACGAGCACGCGGACTGGCCGGGGACCGTCAGCATCTCCTCCGTGACCCTCCACGCGGTGGTACGGGACATAGCGGACTCGCTGCGCCGCTCGGGCGTCGACGCCCTGGTGGTGGTCAACGCGCACGGCGGAAACCACGTACTGGGCAACGTCGTCCAGGAGTCCTCCGCGCGCGGCGAGCGGATGGCGCTGTTCCCGGCCGCGGAGGACTGGGAGGCGGCGCGGGAGCGGGCGGGAGTGACCACGTCGCTGCTCACCGACATGCACGCGGGGGAAATCGAGACCTCCATTCTTCTGCACACTCATCCCGAATACGTCCGGCCCGGATACGAGGCCGCCGATTTCGTCGCGGACGACCGGCGTCATCTGCCCTCCCTCGGTATGTCCGGCTATACCGATTCCGGTGTCATCGGGCGTCCTTCACTGGGTTCGGCGGAAAAAGGGAGGAAACTTCTGGCGAGTCTCGCGGATTCCTTCGGCGCGTGTTTCTCGCTGCTGACGTCGGTGCCGGTCGTCGTGCCGGACGGTGAGCACGGGTAGTGCCCGTCGGGCGCGCGGTGCGGCTCGGAGCCGGCCCCCGGCCCCGCGTGCCGGCGGACGACGAGCACGACGACGCCGGGCAGGCTCGCCGCGAGGCTGAGCACCCCGTAGACCACGGCAACGCCCAGCCCGGTGTCCGCCCCCAGCCCGGCCGCGCCGAACGCCCAGGCGGTGACGCCCTCCCGGGGCCCCCAGCCGCCGACGTTCAACGGCAACCCCATCGCGAGCAGCGCCAGCACGGCCAGCGGCGTCAGTACGGCGACGGAGGCGCCGCTGCCGGCCACCCGGGCCGCGAGGACGAACATCGCGAGGTGCCCGGCCAGTACGACGACGGACGACACGGCGATCCCCGGCAGACCGCGCCGGGACAGCAGCCCTTCGCGAGCCTCGCCGAGCGCCGCCCGCAGGGCCCCGGCCGCCCGGCGCCTGCCTCGACGCGCGGGCGCCCGCGTCGTTCGTGAGGGCGCCCGGTTCACGCGCAGGGTGAGGACCACGGCGAGCGCGCCGAGTACGGCCGGCACCACGAAGGGTGCGACGTGCCTGGACTCGGCCAGTACGGGAGACGGCATCGTGAGCAGCACCGCGGCTGCGACGCCGATCAACGCGATCTGTCCGGCGGCGCGTTCGAGGACCACGGCGCGCACGCCGCGCCGCAAATCGCCGGCGCTCCGTCCGTGCCGTACGGCACGGTGCACGTCGCCGAGGACGCCGCCGGGGAGGGCGGCGTTGAGGAACAGGGCGCGGTAGTAGTCGGCGACGGCCGGTCCGAGCGGCAGCCGGATGCGCAGTGCCCGAGCCACCAGGGCCCAGCGCCAGGCGCTGAACACCGTGGTGACCAGCCCGATCCCGAGCGCCGCCAGCAGCGTGGGCACGTCGATCCGGCGCACGCCGTCCAGGAGGGCACCGGTCCCCGTCCGCCACAGGAGCACGGCGAGGACGGCGGCGCCGGCGAGACTGCCCAGCTGGGCACGCAGGGCGCGGCGGCGGGGCGGATCGCCGAGAGGACTACCGGAAGGGCTACCGGCAGGGACGCTGGGGGAATCGCCGCCGGTTGGCGTGGTGTCCCGGCGTACGGCCGCCGTCGGCAAGGCCCTCGCCGGTGCCGTCGGCGCGCTCACCGGGCCCCGCCCGTCGGCCGGCACAACGCCAGCAGGTCGGTGTGGTGGACGACGACACACAACTCGCCCGCCGCACAGGCCGCGAGGCGCTCGTCCAGGTACCGGCCGGCCCGTTCGCGCAGCTCCGGACGCTGTTCGACGGCCGCGCCGACCCAGCCCCGCAGCCACTGCTCGGTGAGCGCGGCCTCGCCGGGACCCAGCCGCCAGGGACTGGGGTGCGTCCGTACGGTGGCGCCGTGCCCGGCGAAGGCCTCGGCCGCCGTGGTGACCGCGTCCGGTCCGAGCATGCCGGTGCGCCGCTGGTGGTCGTTGAACGCCTCGGCGATCTCGGCGTCCAGGGGGTGGGCGGGGGTGAGGTCGACGCGCCCGGCGACGGAGAGGGTCAGCAGGGCGGGGCAGCCGGCCGTGGCGCAGGTGGCGGCGAGCGTCCCGACCTCCCCGGCGGTGAGGACGTCGAGCAGCGCGGACGCCGTCACCAGTGCGGCGCCGGTCAGCGCGTCCGGGGTGAGACGGGCCAGGTCGCCGCGCCGTGTCTCGACCGTGACGCGGCCGCCGTCGGCGGCCGACCGCGGGGCGGCGACGGCGGCGAAGTGCAGGAGGTACGGGTCGAGGTCGTGCAGTACCCAGTGCTGGGCGCCGTCGAGCAGCGGGGCGAGCCAGCGTCCCATCGAGCCGGTGCCGCAGCCCACGTCGTGCACGGTCAGCCCGTCCGCCCGCGTCGGCAGGTCGGCGAGGCGGTCCCGCAGCGGGTCGAGCAGGTCGTGCGCCCGCGCGGCGGCGTCGGCGCTCTCGCGGAGCCGCAGCCACTCGGGCGCGTAGCGCGGGGGTTCGCCGGGATATCCGGGAGCCTCGCGGAGGCGGAGGGGGGCACGCTCCGCGGAGGGCTGCCCGGGGCGGTCGGTGGGCTGTCCGGCGGGCGGGCCGTCCGACCGCTCGATGGGCAGGTCGTCGGCCGGGCCGGCGCCGGGGATCACGGCGCGCGCGGTCTCGGGGGCGTCCTGCGGGCCGGGCCGGGCCGGGATGGCTCCCGCGGTCGGTGCGGTCGTCTTCCTCATGCCGCCCTCCGGGGTTCGCTCGGCAGCCGGTGCAGTACTCCGGCCAGGCGCTGTGCCGTGGTCGCCCAGCCGTTCAGGGCGGTGCGACGGCCGCGTGCCGCGGCCTTCAGCCGGCGTCGTACGTCCGCTTCCCCGAACCAGCCGCGCAGTTCGGCGGCGAGCGCGGCGGGGTCCTCCGGCGGGACGAGGATGCCGGGCAGCCCGCCGTCGGGAGCGCGCCCGACCGCCTCCGGGAGGCCGCCGACATCGGTGGCCAGCACGGGGATGCCGCGCGCGAGGGCCTCGGTCACCGCCATGCCGTACGTCTCGGCGTACGAGGTGAGGACCATCAGGTCGGCGGTGGAGTAGGTGGCGTCCAGTTCCGCGCCGGCCCGCACTCCCGCGAGGACCAGCCGGTTCTCCAGACCGTGCCGCGCGATCAGCGCCCGCAGCCGGTCGACGTAGGCCGGGTCATGACCGAGCCCGCCGACGCACACGCAGCTCCACGGCAGGTCGGTGACGGTCGCAAGGGCCTCCACCAGCCGGTGCTGGCCCTTGCGGGGGGTGACGGCGGCGACGCACAGCAGCCGGGAGACGCCGTCGGTGCCGGGCGCGAGGGGCGCGATGTCGGCGCCGGGGGCGGCGACGTGGACGCGGGCCGGGTCGAGTCCGTGGTGGGAGACGAGGCGGCGGACCGCCCAGTCGCCGGTGGCGACGACGGCCGGTACGGCCCGCAGCACCGCGCGTTCACGGGCGTCCAGTTCGGCGGCCACGGCGGGGTCGAGGCCGGTCTCATCGCCGAGCGGAAGATGGACGAGGACGGCCATGCGCAGCCGTTCGGCCTCCGGGACGACGACCTCCGGCACCCCGCAGGCGACCAGCCCGTCGAGGAGGACGACGGCCCCGTCCGGCAACCGGCGCAGCACGCGGGCGAGTTCGGCCCGGGCGGCGCCGTCCGGCCGGGGCCAGTCACCGGCCACGGGCAGCCCCCGCACCCGCCAGCCGAAGCCGGGGAGGTCGAGCCGCACACGCCGGTCGTAGGCGTTGCCGCCGCTCGGCGCGGCCGGGTCGTCGACTCCGCCCGGCATGACGAAGTGCACGGAGCGCAGGGACATGGGGGCGATCCCCTCGTTCCTCGGGGGCGGCGCCTGAACCGACGTCCGTGCCGACACCTGTGCCGACACCTGTGCCGGCGTCGGCCCGGACGCCTGCCCGGACGCCTGCCCGGACGCCTGCCCGGACGTCTGCCCGGGCGTCTGTGCGGACGTCTGTGCGGGAATGTAGGTGAACCGGGCGCGTCCGGCGGCGGACGCACCGGTCGCCGCTTCGACGGACGTGTCGGTCACAGCGCACGCTCGTAACTCGCCCAGGCGACGTGCGACTCGTGCAGGGTGACGGTGAGACCGGCCAGGCCCTTGGCTCCTTCCCCGAGCGCGCCCTTGTGCACGCGCTCGGCGAGCCGGTCGGCGATGACCCTGGCCAGGAACTCGGTGGAGGTGTTGACGCCGGCGAAGTCGGGTTCGTTGTCGAGGTTGCGGTAGTTCAGGTCGCTGACGACGGCGCCCAGTTCCCGGGTGGCCAGTCCGATGTCGACGACGATGTTGTCCTCGTCCAGCTGCTCGCGCCGGAAGGTGGCGTCCACCAGGAACGTCGCTCCGTGCAGGCGCTGCGCGGGCCCGAAGACGTCGCCGCGGAAGCTGTGGGCGATCATGATGTGATCGCGGACGGTGATGCTGAACAACGGACGACCCTCCAGGTGTGGCACGTCTGGTCCCCCGCCGATCGCTGCGCGGGGTGCCGTCTATTACGGCTCGGTGCCTTCCCCTGTTCAGCGGACCGTACGTCTCCTCTCAAGGTCAGGCGCCGATGTGTCCGTGATCGGGCGAGGGGTCAGTCGCCGTGGGGTCCGGGACCGGGCGAAGGATCAGTCGCCGTGGTCCTGGCCGGCGTACCGGATGCGGTGGCACAGGGCGGGGATCGCGCCGGAGGCCAGCCCCGGCAGCACGTCCGGCAGTTCGGTGAAGGCGGACTCGCCCGTGACGAGCACGTCGAGCGCCGGGTCGGCGAGCAGGTCGAGGGCGAGGGCGAGCCGGTCGGCGTAGGTGCGGGTGGCACCGCGCGCCGGGGAGACGGTACCGACCTGGCTGCCGCGCAGGGTCAGGCGCCGGGAGTGGAAGGCCTCACCGAGCGGGAGGGCGGGGCGCCGGTCGCCGTACCAGCTCAGTTCGAGGACGGTGCCCTCGGGCCGCAGCAGCTCCAGTGACCGGGCGAGGCCCGCCTGTGTCGCACTGGCGTGGACGACGAGGTCGAGGTCACCGAGGGCGTCGGCGGGCAGGGCGAAGCCGACACCGAGTGCGTCGGCGACCTCGGCGCGGGCCGGGTCGGCGTCGACCAACTGGACGCGGACGCCCGGGAAACGGGCCAGCAGGGCGACCACCGAGCAGCCCACCATGCCGCCGCCGACCACGGCGATCCGGTCGCCGACCAGGGGCGCCGCGTCCCACAGGGCGTTGACGGCGGTCTCGACGGTGCCGGCGAGCACGGCCCGCTCGGCGGGGACCTCGGGCGGCACGGGGGTGACGGCGGCGGCCGGGACGACGTACCGGGTCTGGTGCGGGTAGAGACAGAAGACGGTGCGGCCGACGAGATCGCTCGGCCCCTGCTCCACCAGGCCCACGTTGAGGTAGCCGTACTTCACCGGCCCGGGGAAGTCGCCCTCCTGGAACGGCGCGCGCATGGCCGCGTACTGGTTCTCGGGCACCCGGCCACCGAAGACGAGCGTCTCCGTGCCCCGGCTGATCCCGCTGAAGAGCGTACGCACGAGCACCTCGTCCGCCCCGGGCCCGGACAGTTCCACATCGCGGATCGCGCCCTCGCCCGGCGACTCGATCCAGAACGCACGTGCCATGCCTGTCACCGGATGTCCTCCTGAACGATCGGGAAGCCGCCCACGTACCGAGGGATGCACAAGCCGCGCACACGGCAGCGGCGCTGACCGACTCTGTCACACGGCCGGAGGATGTTCGGTGGCCCTGAACAACACGTACGACGCGAGGCCCGTTCAGCAGGAGAACGCGGTGGGAGCGGGCGCGCAGATCCTGCTTCTCTCGCTGCTCGGCACGACGGTCGGCATGGGCACGGCGGGCTGGCTGACCGGCCTGGCGTTCGCGTTCGCGACCTGGGCGGTGCTCTCCCGGGCCCTGCGCCGCTCCCGACTGCCGTCGTTCGGCCCGGCCAACCGGGTCACCCTGGGCCGGGCGGCCCTGGTCGGCGGGGTCACGGCCCTGGTCGCGGACTCCTTTCGCGGCGCACCGCCCGTCTCCCTCCTCGTCGGCCTGACGGCCGTGGCCCTGATCCTGGACGGTGTGGACGGCAGGGTCGCCCGCCGCACGGACACGTCGTCGCCGCTGGGTGCCCGCTTCGACATGGAGGTCGACGCGTTCCTGATCCTGGTGCTCAGCGTGTACGTCGCGATGGACCTGGGCCCGTGGGTGCTGCTGATCGGCGGCATGCGCTACGTGTTCGCCGCCGCCGCCCGCGTGTGGCCGTGGCTGACCGCCCCGCTGCCGCCGAGCACGGCCCGCAAGACGGTGGCCGCGCTGCAGGGCGTGTTGCTGCTGCTGGCGGGCGCGGGCCTGCTGCCGCGCATGGCGAACGCCGGGGTGGTGCTGGCCGCGCTCGGTCTGCTGGTGTGGTCCTTCGGCCGGGATGTGCTGTGGCTGTGGCGGCGGACGTCACGGGTGCGGGGCGACGCCCCGGCCGGGGTGGTGCGGGAACTCGCCGCTCAGCGGTGACAGCACGCAGTCAGCGGTGGAGGCGGCACGCAGGCCGGCGAGCGTCCCGCGCCTCGCTCACCACCCCCTGGGCCGGGACGGTCGCCGCTCCGGAGGACCGGACCGTGATCCACCCGCTGAGCAGGACGGTACGCCGACGGGTGAAGAGGCGCGGCAGGCCCACCATGAGCGCGTGCAGACGGCCCGACTGCACGCTCGGCCGTCGGCCCCGGCCGAGGGCGCGCATCGCGGTCGCGACCCCCTGCTCGGGGGTCTCGTAACCACCCTGACGGGAACCGCCGTTCAGGCCGTCGAAGAACGCCGTGCGCGTGAGGCCGGGGGCGAGCGAGAGCACCCGCCGGCCGGTGCCGCGCGACTCGTACCGGAGCGCCTCGGTGAAGCTGAGGACAGCCTTCCTGACCGTCCGTCCGGCCGGGGCCGGCCAGGAGGAGTTGCTCCTCCTCGCCCGCCTCCCTCACGAAGCGCCGTCGCTGCGCGCCCGGCACCTGGAGAAGCACCTGCGCTGGCAGACCCTGCTCGCCCCCGACATACAGCGCCGTCTCGGCCTGCCTCGACGCGGCCGTCGACGCCTGGTACCGCTCGGGCGGGACCGACGGCCCCGAGCGCCTCCTCGACGACGCGGTCGCCACGCTCCACCACTGAGGGGTGCCGGTCCGATCCTGCCGGAGCCGCGGGGTGGGGCGGGGCGTTGCGTCAGACGCGCCTGAGCTGAACGGTGTTGCCGAATCGCTTGCCGAGCCAGATCTTCTGGTCGTTGCCGGTCCCGACGAGCCGCGGGTTGTCGTAGGTGCGCGTTCCGGAGCCGCCCGGGTTGACGGTGACGGTCACCCCTTCCAGGCACCAGTCGTCGTCGTTGTCCTTGCCCGAGAAGCGGACGTAGACGGGGTACCGGTCGGCGTCGTCGGTGTCGAGGCGGGGCAGGCGCGGGTCGTTGCGGGCGCCGTCCAGGACGTTGGCGCCGTCGCCGAAGATGTAGGTGAACTGGTCACCGGCTTCGAAGTCGTTGCGGGAGGCGTCCACGTGGAACTCCCGGCCGGCGATCCCGATGTACACGAACCCGTCGGTGCCGGCTCCCGCGTCGGTCGCCGTGTACAGCTGGACACTGAGCTTGGTGATGTCCGTCATCTTCTCCTCCGTAGGGAGAGCAGGACCTCCTCACACACATGACGGGCCGGACGCAAGACGGCCCGAGAGGCACTGTGCGTGGCGTGAGGTCTGTGCGGCGGTACAGCCGTACGACTGCACTCACTTTGAGTATTCGGCCGACTACGAAAAGACTTCAATGCCCGGCTCGCCGGCAGGCCCGGCGCACCGAGGCGTAAACGTCGAGCGGCGGCACGCGGCTTCCAGGGCAGGAGCCTTGGGTACGGGCGCGAGCTGGGCGTATGCCGGGCATCTCATCACATCGAGCCCGTCGAAACGGCACCACCACAGGCCGGCCGAACACCGAAGGACTCAACGACGCCGAGGCAGCAGCCCCGCCGCCGCCAGCGGTACGACGGCCAGCACCAGCCACGGCACGGCGGGCGGCAGCCCACCGTCCAGCAGCAGGCCGGTCGCGGAACTGCCGGCGAGCACGATGAACCCGGAGACCGAGGACAGCGCGCCCGTGTACAGCCCGAGCCGCCCCTCCTCCGCGAGGTCCGGCACCCAGGCGCGGGCGACGGGCGCGACGAGCATCTGCCCGAGGGTGAGCAGGACGACGAACCCGGCGGCGGGCGCCAGCCCGCTCGTCCCCGTCCATCCGGCGGGCCGGGCGAGCGCGACGACGGCGAAGCCGGCCGCGATCAGCGTCAGCCCCGCCACCATCGACCGGCGCGGCGCCAGCCGCTCCCCCGCCCACCGGGTCACCGGCAACTGCGCGGTCACCACCAGCAGCGAGGACAGTGCGAACAGCCAGGCCAGCGGCGCCTGCGAACCGGCGGCCCGCTCCACCTCGGCGGGCAGTGCCAGGTAGAGCTGGTTGTAGGCGAGCAGATAGGCGCCGTACGCACAGCACAGCGCGAGGAAGCGCCGGTTGCGCAGCAGCAGCCGCGCCCCGCCCTTGGCCCGGACCCGCGCCCGTCCGGGGATGTGCTGCGGCAGCAGCCACGCGTGCCCGGCGAGTACGAGCACGAAGACACCGGCCCCGGCCAGACACGCGGTACGGAAGTCGACGGCGAGCAGCAGGGCACCCAGCAGCGGCCCGACGAACGCCCCCGCCTGCCCGGCGACGGTGAACAGCGCGAGCACCCGGGTCCGGTCCCCGCCGCCCTCCGCCTCCCAGGTCACGGCCTGCCGGGCGACCTCGGACTCGACGGCCGGCGAGAAGAGCGCGGCGGCGAACCCGATCAGCAGCACCGCCCCGACGACCGCCCAGGTCCGCTCGGCGAAGCCGAGCCACGCGAACCCGGCGATCCGCAGCACGCATCCGGCGAGCACGACGGGCCGGATGCCGTACCGGTCGGCCAGCGCCCCGCCGACCACGAACAGCCCCTGCTGGCTGAAGGTACGGAGCCCGAGCACGAACCCGACCAGCCACCCCGCCATGCCGATGGCCCCGCCGAGATGCTCGGAGAGGAAGGGCAGTACGGCGAAGAAGCCGATGTTGAAGGCGAGTTGGGTGAGGATGAGCAGCCGTAGCAACGGGGAGAGCGGAGCACCGCGGCCGCCGGAAGCCTTCGCGGGCCGCCCGGTGGATGTGTAGGTCATCGGATTCCGGCCGGTTCCTTCTGCGCGGTGGGCTGTTCGTCCGCGACCGAGGCCGTACGACGAGACCGTCGGTCCGGCCGTCGATCCGCCCGTCGTCGCGGCCTGCGCAGTCCGCCCGCCGCGGTGACGGCCAGCGCGCCGAGCAGGGCGAGCACGGCGGCGGGAGCGAGGACGGCCCAGGGGGCACGCTCGGCATAGGGCTGGTTCTCGGCGAGGAGCAGGCCCCACTCGGGGGACGGCGGCTGGGCGCCCAGGCCGAGGAAGCCGAGCGAGGCGAGCGCGAGGGCGACACCGGGCAGCCGCAGCAGGGCGTGGCGCAGGACGGGCGGCAGCACGGCGGGAAGGAGTTCGCGCCGCAGCAGGTACCACCGTCCCGCGCCCAGCCCCCGGGTGGCGGTGATGTGCAGGGTGGCGCGCTCCTGACGGAGCAGCGCCGAGGTGTGCGCGGCGAGCGGCGCCCACGCCACGGCGCCCACGGCGAGCGCGGGCGTGGCCGCCCCGCTCCCGGCGACAGCGGTGACGAGGAGCGCGGCGAGCACGGGCGGGACGGCGTTGACCGTGTCGACGAGCGGCGCGGACACACGGGGCACGAGCCCGAGGAGTACGCCCGCCAGCAGCGCGGCGGCGCTGATGGCGGACGCCAGGAGCAGCGTGTCCAGGGCCCCGTGGCCGACGCGGGCGAGCAGGTCGCGACCGAGGGCGTCGGTACCGAAGGGATGGTCGAGGGACGGCGCCCGCAGCCGCTCCCCCGTACTGAGGGCGAGCGGGTCGCGCGGCAGGCCGAGGCCGATGACGGCGAGCAGGACGGCGCCGTAGAGAAGGGGCAGCAGTCCGCCGGCGGGCGGGGCGGGCCGGTGCAGGGAGGAGAGGGCGCCGTCGCGCAGGGCGGGTCCGGTGAGCAGACGGGCGGCGACGCGGGTGGCACCGGTCGCGAGCGCGGCGAGGAGCACGAGGGCGAGGGTGCCGGCCTGGAGGACGGGCAGGTCCTGGGCGAGGGCGGCCTGGAGGGTGGTGCGTCCGAGCCCGGGGATGTCGAAGACCTGCTCGACGGCGACGGCGCCACCGGTCAGCCCGACGACGAACAGCCCGAGGTTGGGCAGCAGCGCGGGCACGCACCGCCGCAACGCCTGCCGTGCGATGCGCCGCCCCGTCAGTCCCCGGGCGGCGGCGGCCAGCGCCCACGGTTCGCCGAACGCGCCGGGCAGCAGATCGTCGAGCAGCCGCCCCAGTACGGCCCCGGCGGGCAGCCCGAGGGCGAGCGCGGGCAGCACGGTCCACTGGGGCCCGTACCACCCCAGCGCGGGCAGCCACCCCAGCTGCACCCCGACGACGGTGGCGAGCACGGAGGCGACGAGGAACTCGGGCAGTGAGGCGATCACGGCGGAGGCGCTGCCGCCGCGCCGCTTCCCACCGAGCCGCCGCCGGGCGCCCAGCCGCAGCGTGCGCACGCAGACGAGCCCGGCGGTGAGGGCCGCGACGAGAAGCGCCACGGCCATGAGCAGCAGGGAGGCCCCGAGTGCCTGGAGCACGTCGGGCAGGACGTCGTTCCCGGAGATCCACGACCGCCCGGCGTCACCGCGCAGGAGCCCGCCGAGCCACTGCCCGAGCAGGTGCGGCGCCCCGTCGCCGAGCCCGAGCTGCGCGCGGATGTCGGCGAGCACCTCGGGCGTGGGGTCACGCTCGGCCGACCGCGCCTTGAGGACGGTGTAGGCCGGATCGGTCCGCGTCAGCCACGGCAGCAGCCCGATCCCGCACACGAGCCCGGCCGCGAGGACGACCCGCCACACCACGGTGGCCACCCGCTGCCGCACGGGTCAGCGCCGCGTGCCGGTGCCGACGAGGGTGCGCTCGTACGGGTCGAGGATCACGCCCTGTACGGAGCCGCCGACACCGGTGATGATCCGCTGGTGCACGAGCGGCACGACGGCGTCGCTGCCGAGGATGCGGGCCTCGGCGGCCATGGCGGCGTCCTGCCGCTTCGCGGTGTCGGCGCTCTGCTCGGCCTTGGCGACGGCCGCGTCGACGTCCTTGTCGCACAGCTGGGCGATGTTGAAACCGCCGTCGCAGGTGTAGTCGCTGGCGAGGACGGCGACGGAGTCACCGGTGTCGAGGAGGGTGTTCCGGGCCAGCACGAAGGCGTCGAACTTCCCCTCCAGCGCGTCGCTCTCCAGCCGCGAGTACTCGCGGACGGTGAGCTTCACCTTGAACCCGGCCTTCTCCAGCTGCTGCTTGACCACCTGGGCGACCTCCGGCAGCTCGGGCCGGTTGTCGTAGGTGGCGAGGTTGATGGTGGCCCCGTCGGCCTTGCCGGCCGCCGCACGTCCGACGGGCTCGGTCCGCTTACCGTCGGCCCAGGTCACGGCGGGCCCGTAGATACCGGCACCGGGGTCGGCGTACCCCTCGTACACGTCCTTGGCGAACACGGAGGTGTCGACGGCTCCGCGGGCGGCGGCCCGCAGCCCCGCGTCCTCGAAGGGGCCGGAGGAGGCGTTGAACAGCAGGCTGGTGGTCCGGGTGGTGGCGGTGTCGCGCCGGGTGTCCTCGTCGAGGGTCGCCGCCTGGGAGACGGGGACCGCCTCGGCGATGTCGAGTTCGCCGGTCCGCAGGGCGTTGGCGCGGGCGGTGCCGTCGGCGATGAAGCGGGCGTCGATTCCGGAGGCCTGGGCGCGTCCGCCCCAGTAGTCGTCGAACCGGTCCAGGGATGCGGAGGTGGCGCCGTTGACCTTGGTCAGCTCGAAGGGGCCGGTGGCGGTGCCGACGGGGTCGACGCGGTTCTTGCCGGAGTAGGCATCGGCGGAGAGGACGGCGAGGCTGGGACTGGACAGCCGCAGCGGCAGCACGGGGTCGGGCTCGGCGGTGGTGATACGGACGACCCGGTCACCCTGGGCCTCGGTGGTGAGGGTGACACCGGCGAGGGCGGCGGGCGCGGGCTCGGCGTCGGTGGCGTGGGTGAGGGAGTCGGCGACGACGGCCGGGGTGACGCCGGTGCCGTCCTGGAAGGTGGCGTCGCGCAGCGTGAACTCCCAGGCCTTCTCGCCGTCCCGCCGCCAGGACTCGGCGAGCGCGGGCGCGGCGTTGCCGTTGGCGTCGAGCGCGGTGAGTCCCTCGGTGACCCCGAGGCGGCTGAGGAGGGTGGCGTCGGCGCCGTACGGGGAGAGGTTCTCGGCGGGCGGGAAGGCGAGGGCGACGCGCAGACGGGAGCCGTCACCGTCCTCACCACCGGTGCCGGAGTCGTCGCTGCCGCCGCCCGACGCGAAGCAGCTGGATATCAACGGGATGAGCAGGAGCGGGGCGAGCAGCCGGGAGCGGCGGTGGGAGCGCATGGTCCTCGGATCGATCGGGTGTGCGGGAGCGGTTCGGGCGATGGCGGCAACGAGCAGGAGCCTACATGGCAACCGTTTCCATTACCTGGCTGCCCCTCGCTCCATCGGCACCTCGAAGTGCACGATCCCCTGCCCGCCCCCGGCGTCCTCCCGCTCGTCGTGCACGACCTTGGCGAGCGACCGCCAGAACGGCTCCGCACCCGTGACGGCCGGGTCGGTGTGCAGGTACACGGCCCGGTACCCGCCGTCCGCGGCGGCGAACGCCAGCAACTCGTCGACGAGTCGCCGCGCCAGCCCGCGCCGACGGTGCTCGGGCCGGACGTAGATCCGGCGCAGCTGCGCGGTCACGCCCGAGGGATAGCGCTCGGCGAGCTCCTGCGGGTTCGGCGGATGCGCGGGCCCCCGGGAGTCGAGGGCACCCGTGGCCACGACCTGCCCGTCCCCGTCGACCGCGACGAGCAGGGTGTGCCGCTCCGACGCGAGATACGCCCCGGCCGGGTCGACGATGTCACCGTGCCAGCGCGGGACGTATCCCGTACCGAAGTCGCGGTAGACGGTGTCGAGCATGACGGCTCGGGCGCCGTCGAGGTCGGCGGGGGTCGCTGTCCTGATGCTGTAGTCACTGCTGCGCACTTGCACATCGTACGCATTAGCCGAATCCCGCTGATCGACATCCCCCTCGGGACGTGCTCCCGCCACGCCCATCTCCTCGGACCGTGCCGCCACCCCGGCCGCTCCCTCAGCCGCGCATCAACTCGCCCTTGCCCACCTGGGCCAGTAGCGGGGGCTCCGACTCCCCCTCGTATCCGAGGTGGAGCTCGCGCCGGGCCCTGGTCGCCAGGACGTAGTACGTCATGCGCAGGGCGGCGGCGGAGGGGTCGCCGGCCGCGTCCGTGTGAGTGTCGGGAATCACGACCGTGTCGAAGCCGAGCCCCTTGGCGCTGGCCCGGTGGACGATCACGATGCCCGGGCGGCCGAGATCGAGGTTGCGGTACTGGCCGCCTTTCGCCTCGGACGTGTACAGCTGCGGCTTCAGCCGTGGCGCTCGGCGGGCCAGGCTGCCGAGCAGCGAGAACTGCGCGTGTCTGGAGCCCACGATCACGCCGATGGTGTCCCTCGGATGCCGCTCCGACAGCAGGGCCAGCAGATCCGCGGCGCCGCGCTCGTGGAAGCGGTGCAGCCGCGGTGGCGGCCCCTGCCGGCCGGGCAGGGCCGGCGTTCCGGCGCCCGTGTGGAAGTGGGCGGCGAAGGACGCGATCTGCTCGGTGTTGCGATGGTTGCCGTCGAGTTCGTGCCGGACGCAGCGGCCGAGGTTCCGGGCGATCTCGGCGAGCGTGGAGTGGGTGTCGGTGAGGCGCTGGCACTCGTCGGCGTAGACCGTCGTACGGGCTCCGAGCATCCGGCAGAGCAGGTAGAACTCGGGCGGCAGGTCCTGGCCCTCGTCGACGACGAGGGTGAGGCCGGGAATCGGGCCGGTGTCGGCGGCCCGCTCGAACAGCGCGTGCCACTCGTACCAGCCGTCGGCACCGCGCGGTGCCTTGCCGCCGTACCACTCGGCGAGCCAGGCGTGCGCGGTCGTGACGCGCACGCTGCGGTCGGCGGGGCCCAGGGCGTGGACCGTCGCGGCCAGCGACTGGCGCAGCAGGTTGGAGCGGGTGAGCACGGCTGCCGGAGTCCCGGTGAGGGCGAGCATGACCGCCCGCTGCGCTGCCAGCAGGCTCTTGCCGCTGCCCGGCGGGCCGCTGACCAGGTGGTTTCCGTCGAAGGGCAGGGCGTCGAGGCCGGCCCGTTGTTCCGGGGTGAGGTCGAGATAGGTGAGGGTCATGCCTGCTCCAGTGCGTCGGCGGCCGCGGCGCGTGCGGCGGTGACGACGGGTTCCAGGTAGCCGGGCACATGCTCGCCGCCGACGACGAGGGCGCGGTCCAGGAGGGTGTTGCCGGTTTCACAGCTGGTCTCGGGCAGCAGGGCACAGGCGTGGCAGGCCGCGCGGTTGAGGTTGCCGAAGCCCTGGCCGGTGTGCTCGGCGCAGAGCGGGTCGGCCGAGCACCAGGCGGCGGCCTCCGTCATACGCAGGAGTGTCTCCGCCAGTCGCGGGGGTTCGCCCTGGCGGACCAGCCCGCCGAGGGTGCCTTCGGCGTCGCCTGCCGCGGTGTAGACGAGGATGCCGTACTGGTTCTGCTCGGGGCGGGCGTACACGCGCTCGCGCAGGCTCGCGGTGGTGTATCCGGACTCGAAGGAGAGCTGGCGGATCAGCAGGTGGGCGAGCGTGTGGAGGAGGACGAAGCGGGGGGCGAGTTCCGCACCGGTCAGGGTCTCCAGCCGGTCCCGCTGGAAGGAGCGGTCCAGGTCGGCCCGCATTCCGGCGACGCGCTGCCGTACGTTCCCGTGCGCTTCCCAGTCCGCCAGTTCGGCCGGGTCGAGCGTCAGGAAGATCCCCTCGCCGAACACCTCCACCGCCGGCAGCCACTTGAGGCGGCGGGCGGTGTCGGCCGGTACGGGGGGAGCGTCCGGGGAGACCCGGCTGAAACCGGAGAGGGCGCGTACCTCGCGGAGCCGGTCGGCGAGAATGATCCTGCCGAAGCGGCGGCCGAGGGCGGCCCACGGGTCGGTGGTCTCCCCGGCCGGGCCGAGGGTGGTCTCGCGCAGTGCGAAGTCCCGGGTGGCGGGCGGGACGGGTGCGGTGAAGGCGGCCCACTCCTCGCGGCTGAGATCGAGGCGGGCCGGCCCGCCCTGCTCAGCGGAGGACGGCGCGTCCGGAGAGGGGACGGGCTGCCCCGTCTCCTCGGCGATGAGCGCGTCCAGTAGGGCGTCGTCGGCGCCGGTGTCCTCCTGGATCATCGTCCGGAACACCCCCGCGCGCGGTGTGGCGGCCACCCGGCACAGTGACACCCACAGGTCGTGTTCCCGCACCTTGGCCGCGAGGTTCTCGTCGCCGTGGTCGGCCGGTACGTCGGACTCGGGGATGTCGAGTGCCGAGTGGACGATCGGGTAGTACAGGTTGCCGGCCGTGCGCTGCACGATCTGCACGGGCCGGGGGCACTGAGTCCGCTCGTTCGCCCGCTGCCACGGATTGCGCCCCGAGCAGCGCAGACCGTGCGTGCCGAGGATGTCGAGCAGGTCCCGGGACGCGCCACAGCCCTTGGCGGTGCAGGCGACGGAGAGCGCCTCGAGGCCGGAGGCCCGCTCGGAGACGAGGAAGCGCAGCCTGTCGCGCTCCTCGCACCGCCGTCGCTCCCCGGCGTCGCGCCGTGAGTGGGCCCAGAACCACCAGTCGACGTCGCTGAGATGCCCGGCCTGGCAGATCTGCACGAACCGCATCGGCGCCAGGGTCCGCGCCGGCGAGCAGGACGGGCAGCGCGGCGGCTGCCCGGGCTTCTCGTCGGCGATCCGCCAGCGCTTCATCCGGCGGCAGGAGCCGCAGAACAGCCAGGACGGGAAACGGATGTACGGTGCGCCGGGGGCGTCGGGAACGTCGAAGCGGTCGTTGGCGGTTGCCGGGGCGGCGTAGAAACCGGTGACGCCCAGCCGGGAGGCGAGACGCGGGGACTCCAGCTTCTGCCTCCCCCTGGCCGGCCAGTCTCCGATGCCGGTGGCGACGAAGGACTCACCCTGGATGTCGAAGACGGCTCCGACGCCGAACGGCACCACCGTCTGCGACTGACGTACCCGCAGTGTGCGGCTCACAGGTCGGCCCCCTTCACCGTCACCTGGCATTCCCGGTCCACGTTGCGCATGGAGTTCGGTGTCTCCCACAGGCCGTAGTTCTGCTCGAAGCTCTTGATCAGGTGGGACTGGCCCTTGCCCTGGCTGCGGTAGTACAGCTCGCGGCCGTTCTCGCGGGCCTCGCGCGCCGCGGCCTCCCAGTCGGCGACCAGCCCCGCGACCTCCTTGCGGACGGCGTCGCCGATGCCCGGTTCGGCGGCCTCGGCCCGTGCGGCCAGCTCCTCGGCGAGGGCCTCCACCTCGGGGAGGCGTTCCAGGATCTGCCCGGCCTGGTTCTCGGCGGCGAGCCCGAGCCGGTGCCGTACGAGGACGACCAGCGCGGCGTGCAGGGCGCGCCGCCGGGAGGGCACGGACCAGGGCGTGACGCTGGTCGGTTCGACGTGCCGGTACAGGGACCGGTGGTACACGTCGAAGGTCTCGTAGTGCGAACGGTCCCTGGGACGGGTGGCGTTGAAGAAGGTCACGACGAGTCCGGGCACGGTGTGCCGGCCGACCCGGCTGGTGGCCTGGATGTACTCGGCGGTCGTCTTGGGCTGCCCCTGCATCAGCATCAGCGCCAGTCGCTTGACGTCGACACCCACGGACAGCATGTTCGTGCAGGGCAGGAAGGACACCGACTGCGGGTCGTCCCAGTTCTTCTCCAGCCGGTCCAGCAGGACGGGCTGTTCGGCGCGCGGCAGGTTGCTGGTCAGTTCCTGCACCTGGTCGTCCGCCAGTGCCCGTACTCCGCTTCCCGTGTCGAGTCCGGCGAGCTGGGCGGGGATGTCGTCGGCCGCGGCCGTGACCGTGCGGCCGAGCTCGCGCAGGCTGTGGTGGTAGGCGACCAGGGTCCAGTAGGCGTCCCGGTGCTCCTCGGGCAGTTCCCACGCGCCCTGGAGCAGGGCGGCGGCGGTGGCCACGGCCGCGCGGCCGGCGGTGTGACCCTGCGCCATGACGCCGAGGTACCGGCGGCCGGGCCTGGACGTGTCGGGTTCCGCGAAGTAGGAGTGGCGGGCGTCGAGTCCGGCCGGCGGGAAGAGCTGGACGCCTCCGCCGTACAGGGCGCGGACCTGCTCCCCGGAGCGGCGGATGGTGGCCGTGGACGCCACCACCTTCGGGCCGGTGCCGTCGGGGCCGGCGCACAGTCCGAGGACGGCGGACTCGTACAGGCCGACGGTGGTGCCGAGCGGGCCGGTGAGCAGGTGCAGCTCGTCCTGGATGACGAGCGACGGCGGCAGGTTCCCGGAGCCGCCCGCACCCGCCTTCCCGGGGCCACCCGTACTCGCCCCGCCCGCGCGGCCCACGCTCGCCCCGCCCGCGCCGAACAGCCGTCCCGCGCGCGGCTCCCAGGCGAGCCTGGCGAACTTGTCCACGGTCCCGAGGACGAACGTCGGCGGCCGGTCGTAGAGGTGCTCGTCCACGACGGCGACAGGCAGTTCGTCGTGGAAGACGCACTCCCGCCGCGGGCAGAAGAAGGCGAAGGAGACGGCCGTGGCACGCACTCCGTAGTCGTTGATGTCGGGCGACTTGTGGGCCGGCAGGACACGGGTGCCGCACCACGGGCATCGGTCGAGGATGAAGACGTCGTCGGGCTGGGCGGCCTGGCGGGCGTTCTCGAAAGCCGTGCGGGCCTTGTCGTACGTGTTCGGAGTGGTGGTCTCACCCACCCACAGACCGATGGAGAACGGCTCCTGGCCGTACGCCGCCGGATCCGCGCGACGCAGCGTCTCCAGGGCGCAGACGGTGGTGGCGGCACGCTGGAACTGCTGGGTGGTGAGCAGGCTGAGGGTGTACCGGCTGAGCACGGCCGTACCCCCGCCGTCCGGCCGGCCCCGGCGCAGCACCATCGCGAAGGCGGCCAGCAGCAGATACGCCTCGGTCTTACCACCGCCGGTCGGGAACCAGATCAGGTCCGTCACGGCCCGGTCCGCGTGCCGGGAGTCGGCCGTACCCTCCACGGCGAGCAGGAAGAACGCCAGCTGGAAGGGGCGCCAAGTGGCTCCCGGCTTCGGCTCGGGATCGTGCGGTACGGCTTCCCGGGGCGAGCGCCGGCTACCCGCCAGGTCGGGCGCGGAGTGGCGCATCTGCAGGGCCATGGCACGGTTCGCGGCACGGAAGGCGTGCAGGAGTTCGGGGCGGCGCGGGTCACAGAGGGTGCGGACGCCCGACTCGATGCGGGTGACGGCGGTGCCGATGCGGTCGAGGACACGGGCAGCGGCCTCGCGCCCCCACCCGGGCACGTCTGCGTTCAGCTGCCCGACATACCACGCCCGGTAGTCCGCCGCGAACTCGGCCAACTCCTCGCGGAGTTGATCGACCGGCACGGCGGGATCGGCGAGGTGCAGCAGGTCGAGCACCGGCGATCCACCGAGCCCCGCGGCCCGTACGCCGGTGACCTCGGCCTCCGGCATGACGGCCGCGCTCAGCTCGGTCACCTTTTCACCGGCGTCGTCGTACCGTTCGGCGACCGCGCATCCGTGGCCGACGGCGTGCGTGCGGACGTGCCGGTACTGGAGGCGGAGCTCCTGCTCTTCCGGGTCGCGGCTGGCCAGACGGACGCTCGGGTACTGGAGCACCCTGCCGTCCACGGGCCGGGCGCGCAGCTTCACCTGGAACAGCATCCGGTCCCACTGGGCGGCCTTGCCGAGGTCGGGCTCGTGCGCGGCGGCGTTGACCAGTGCGGCCGTGACGAGCCGGCCGGTCCCGAAGTCCCGACGACGGACACGGAGTTCGGCGCGCCCGTCCAGTACCGTGACGTGATCCTTCCCCGGGGCGAGCCGGTGCGTCTCGGCGGTCAGCGGAATCCGCTGCCAGTTCCGGCCGCGCCCACCGGTGCGGGCACGGGTCTCGTAGCGGGCGGCGGAGCAGTCGATCTCCACGGTGTCCGCGTCGGTGTAGAAGCTGAATCCGAGGGAGGACGGCAGCCAGGAGTTGGACTCGGGGACCGGGTCGGTGGCGGGTGCGGTGTCCTCGGCCCGCCCTTCGGTGCCGGCCCCCTCCAGCTCCTCCGCGGCGACGTCCAACTGGCCTTGGAGGTCCGCCTCCTGCGGATACAGGGTGCCCATGAGGTACTGCCGGTCGGGCGGGGCGTCGAGCGTCTCCCGGTCACCGCCGACCGGGCCGACGAGCTGCCGGTGCAGGTAGGTGATGAGTTCCTGTCGGGGATCCATGATGTTCCTGGTGGTCGGGCCTGTGAGGTGCTCGGACGGGCCGGCGGGCGTGGTGGGCCGGCCGACGGGTGCGGGGGGCGGGCTGCTCATGACCGGCGCCAGCGGTCCCGCAGCGAGGTGCGGCTCTGGGCGGCCGCCGCTTCCCGCGCGGCGGCCAGTTCCGTCTGGACGGCGCTGAGTTGCGCCTGCAGGTCCGAGACGCGGAGCCAGGCGTCGTGCTCGCTCTGCGCGATGCGCTGTGCCGCCTGCTGCTCGGCCTCCTCGGCGCTTTGGCGGGCCGCCGCCACGAAAAGGTCCCGCTGCGCGACGGCCGCCTCGGCCTCCCGCAGCCGCGCCTCCATCTCGGCGACCCGCGCCCGCATGCCCTGACGGTATTCCTCCCGGGCCGACGCGACGGCTCCCTCCCGTTCGGCGGCGGCCGCCTGCTCCTGCCTCAGTCGTGACTCGAGGTCCCGGACGCGGGCCTCGGCACTCTGCCGGTAGTCACGCAGTCTCTGCTCCAGCTCGTCCGCCCGCTGTTCCCCGCCGACCGCCTGCCGGGCGGCTTCCTCGGCGGCTTCCGCCCTGCGCAGCAACCCCTCGTACGACTCACGGTGCTGCTCCTTGACGTGCGCGAGGTGTGCCTCGGCCTGCCGCCGCACATGCGCCTCGCGCCGCTCCAGGGCTCGGTCCGCACGGTGCAGCAGCTCCTCTTCGAGCGCCCCCAGCCGTCGCTCGGCATCGGCCCGAACAGCCGCGACGCGCTGGTCGGCGGCGCCACGCACCTCGCTCAGCCGGCGCTCGTGTTCCCTCGCCAGCAGGGCGAGTTCGGTCTCGTGCCGAGCCCGCGCGGCGGCGAGCTGCCCCTCGACGTCGACCACCGGCTGCTCGACCGACGGCTGCTCGACCGACGGCTGCTCGACCGGAGCGGCCTTCGCGACGATCGACGCCGCGTGCTCATGCCCTGCGTCGGCCGCCTCGGCCTTGGACGCGCTGACGCGGGCACCGCTGTCAGGGGGCGCGGACTCGGCACGCACCCAGGGCGCCGCGACGAACTCCCGCAGAGCATCACGGACGGCGAGGCGAGACGCGGCGCGCACCAGGGGCTTCGTCGCGAGGTATGCCCGAGGGGTCACCCCGAGCAGCGCGTCGGCGGGCTTCTCGAAGAAGTGCTCGGGCCGGATCTCCGACCGCTTGACCGTGTCGAGGACTTCCCTGAGCACCTCGAGAGCCTCGACCACGGGGCGGTCCAGCATCCCGCGCTGCCGTGCGGCCCGTACCACGGAGTCCGTGACGGACGACCCGAGCAGCACCGACAGTTGCAGGTACCCCAGAGCCAGCAACGCGTATTCGGCGAGCCAGGCCACTCCCCCGCCCAGGGGCGGCCTCGCCAGCGTCCGCGCCTTGTCCCAGTCGGCCGTGGCCCGAGGTGTCGTCCCGGCCGGTGGCGTCGGCTCGTGCGGTTCCGTCTCCTGTGGTTCCTCCCGCGGCCCCGCCTCTCGCCCCTCCGCCTCTCGCACCTCCGCCACGGGCTCCGGCTCCGACTCCGGCTCCGCCACGGGCTCCGGCTCCGGCTCCGCCACGGGCCTCGGCTCCGGCTCCGGCTCAGCAGGAGAAACCGCCGCGGCAAGGAACTCACGCAGGGCGTCACGCACTGCCAGCCGCGACTCGCCGTTCACCAGAGGACTGCCTTCGAGGTAGGCGCGAGGCGTCACCCCGCGCAGCGCGTCGGCGGGGCGGTCGAGGAAGTGCTCCGGCCGCTGCCCGGCCGCCGCTACGGCGTCGAAGACCCGCCGCAGCACTTCCAGTGCCGTCAGCACCGGACGCGACAGGGGTGTGCCGTCTCCGAGACCCCGCACCACCGCGTCGGCAGCCGACTGCCCCAGCAGTCCGACCAGACGCTCGTCCCCGACGGCCGTCCGTACGTAGTCCGCGAGCCACGACACCTGGTCAACGGGTGCTTGCGCCAGTCGGCGGGCATGCTCCCAGTCGGCGACTACCGCCGCCGACACCGATGTGTCGCCGCCCTCCCCTCTTGCCTCCACCGCCGGTGTCCGCACCGAAACAGTGGTTTCCTGCGCCTGCTCCGCGACGGCCCGGGCGAGGCGCTCCGCCCTGACTCTGCGCAGGACGAGCCGGGCACGTGCGGTCCGGGCCGCGCGGATGGCGCGCGCGAACCGCTCCACGCGTTCGGCCTCGGCCGCCTCCTCCGCCGAACGCTCGGCTGCCTCGCACACGGCGTCCCCACCCACGAGGCCCGCCTCGCGCAGCCGTACCAGCAACGCCGGA
Source organism: Streptomyces sp. NPDC017225 (assembly GCF_044331465.1). Classification (NCBI taxonomy): domain Bacteria; kingdom Bacillati; phylum Actinomycetota; class Actinomycetes; order Kitasatosporales; family Streptomycetaceae; genus Streptomyces; species Streptomyces sp. NPDC017225. The sequence goes on along the minus strand of NZ_JBIRNE010000007.1, from coordinate 176,005 downwards.
CGTGCCTTCCCCGCGACCTGCCGGATACGCTCACGCGTGACGCCGAACTCACGTCCGAGCTCGTCCAGGGTCGAGGGCTCGTCCCCGTCGAGCCCGAGACGTCGCACGAGGACGCGGGCCTCCCGTTCGGTGAACGTATCCACCACGTTCAGCACATCCCGCAGGTACTGGGCTCCCACCACCTGCTGCTCCACGGACGGCAGCGCGTGCGCCCGCCCCACGAAGTCCGCCAGCGTCGCGCCGTCTCCGACGACCCGGTCGAGGGAGTCGGTCCGGCGGGTGAGGCGCCGGATCTCCTCCACCTTCCGGAGAGTCATGTCGCACGCCACCGCCACGTCGGCAGCCGTCGCCGGACGGCCCTGACTCATCAGGGTCCGCTCCGCTCTGGCCACCTTGCGCATCTGCTCGTGCATGTGGACCGGGATCCGGATCAGGGCGCCCTCGTCGGCGATGGCCCTGGTGATGGACTGCCGGATCCACCAGGTGGCATAGGTCGAGAACTTGAAGCCCTTACTGGCGTCGAATTTGCGCGCGGCCCTGAGCAGGCCCAGAAAGCCGTGCTGGAGCAGGTCCTCGTAGTCGAGGCCCTGTTCGAGGCAGGGCCGGGCGAGAGAGTGCACGAGGCGCTGGTTGTGTACGACCAGACAGTCCCGGGCACGGATTCTGAGGTCCTCCGGCGCCAGCGCCTTGAGGTCGTCCTCGGTCGGCTCCTCGCCGATCCGGTCCGGCCCGCCCCGCAGCAGCACGGACAGACCGACTTCCGCCTGCGCGTCCAGCAGTCGGGCACCGGGGCGCCGTTCGCGCCGGTCGCGCTCCAGCACCGCGTGCGCGGCGGCCACGGCTTCGGCGAGGTCTCCGCGGGGCAGGTCCGCCGGGAGTTCCCCGTCCGGCTCCTCTTCCGGCTCCTCGTCGGATTCCGTGACCGGTCCCCCGCCCTGCGACCCGGTCGCCGTCGCTCCGACGCGATCACCTCCGGCGGATTCCGCTTCCTGGCAGGACGACGTTCCCTCCGCGGCGGCTACCGGCTCGTCGACGGCTTCCGCCCCGTCGACGTCCATGTCGTGGCCCCGGACGCGCGCCTGTGCGCGCAGGAGGGCGGCCTCCCGCGCGGAGAGCCCTGCCAGTCGGGCCACGCCGTCCACGACCGGCGGGGTGACGTACCCGTCGGCGTCCGCGTATCGCGTTACCAGGCTCAGCACGGTCCGGATACGGGGGAACACATTTTCCTCACCGTCCGGTGCAACCTTTTCACCATTCCGCTTGTCGCCCTCTGTGTGCAGAGGCGTGTCCCGCACGGGCAGTCCCAGCCGGGCCAGCTCGTCCCGCAGCCGCTCTCGCTCGCCGTCGCCGAGCGAGAGCTCTCGCACGCCCTCCAGAAAGGCGCTCTCCGGGACGACGCCCTTCACAGCTGCCCGCCGCAGCCGCACCAGCAGCTCGCCCATCGCAGCCCTCATGTCGGGCGAGCCCGCCTCATCCGCCGCTCGCAGCGCCATCCCGTCCACCCCCAAGGTGTTTCACGCATGACGCTAGATCGGCACGTTGATGATGTCAACAGACGCAACCTGACGGCCCATTCTCTGCTTCGTGTACCGTGACGCTCGCCGCACCGTTCCTCTGCCACGATGACCACGACGAACGACGGGAGTCCGGGGGACGGGCGTGCGGCAGCGGGTCGGTGGGCCTCCCGCGGGCGCGGCCGTCCGCCGACGCGAGACCAGGAGGGCCTCCTGCCGCACTGGGGCGCGCCCTCGCCCCGCCGCCCCGCCGCCCCAGGGCCACGGCTCTCGACACCCCGCCTCACCGAGCTTGCACCCCGTAAGACTGTCGCATTCCGACGGAGACACCCGCGAGGCCCGGACAGCGGTCACTGGCGGGCGGTCGCCGCGCGCACCACGACTACTTCCAACTGCGAGAATCCACTTCAGGAGCGGGCCATGGACAACGAGATCCAGCTGATCAGTGACGGTGACGGACTGGCAGTCATAGGGAATGCGGCGGACGTCGACCGCTTCCTCGTCTCCGAGGGACTGCCGTCGAAGGACCTCGGACTGCAACGGCTCAAGTCCGTCTTCGGTACCGGCTCAGCGGCCGCGCAGGCGGGTTCGGACATTGCCGCCAACACCGGTCGCTGGGTGAAGCTGACCAAGGAGTCCGCGGAGCGTGTCAAGAAGTTCGGACTGATGGAAGGCAAGACGCCAGGCGTCACCCATGCGATGGTGGGGAAGCCCGGCTCAATCAAGTCATGGCTCCAGGTCGAGAAAGGGGCCGGCGCGTTCTTGACCAGCCCTGCACGTCTGTCGGGTGCGGCGGGGATCATGGCACAGCTGTCGATGCAGCAGACGATGGACGAGATCACCGACTACCTCGCCACCATCGACGAAAAGGTCGACGACATCCTGCGCGCACAGAAGGACGCAGTGTACGCCCGCATGATCGGAGTGGGCTTCGTCATCGAGGAGTCCATGACGATCCGAGAAATGAGGGGCAGGGTCGACGAGGTGACGTGGTCGAAGGTGCAGACCGCACCGACGGCGGTCGGAGAAACCCAGGCCTACGCACTGCGTCAACTCGAGGCCCTCGCGGAGAAGATGGAACGCAAGTCCAAGATCGGCGATTTGGCCACGGTGGTCAAGGAGATTGAGCCCAAGGTACGGGAGTGGCTAGCTGTTCTGGCTCGCTGCTTCCAACTGCAGGACGCGATCGCCGTACTCGAACTCGACCGGGTACTGGACTCCTCTCCGGAGGAGCTGGACGGTCACCGCCTCGGACTGAAGGCCGCCCGGCAGGGCCGGCTGGAACACATCTCCCGGTGCACCGAACGTCTGCTGGCCCGGATGAACGCGGCCGCCGATACCGCCAACGCGAAGGTGCTACTGCACCCGTCCAAGTCACCGGATCTGGTCCAGTCGAGCAATCACGTCACCACCGGCGTCCACGTCTTCCACACCCGGCTCGGAATTGAGCCCGGTGGTCAGTCGTCGGAGGCGAGACGATGGATGGAGGCGGCCGCCGAGGCGAGGGACAAGGCACTCGAGACCGGAGCAAAAGGCGTCAACACAGCCAGAAGCCTCCGCAACGAGACCCTCGACCGGGCCAGCTCGGTAAAGGGCAAGCTCTCCAGCGGGATCGCCGAGCGAGTACGCCGTCGCCGCGGGGAAGAGGAGGCGGGCGCAACCGGGAAGCCCGAGTGAGCGGCGACCGTCAACCACGGGCGTAGCCCCACCCCGGGGGTGGGCCATCCACCACCCGCTCCACGGCCGACCTCCGTCAGCCCCGTGCCGACGCGAAGCCCACGTCGCGTGCCCAGCCCTCGCGCCCCACGGTGAACGGCAGGCGCGACACGTCCTTGGAGCCCCGGACGTGGACGGTCTGCTCCGTGACGGCGAGTCCACGCAGTCGTCGCCCTGTGCGCTGCTGTAGCTGGACTTGAACCAACCCAGTTCGGGCGTGTGGGGCCTCCGGGTCCTGGCATCGAATCCACTTCCTGAGTCATGGTCACGACGGTGCAGCCGTATGACACTGTCCCCGGGCTCCGGTTCTACGAGGTCCAGGAGCTCCGACTATGAACTCAGTCGGATTCGGGGGATCAGATGCGGCCGCAAGACGTTCTGGAACAGCGCTACGTCCTGGCCGAGTTACTGGGTCAGGGCGGTTTCGGTCAGGTGTGGCGGGCTTTCGACAGCAGAGTCAGACGGGAGGTGGCGGTCAAGGTCGGGCGTCCGCAGTCGGCCGAAGAAGCTCGGCGCTTCGCCCTGGAGGCCGAGCTGGTCGGCAACCTCAACCACCCCAAGATCGCAGCTCTGTACGACTACGGTGAGAGCTGGCACGAGGGCGAGAGGCTCATCTACCTGGTGATGGAGCTGGTCCCGGGCGAAACCCTCGACCATGTCATCGGCCGCGGCGTACCACCGCTCGCGTCCTCCCTCGCGTGGGCGCAGGACATCTGCGAAGCGCTGGGCGCCGCCCACGACAAGGGAGTGGTGCACCGTGACGTCAAACCGGCCAACGTGATCATCACAGAGTCGGCAGCGGGCTCGGCGAAGGTTCTCGACTTCGGGATCGCCAAGCACCAGGCGCACACCGGCATCACCGCCGAGGGGTATGTCATCGGCTCCTGGCAGTACATGGCACCGGAGCGCTGGGCGAGCCGCGAGCCGGTCGACGGACGCGCCGACCTGTATGCCGTGGGCTGTGTACTGATGCAGTTGCTGACGGGGCGCCTTCCTTTCGACGGACGAGGAGTCCACGAGCAGCACGCCCAGCATGTCGGCGGCACACCACCGCGTCCCAGTTCCCTTCGCCCGGGGCTGCCCGAAGCCGCGGACCGGCTCGTCCTGGATCTGCTGGCCAAGGACCCTGCGCAGCGGCCCGCAAGCGCGCAGCGGGTGGTGGAGCGGTTGGCCGACATCATCCGGCATGCCCGGCACGCCCCTCCCGGCCGCACGACACCCGCCCCCGACAAGCCGAGCCCGCCGACCGGGTACACCCCCACGGTTCGCCAGACCGAGGCCGATCCCGCGAGCCAGCCGGGCGACCCCGCACGCGCGGCCCTGGAGCGTCGGCTCGACCGGGTCCTGGCCCACTATGCCGCCGGTGACGAGGAGGGGTTCGTCCGACTTCTCCACCTGCTGATCCACGATCTCACCGACGAACTGGGAGCCGACGACCCGCTGACTGTCGAGGCGGCCTATCAGCGCGCCATGTACGCCTGGCAGACGGCCCACGACCAGGAAGGCCTGGAAAGCGTACTGCCACGGCTGATCCGGGTCCTGGGCCCTGAGCATCGTCGCACCATCGACGTCCGGGCGGTCCTGACCGGGAACACCGCCGCCCGCGGGCAGATCGATGGCAGAGGCCACATCCCGGAACTCAGAGAGATCATTGCTCAGGCCACCCGGGTACTGGGCGCACATGACCCCATCACTCTGGCCGCCCGGCTCGACCTCGCTGACGCGCTGGACCGCGACTACGACGCCTGTGGCCGGCCCGTGCCAAGCACCGGACCACGCAGCTCAGAGCAGGCGGCGCGCCGCCGGGCGCTGCTGGGTCCTCTCCTCCCCGACCTCGCGCGGGGGTTGGGCGATGACGACTCCCGAGTCGTTCGGACGCGGCTGCGTCTCGCCCTCGACACCTACCAGGTCGGGGACTACGGTGCGGCTCTCCCCTTGTACGAACGGCTGTTGCCGACCACCCCCGCGGCTCTGGCCAGGACCGACACCCGCCTGCGGATTCAGCACGCACACTGCGTCGCCGAGGCCGGCGAACCAGAACGCGCGTTGTCGCTACTGGAAACGCTGCTCAGCACGCTCAGGAACAGGCCTGGTCAGGACTTCCAGCGACAGGCGGCGACGGCTCTCGCCCTGCGCGCATCGCTCAAGAAGCAGGTCCGGCAGAGCAGACGGGGCACCGGCCGTGCCTGGTTCCGTCCGTGATCTCAAGGAGCGGCGCGGGACGTGGAGACGACGATGGGTACCGCTGTGGGAACGGGCAGGGCTGCGAGCGAGCCAGTACCCGACATCATGGGGCGAGGTCGTCGCACCAGTCTGGCAGTCGGGCCTGGGGTCCGGTAGGTCTGGATGGACGGAATATACGGCGTCACCGACTCGCCCAACGAGGAGGTCGTCGACGACTACTTGTCAGGGGCGTCGGGAATAGACCTGGGCCGGATCTGTCACCGGCCACCTCCAGCGGTGGGCTGCTGAGGTGATCGAACGACGTCGACCACGGCCGCACCCCACCCGTCGACGACCGTGGTGAGGTACGTCGGCGGGGCGAGCGCGGCGTTCTTGTCAGCGGATGACGTCGAAGACGTTCTTCTGCAGGCCGTTGGCGTAGGCCTCGTGCTCGACGAGCTTCAGTTTCTGCGTGTCCTTGTCCGTCACGCTGAAGAGCCGCTTGCCCGCGCCGAGCAGCAGCGGGAAGACGATCAGGTGGTAGCGGTCGATCAGGCCGGCGTCCGAGAGGGCCTGGTTCAGGGAGGCGCTGCCGTGGACGATGACCGGGCCGCCCTCGGTCTCCTTCAGCGCGGCGACCTCGTCGAGTGAGCGCAGGATCGTCGTCTCGCCCCAGTTCGTCACCAGGTCGTCATCGGTGAGGGTGGTGGAGACGACGTACTTGGGCATCAGCTTGTAGTCGGCGAAGTCCTCCATGTCGGGCCACACCGGGCTGAACGCCTCGTAGCTGGTCCGGCCCATCAGTATCGCGGTGGCTATTTCCTGCTCCTCGCCCTTGATGCCGAACGCCTCCGGGAGGAACTCGACGTCCTTGAAGGTCCATCCCGAGTTCCGGTAACCGGGTTCGCCGCCCGGGGCCTCCACGACGCCGTCGAGCGAGATGAAGGCCGTGCTGATCAGAGTACGCATTAGAGGATCCTCGGTGTCTCGTGTCCGGTTCTCAGCGGGGTCGATCGGTGTACGCTCCCAGCCCACTCGTGGCTGCGGCGCACCAACCATGATCTCTGACTGCTGATCACGAGGAAACTCATCGGTCGTCACCCGCCCATTCCGGCGACCTCGGTAGTCCGTCACCTCGAACTACGTATACGCGCGGCCGCGAGACCCGCCGGCGACGGCCTGGCGGGTCTTCCTGCACCCCTCACAGCGCCGGGTCGCCCAACGCGCGGGTCCCGCTCACCACGTACACCAACGCGCTGGCCGCCTCGCTGCGCGAGAACCTCGGCCTGCTCCTGGACGGCGACGCGGCGCTGCTCGACCGGGTCGAGGTGACCACGGTCAACGCGTACGCGCACGGTGTCGTGGCCCGTATCGACGGCAAGGTGCCCTCCCCCGTCGGTGACCGGGAGGAGCGGCAGGTGTGGCAGCGGGTCGTCAAGAAGCTCGGACTGCCGTGGCCGGAGCAGCTCCCGGCGCAGGAGTACCGGCATGTCGTCCTCGCCCAGGACCTGCGCACCCTGGACGCGTACCGTGCCGCGAGTCCATGCTGCGTGACCAACGGTCGACGACACATCTGAAGGTGTGCGCCCGGTTCAACGTGCTGCTGGACAAGGCGTACGCCAAGCTGGCCGGAGCCGAGGTGCCGGTGGCGCGCGTCAGGGACAGTCCGGGGCCCGATGTGGGCGGTGTGCGTCGCGCCACGATGCACGCCATGAAGGGGCTGGAGTTCCGCTGCGTGGCCGTGCTCGGAGTGACGGCGGGGGCGGTGCCGTTCACCCGGGAGGTGACTCCGGCAGCCGTGGACGCGTTGCAGCACGACTCCGACCTGTTGCGGGAACGCTGCCTCTTGTTCGTGGCCTGCACCAGGGCGCGCGAGGCGCTGGCCGTCTCGTGGAGCGGGGAGGGCAGTCCGTTCATGCCGGCACGCCTGATGACGGTACGTCAGGCCGGTGGACGTAGCGCTCCGTTGCCGATGCCGTCACGGGCCAGCTCGGCCGCCTGCCTGCTGAGCTCGGCGATCCGTCGCGTCCGTTCCTCGAACTCGCGCAGTCTGCGGTACGCGGTGCCGTAGCGTCGCTGCTCGGCGACGTCCATCTGCGGGATGCGGGCTCCCTTGCCGTCGAGCCGGAAGGTGCCGCTGGCGCTGGTGGAGCGTCGGGTGTTGGACGCGCTGCGCAGGAAGCCCTGCAAGAAGTCCGTGTCGAGCTGGTCGCTGGTCGAGACGGGTTCCGTGTCGCCGTACTCGACCAGCCCGGCGCGCGCGAGGTCGGCCACGCTCACCGACGAACCGTCCAGGACACCGGGGCCCTCGCCCGCCACCAGCTCCGGGAGCAACTCGGCCAGCTTCCCCACCTGCTCGGCCAGCTCCGTGCGAATGACTTGGTACTCGGTCGCGTAGTCGCGGTGCGACTCCCGCACGTGGCGGCCGGGCGTGAGGTCGACCGTGTCGTCCAGGAGGTCGATGAGGGGGACGACCGCGATCTGCTCGGGTGCGGGTTCCGGGGCCGCGTCCGGATCGTTCGCCGTCAGGTCGATCATGCGGACGCCTGTCGCGGCGTCACCGAGGGAAGACGGGCGGCGCAGGTGCCAGAGATGCACGGGCAGGGCATGCGAGGCGGCACTGCCGGCCGGCAGAGCGGTGACCTGGGTGAGAATGCCGCGCCGCACCAGCTCGGCTCGGATACGCCGGCCTGCCTTGCGGTAGGCGACCGACGCGGGCATGACCATGATGACCCGGCCGCCGGGGGCGGTGTGCGCGTAGGCGTGCTGGAGCCAGGCGAGCTCCCCTTCGGCGCGCGAGGGTGTGCCCAGTTCCCAGCGGGAGTCGAGCAGCAGCTCCTCCCGTCCCCAGTCCGCGTCTCCCACCGGGGGGTCGCAGACCACGAGGTCCGCCTTGAGGCCCGGCCACTTGTCATCCCGCAGGGAGTCCCCGGCGACGATGTCCAGCCCGGTGCGCCCTGTCAGGTCCGCGCGCAGCTGGGCGAGGCGGGCACTGTGGGGGTCCGTCTCCTGACCGCGTCGTGTCGGCCCGCGGTCAGGGCCGACGGCGAGCAGCAGGGTGCCGATGCCGCATGCTGGATCGAACACCGTGGCTTCTGGCTCGACCGGATCCGCGAAATACCGCAGAGCACGGACGATGCGAGGCGAGGTGACCTGGTCCGATCCGGCCCGGCGCACGGAGTCCGTGAACCGCTCCGCCAGAGCCTCCACCACCTCCCCCGCCGGCCCGCTCTCGGCGAGGACACGCGCCAGGCGGACGACCTCTTCCGGCAAGGCGTGGGCGTCCGGCGCACCGTCGTCTGCGAGGGCCTGTGCGACCGCTGCGATCCCCCGGACCATGTCGTCGCCGTATGCCGCCCGCAACGCCTGCCAGAGTTGCACCTCCTGCGAGACGTCCTGACCCTTCCGCTGCTTGTTCAGCCACGTCTGCACATCGGCCAGAGCGAAGAGAGGGCTGTTCACACTGCCACCGGCGGGCGCGGGAAAGTCGTCGTACCGCCGCCTCCAGTTGGATACGGCGGCACGCGTGACGCCCGCCAGCCGGGCGATCTCGGAGCCGGTGACCATGGGGCCGGCCGGGGTCGCGGGAGTGTCTGCCATAGTAGGCAACCGTACACAGCGCCTATCAGCGCTTCAATGACCGCCTTGTTGACCGCGCTAACGGTGAAGACATCTGATGTACGGGTAAACCAAATGTCGGGTCTGTGTCCCCGCCCGCAGCCGTCGTGGGAGCGGGCCGGAAGGCGTCAGCGTGTGACGGTCCAGGTGACGGAGTTGGACGTGAGGTCGCGGACGGCGGCACTCCGGACGGCGGACGTGGTGTCGACCACCGTGGCGGTCACCTTGTGGGTGCGCTTGTCGGCCGGGACGCCGAGGGCGGCCGGAAGGACGGAAGTCGCGCCGCGGGCCTGCTTGGCCTCACGGCCGTTGACGTACCAGCGGAGCTCGGGGCGGGCCAGGCCCGTGCCCGGGTCGGCGAGTGAGACGGACAGGCGGGTGAAGCGGGAGGCAGTGGCGGAGGTCGCCACCATGGGAGTGAGGGCGTTGGCGGAACGGTAGAAGCCGGCGATCATCGCCTCCCGGCCGGGGAGGTTGAACTTGTCGGTGTTCAGGGACCGCATGATGGAGTTCTCCGTGGGACGGTGAATTCCGTACTCGTAGTAGGCGGCGCCCTCGAAGGTACCGACGACGCCGCCGCTCGGGTCGGACTCGCCGAGCCATGACGCCCATTTGGTGCGCTGCGCGGCCATCCCCTCCGCGTTCAGCGTCGAGGTGTTGGGGGAAGCGGGCTCGGAGTAGGGGTAGTGGCCGTAGCCGGCGTACTGGTACTCGTCGGCGAGGAGGCCGATGGAGTGGGCCATTTCGTGGGCGGCGATGAGGGTGGACTGGGCGTTGTCGGAGGAGAGCGTCGACACACCGTCGTAGCCGTAGTCCGCCGCGAGACCGGAGTAGCCGGCGCCGCCGTAGTTGGCGGAGTTGGAGACCACCATCACCAGGTCGGTCGCGGGCGCCTTGTCGGCGTAGCTCTTTGTCCTGTCGAGGTCGACGCAGATCAGCCGCTCGATGCCGTCGCACCAGAAGTACGAGCCGAGAGCGGTGTTCCTGGTGACGCCCTGGTCCGGGTCGCCGGTGACGCCGGACTCGTCGGAGACCGCCTTGACCGCCCAGACATTGAAGAGGCCCTCGTAGCTCTTGTACGGGTCGATGTCCGTGACCGCGTCCCATTTGGCGCGGGCGTCCTCGAGGAAGTCGTCCTGTTCGGCGGCGGTGTAGCCGTCGCCGATGATCGTGACGTCGAGGCGGTCGGCGGTCGGGCCGGTCTGGGCGAGCGGGACGATCTCGCCGTCCTCGGAGGCGGTGGCGGTCCGCTGTCTCGCGTCGGCGGCGGGCTGGGTGTGCGGGCTGACGGCGGGAACGCTGGTGCGCGCGCCCTCGCCTGCCGGTTCGGGGAAGTACTCGACCTCGACGTGCGAGCCGGTATCGGCCGTGGGGGCGTCGGCGGCACCTGCGACGGTGGCCGCGGGAAGGACGACACAGAGGGCGAGGGCGGTTGCCACCGCGGGTCTGCGAATGCTGCCTATGTGCATGGTGCTCTCCCTGATCGATTGAGAGTGAAGTAGCGCGGAAGGGACGGAAGGGGACGGCGGGCAGAGACGGTTGAGAGGTCTGGGGCGCGCTTGGTCACGGTGTCGGGGAAGAGAACGACACGGCCGATCGATGTAACTGAGAATGTAAATGCGTTTAAGTTGATGCTTAAATCAGGGGGCCTGCGAGACTTCCGGCAAGGGCTGTTGGGTACGGCTGCGCGGTGACGAAACCACGAGCGACGGATGCGCGTCCCGGCGCAGGCAGTCCGGATGGCCAGGCTCACCCTGGCGCACGCGTTCGCTCGGCCCAGCGGACCTGCCGCGCCGCCGGGCAGGACGGGGCGGGCCGAGACCCGTTGCACCGTCCGCTGGACGACTTCCCGTGGGCCGGGGCGCCTTGCACCCGTGCGGCGCGCGCACCGCCTCCTCGATGACCTGCCGCGGAGCTCCGGCCATGTCGAGGAGGCGGTGGACGTGCGCTGGACCGGGCCCGCACCGGGCACGACCACCCTCGGCCCGGCACCGGCCGGGTCCCAGGAGCTGAGCCGGGTGGCAACGCCTTTCACACCACTCGTGGAGCCGTGATCCGGGCAGTCAGGCAGTCAGACGGTCAGACGGCGGGCGGCGGGCGGTCGGGACATCGCGGGGTCAGCGATCGACCCTCAGAGCCCCCAGCAGCATCGGCAGCGACGCGTGCAGCTCCCGCTCCCAGTACGCCCAGCCATGGGTCCCGGGGCCGTAGAAGTTGGTGGTCACGTGCCGCGCCCCCACCCGCTCCAGTTCCGCCGCGAGGGCGTGGTTCTGACGGTTGAAGTCGGCCTCCAGGGCGCTGGTCGCGCCCGGCGGATCCAGGGGCCCCGCGGTGCCGTCGCCGCAGGACAGGTAGACCGGGATCGACCTGAGTCGCTTGGCGAGGTGGAAGGGGTCGTGGGCCTGCCAGATCCGGCGTTGGGCGACCGGGTCGCCCCAGACGCGGAGCGGGTCGTTGCCCTGACCGGCGAAGAAGCCCATGATGCGGTTGACCGACTCGTCGTTCAGGAGTGGATGCGCCGAACCGGAATAGGCCGCTGTGGCCTTGAACATGCCGGGGTGCCTGGCGGCGTACATCAGGGCGCCTTGACCACCCATGGAAAGGCCGGCGACCACACGGTCGTTACCGGCACCCCAGTCACGTTCCAGGAGGCGGCGCAGCTCCACGGTGTGGAAGGTCTCCCATGCGAGGTCGCCGCCCTTGCCGTGGTTCCACCAGTCGCTGTACCAGCCGTTCCAGCCGGCCTCGGGCATGACGACGAGGACGTCGCGCAGGCTGTCGGTCCGCGCGACGTCCGTCATGCCCGTCCACGACGTGTAGTCGCCGCAGCAGCCGTGCAGCAGCCAGAGGGTGGGCCAGTGCTGTCGGCGCCGGTCGTGCGGGTTCCAGCCGTCCGGGGTGAGGAGGCGGACGTCGACCGTGCGGCCCCCGAGGGCCGTCGAGCGGACCGACAAATCGACCTGCCGGTCCGCCACCTGGGTGACGGCGACGACTTCGGCGCCGGGGCGGGCGCCGCCCTGCTGCCCGGTGGCCAGTGCGGGGGCGGTGGGTACGAGGGTGGCCAGAAGTACGGCCAGGATCAGGAGGACCCTGGCTCTCAGAGGGGTCAGGACGGACGGCACGTTCGCGAACACGGCGGCTCCCTGGGGTGGGTGGCTTTTCGTCGCGCTGTGGTGCGGGTCTTCCGGTCTGTGTCTGTGTCTTCGGATCTATGTGTCTTCGGGTCCTCGGGTCTGCGTGCGGAAACCTGGAAGTCAGTTCCCGTTCCTGCGGGGCAGGATCAGCAACGCGTCACCGACGGGGCGTTCGCCTGCGGCGTCCGACGGGGTGTTGATCACCGCGCCGTTCGCCACCATCGTCGTCGAACCGCCGCCGTCGAGGTTGACCGCGTCGCGCAGGCCCAGTGACTTGGCGACCTTCGCGCTCTCGCCGATGCTGAGACCGAGGGATTCGGTGCCGCGTCCGTCGGCCGTGACGAGGACGGTGCGGCCGGCGGCATCCACTCCGGCCAGGGTGCGCGGGTTGCGCTTGTGGACCCAGCCGTAGTACCAGCTCGGGTCGTCGGGGCGCACCATGCCGTCGGTGGCGGGCGTGACGTGGAGCCGTCCGTCACGGACGAGTTCGGGTCCGGCGTTCAGGATGTCGGTCCGGGGCGAGGGAGAGACGCGGTGGCCGCGTTCGTCGAGCAGGGTCGTGCTGACGCGGAGGCGGTGACCGGTGTGTGCCACGGCGGTCAGGTCGGCGACGCGCCTGCCGGTCGCCTGGACGGAGCTGCCGCCCGGCGGGAGTTCACCGCCTCGTGGTGAGCGCAGCTCCACGACCCGGTCGTGGGCGTCCAGTACGGCCTCCAGCCCTTCGCCCTGGGGGGTGTGCCGGCCGTACTCCGTTGTGAAGGCGACCAGTTCGTCGGGGTTGGTACAGGTCACGTCGTGCCGGGGCAGGGAGGTGGGGGCGTCGCCCTCGGTGCCACCGCAGTTCCGGATCAGGCCGGGGACGCGGTTGACACCGTTCAGGCGGAGGGTGGACTCGTGACCGGTGACCCGGCCTCGCCAGGTGAGACGGGTGACGTCCGTTCGTCGGCCGTTGTCATGGATCACCAGGCTGGGGCGGCCGGCCACCGGTTCGCTCAGCAGGCGTCCGTCGTACACGCCCACGCCTGCCGGGTCGCCCGGAGCGCCCGCCTTGGGGTCGAGGACGAAGAATCCGCCGTTGACCGCGGCGGTCGCGTCGGCCGACTTCGACAGTTCGCTGGTTGTCTCCCGCTTTTCCAAGTCGGGGCCGTACGACGCGTCGAGGCTCCCGCGGAACCTGCGCGGGTCGATGGTGAGCACGTCGACGCGCCATGGGCCGCGGTCAGTGGCGTCGCCGTCCCAACCCGTGTACACGGCGGATCCCGAGTAGCCGGCCGCCCGGAGTCGGGTGCGTTCGGCCGTCGCGGCGGTCTGTGAGTCGTACGTTCCGGTGCGGAGCCGCCAGCCGAGGGTGCCGCCCGCGTAGTCGGCAACCGGTGGCGTAGTCACCTCTTCCACCCGGGCCTGGAAGCCGTCCCGCTTCAGCTCGGCGGCCAGTTCGTCGGCGCTCGCCCTGTCCTTCAGGGCGGTCGGCGGCGCGTCGGGGTCCGGCGAGGTGTCGCCGCCGGGGATGGAGACCTCGACCGTCCAGTGCGGCGACGAGCCGAGCGACGCGTCTTCGGCGCCGCGCACGATGCGGGTGAGGGTGACGCCCGGCTGGAGTGTGGTGGTGGTGCGGGTCTCGGGCAGGCCTGTAGGGCCCAAGGGCAGGACACGCCCTCCTGGTTGGACGTCGGATGCCGACGCCTGCGCCGGCAGTGCGCCCACCGTGGTCAGGACGCCGAGGACGGCACCAGCGCCGCGCAGTCTCTTCTTCATCTGCCTCTTCTTCATCTGCACCGTATGGATCGAAGACCGGGGACGAACACGCGCCATCCTCTCCGTTCACTTCTGACACAGACATGGACAGCCGCCCAACGTCCACTGCACAAGTAGCGACCGGTTTCGGCGCAGCGTCAAGGTCCGGATCAGGCGCTCAGCCGTAACAGGCCGGCAAGGGCTCAAGACCTTGCGGCACCCCGTACTCGAAGACCGCCGTGTACGCCTCCGCGATGTCGCAGCCCCTGTCGAACCACGGGTAGGCGAACCCGCTCCAGATCAGGAGGCCGACGATCAGCGTGTTACGCGCCACCTTTGACATGTATGCGATTATTCCGTCCGGCTCGGCGGAATATGCCGCGCCGCCTGCTTTCCAACGAGTCGACCCGGTCGGGTTGTTCGCGCCTGCCGGGTCGGTCCGCGTCTGCCACGCCTTGACGAACGGGCACACCGGAGAGGGGCAGGCGGCCCCTCTCCGGTTACCGCCCGTGCTCGGCGGGACAGTACGGACGCGTCATCAACGAGGCGGGCGCGCCGACTTCGCGGACGTCGGCCGTGCCGCCGGCGGTGGTGTCCTGTTCCTGACCCGCCGCCCGGTCCGGGGCTGTCCCCTCCCGCGCGGGAGGGGACAGCCCGGCACGCTACCGCGCCGGTGCCGCCGGCGGCGATGTCGGCGCCGGTGCCGGTGCGTAGCCGGTGGGCCGGGCGGTGAAGGTGCCTCGGCCCTGGGTGCGGCTGCGCAGACGGGTCGCGTAGCCGAACAACTGGGCCAGCGGCACGGTGGCCGTGACGACCGCCGCGCCGCCCCGCGTGTCGGAGCCGGTGACCCGGCCGCGACGGGCGGCCAGGTCACCGAGCACACCACCGACCGCGTCCTCGGGGACGGTGACCGTGACCTCGACGACCGGTTCCAGCAGGACCATCGCCGAGGCGCGCAGGGCATCTCGGAGACCGAGCCGGCCCGCGGTACGGAAGGCCGTGTCCGAGGAGTCCTTCACATGGGTCTGGCCGTCGGTGAGCGTGACCCTCAGGCCGGTCACCGGGTGCCCGCCGAGCGGACCCGCGGCCAGGGCGTCCCGGCAGCCGGCCTCGACGGCCCGGACGAACTCCTGCGGCACGCGCCCGCCGACGACCGCCGAGCGGAACACGAACCCGCCTTCCTGCGATCCCTGCTTCGAGCCCTGCTTCGAGCCCACCTCCGTGTCCCCCGTCGTCTCCTCCTCCCACGGCTCCACGTCGAGCACGACATGCGCGAACTGCCCGGCTCCTCCGTCCTGTTTGACGTGCCGGAAGACGAAGCCGGACACGCCTTCGCCGACCGTCTCCCGGTACGCCACGCCCGGACGGCCGACGGTGACCTCGATGCCGTGCTCACTCCGGACGCGCTCCACCGCCACCTCCAGGTGCAGTTCGCCCATGCCCGACAGCACGGTCTGCCCGGTCTCCGGGTCGGCCCGCACGGCCAGTGAGGGATCCTCCTCGGTCAGCCGGGCCAGCGCCGAGGCCAGCCGGTCGGTGTCGGTGGAGCGACAGGCCTCCACCGCCACGTGCACGACCGGCTCGGCCACGCCCAAAGGCTCCAGGACGAGCGGGGCGCCCGGCGCGCACAGCGTCGAGCCGGCGCGGGCGGACTTCAGCCCGACGACGGCGACGATGTCCCCGGCGACCGCCCGCTCCAGCGGGTCGTGGCGGTCGGCACGCACCCGCAGGATGCGGCCGACGCGCTCGGTGCGGCGCGTGGCCGCGTCCCACAGGGTGTCTCCCTTCTCGATCGTGCCCGAGTACACCCGCAGGTACGTCAGCCGTCCCGTCGGGGTGGCGTTCACCTTGAACGCGAGTGCCGCCACAGGTGCCGCCGGGTCGGCGGGCCGGTCCTGCTCCGTGCCGTCGTGGGTGCCGCGTACCGGAGGTACGTCCAGGGGCGACGGCAGGTAGGCCACGACGGCGTCCAGCAGTGGTTCGACACCGCGGTTGCGGTAGGCGGAGCCGCACAGCACCACCACGCCCTCGCCGCCGCGCGTCAGGTCGCGCAGGGCGGCGGCGAGGGTGGCCGCGCTGAGCGTCTCCCGGTCGCAGAACTCCTCCAGCGCGGCCGGGTGGAGTTCCGCCACCGTCTCCTCCAGCAGTCGCCGTCTGCGGGCCGCCTCCTCGCGCAGGGCGTCGGGCACCGGTCCCTCCTCGGCCGTCTCCGCGCCATCGGCCCACGTCAGGGCGCGCACGCGCAGCAGGTCGACGACGCCGGTGAAGCCGTCCTCCGTGCCGATGGGCAGTTGCACCACCAGGGGCACCGGATGCAGCCGCTCGCGGATCGAGGCGACGGCCGTGTCGAGGTCGGCGCCCGCCCGGTCCATCTTGTTGACGAACGCGATCCTCGGCACACCGTGCCGGTCGGCCTGCCGCCACACGGACTCGCTCTGCGGTTCCACACCGGCGACGGCGTCGAACACGGCGACCGCGCCGTCCAGCACGCGCAGGGAGCGCTCGACCTCGTCGGCGAAGTCGACGTGTCCCGGGGTGTCGATCAGGTTGAGCCGGTGCCCGTTCCAGGAGCAGCTGACCGCCGCGGCGAAGATGGTGATGCCGCGATCGCGCTCCTGCGGGTCGAAGTCGGTGACGGTGGTGCCGTCATGGACCTCGCCGCGCTTGTAGGTGGTGCCGGTGGTGTAGAGAACGCGCTCGGTGACGGTGGTCTTGCCGGCGTCCACATGGGCGAGGATGCCCAGGTTACGGACGGCGGTGAGGGGGTCGGTGTGGAGGTTGGTGTGAGTGCGCACGGCCCGTGGCCTTTCGCTGTCGCGTGAACAGGGCGGCGCGATTCCCGGGACGAGCACAGGACGCGGATACGGCCCTCCACGGAACGGCGGGCGTGACGGCGCGTCAGATGGTCGTCGCGGGTATCCGGTGCCGGCCGCGCAGCGGACACCGGACGGCCGAGGACACCAGGATCACCTCGTACCGGGACGGGGGGACGACGGCAGCGGCGCGGATACGCACGGCCCGGCTCCCCTCACTCGTTCTCGGTGTCGTGGTGAGTGTAAGGAGGGCGCAAGGAGCACCGCATCGGGTTTTCCACGGCCCTGCCGGCGCCCGGACAACCCGGAATGTCGGCCGAGACCGCTCCCCCTTTCCGCCCCGGCCTCCCCGACCACCCCGTGACCAGGCGCTGCCTGTCTCCGATCTGCTCCAAGTGCGTCCTTCTCTGCCTGAACGGAGTGTGATGTCCCATGAGCGGCGCGACCCAGTTCACCCGGGCCGAGGCCCGTGCGGAGCGTGCTCGCCGAGGTACTGGCGGACACGGTCCTGCCGGAGCAGAACACGGCGACGCGGACACGGCCCAGGAACTCGGGCTGGACCTGGACGGCCGGGCGCGGCACCGGTGCGCCCGGTCGGCGGCGGCTCGGCCCAGGATCGCCACCATGGAGCGCGTACACCGAACAGCGCGGCGAGAGGTCGCGCCGATGTCTCCGGACAAGGAGCCAGATGAGTCCTGTAAGCCTCGATCCGGCGGTCGCCGCTCTGCTGTCGGCGGTCGCGGTCGCCCCGGCTGACGTCGTGGAGTGCGCGCCGCTGAGCGGCGGCACGTACAACTCCCTGCTACGGGTGGTGCTGCGGGACGGCCGGCGGTGGATCGTGAAGCGCCCGCCTGCCCCGCGCAGCGGGTCCACGCTGCGGTACGAGCACGATCTGCTGCGCGGCGAGGTCGTGTACTGCACCGCGGTGCGGGACATGCCGGGGGTGCCGGTTCCCCGCTTGGTCCATGTGGAGACCTCGGCCGAGCCGCCCGTCGTGTCGGGCCTCGTCTTGTCCGAACGCCCCGGCGTCCCGTGGCACGAGGCGGACGCGTCTCTGACGCCCGGTGAACGGGCGAGTTCGCGTCGGGAGCTGGGGGAGGTCGTCGCCCGTCTGCACACCGTGACGGGACCGGCCTTCGGCTATCCCGCCCGGCCGTTCGGCCCTGCGGCCGACGACTGGAGGGGTGCCTTCACCGCCATGACCGACGCCGTTCTGAACGACGCGGTGGCCTACGGAGTGGAACTGCCGCGCCCCGTCGAGGAAGTGCGGCAGGTGATCGTCGCAGCCGGGGACGTGTTCGACGAGGTGACCCGTCCCGTCCTCGTCCATTTCGACCTGTGGCAGGGGAACCTGCTGCTCGACGGAGTCGAGGGAGCCAGAGGACTCAGCGGAGTGATTGACGCGGAGCGCATGTTCTGGGGCGACCCGGTCGCTGAGTTCGTCTCACTCTCGCTGTTCGACGACATCGAGAAGGACGCCGACCTCCTCGCCGGGTACGCGGCGGCCGGGGGTGACGCCACGTTCACCGACTCGGTACGTCTGCGCCTGGAGTTGTACCGCTGCTATCTGTACCTGATCATGCTGGTCGAGGCCGTGCCCCGACGCTACTCCTCCGAGCAGCTGGCGTGGACCCGCAGGCACGTCGGAGGCCAGCTGACGGCGAGCCTCGACGCGGCGGCATCCGCCCTGTCGGGCCGACGGTGCTCGCGGTACTGACCTCGGGTGTGGCCCTCGGCGTCCATGTGCCGGGACCGAAGTGACCAGGGTGTTCTGAGCGGGCCGGGGGATGGTGGAGTCCTCGGCCCGCCGGGAGCCCCCGGTCTTGCCGGTGGGGAGGTTCGCCGAGGGCCGTCGTGGACGCCGGGTGGCCGCGTCGCGTCCGGTGACCTCCTCGGCGCGCAGGCCCGCACGTTGCGGGTTACCTGCCTCGTGGGCCTGTTCATCCGGATACAGTCCGGCCTGTTCAGATGCGGATCAGGTCTTTCCTCGGGTGCGCCCGCGCTCGGCGTGCGCGTGGGCGTCGGCGATCCGCTCCAGGGGGTAGGCCTGTTCGATACGGGGTGTGTAGCGGCCCTGCCGGCCCAGTTCCGCCGCCGCGGACAGGAGAGTGGAATCGTTCACCGCGTTGACCACATGTGTGCCCAGGCGCTGCCCGCCCGCATGGTCGGCGACCGTCGCGACGCGCTTCGGGTCGCCCGTGATCGCGACGAGGTCGTCCAGCGATCCGGAGGCCGCGGTGTCGAGCACGATGTCGACTCCGTGCGGAGCGAGGGTGGTGAGGCGCTGTGCGAGGCCGGGGCCGTACGTGGTGGGAACGGCGCCGAGGGAGGTGAGGAACTCGTGGTTGCGTTCGTCGGCCGTCCCGATCACGGTGGCACCTCGTGCCGCGGCGATCTCGACCGCCGCGCTGCCCACGCCTCCGGCGGCGCCCTCGACGAGAAGGGTGCGCCCCTCGAGGGAGCCGAGCGCGTTCAGTCCCCCCGTCGCGGTCACGGACGCGAGACCGGCGCCCGCCGCCTGCTCGTCGTTCCATGTGGCGGGGGCGTGGGCCCAGGCCGAGAGGATGACCAGCTCCGCGGTCGCGCCGGTGACACCGCCCAGCCCGAAGACGCGGTCGCCGGTACTCACTCCCTGCACTCCGTCACCGATTTCGTCGACCACACCGACGCCGTCGCGCCCGGGAATGGCGGGCAGCTCCAGGGGGATCAGCTGGTGCAGGGCGCCGGCGCGCAGCTTCCAGTCGATGGGATTGACGCCGGCCGCCGCGACGCGGACACGGATCTCACCGTGTCCGGGGTGGGGGCCGGGGGCCTGCTCGATCACCAGGCTCTCCGCTCCGCCGTATTCGTGGAACCGGGCTGCGCGCGTAAGGGTCTGCCTCACTTCGACGGGCCGGAATGACGTGTTCGTCCGACGCTCGTCACTCTAGAACCTGACGTTGACGTGAGGTGCAAGCCGCGACTGCCGCCCGTCACGGTCGACACCTGATCTCGGCGCCGGCAACGGTTCGACCTGCCCCCAGGGCTGCTCCGGAGCCGGTATTGCTAGCCTGAACCTGACGTCGACGTGAGGTACGAGTGGGAAGGGAGTGACCTGCGTCATGCGCATCGGACAGCTCGCCAGGCGGTCAGGGGTCAGCGTGCGGGCCCTGCGCTACTACGAGGAACAGCGGCTCCTGGAATCGGCGCGGACGCCCGGCGGGCAGCGTGACTATCCCGACGAAGCCCTGGAGCGGGTCCAGCTCATCCAGGACCTCTTCGCGGCCGGCCTCTCCAGCCGTACCGTCGTCGAACTCCTGCCGTGCGTGAGCACCGGCGCCGCGACTCCCGCCATGCTCGACCAGCTCGTCATCGAACACGACCGCATCGCCGCACGCATCCAGGACCTGACCCGGGCCAAGACCAACCTCGGCCGCGTGATCGAGAATGTGACCGCGGCGAACGTGGTGCAGGACTGATCAATCCGTCGCGAGGCATGAGGCCCCGACCTGTCCGGCACCTACCGGGCACTGGCCGGCCACGGGAAGCCCCAGGGGGATCCGGAGGCCGCCGAAACAGCGTTCGCCGCTCTCACCACCCCGGACACACACCGGGCAGCGGCGGGCGGGACAGGCCGCGGCTGACCACGGTGCCGGGCTCCCCCTCCCGCCCGCGCGACCCCGACGTGACCGCCGGGCGCCCGGCTCCTGGTACGCCGCGCCGTCATCGAGCCGGCCCCGCGCGACGGTCATCGGGGCGCGCGGCAGTTCCTGTGCCGCAGAGGCCCCAGAAGCGTTCCAGGTTTGCCGGTTCACATCCACCACGACGAAAGAGCCGGCCACAGCGACGGAGTGTCGCTCTGGCCGGCTCTTCTTGGCCGGTCGGCCATTTGTGTCCGAGGGGGGACTTGAACCCCCACGCCCGATAAAGGGCACTAGCACCTCAAGCTAGCGCGTCTGCCATTCCGCCACCCGGACCAGGTGTCTGTCGCTGTGCGGGGGCTTCCCCGCGGCGACATGGACAACCATACCAAGGTTTCGCAGTGCCTTTCACCTGCGTTTCCTTCCCCCCGCCCCACCCCGCACCCGTCCCCGGGACTCCAGCTGGGCGGCGGTGTGGGGCCGACGCCTCCGGTACCCCCGAGGCCGCACCATGAGTAACTGGAGGGTTACCCGAAGCCCGTTACCGCGCCGTCGGCCGCGTGTGCTGCCGGCGTTCGCAGGGTCTGGCCTTCGGGCTTCGCCGGCTGTCCGACATCGCGCTGCGGGCCCTGTCCTGCGCGGTCAACGGTCCGACCGGCCGCCGTGCGGGCGCTGGACCGTGTCGTGCGGATCCTGGCCGCCCTGTCCCTACGGCGCGCGGTCGGCTCAGCGGTACGGCGGCGGCCCTCCCCGCGAAAGTGACTCACGGGAGGAACCGCCGCCGTGTGCTGCCCGGAGTGACTAGCGGCGACGCTTGCGCAGGGCCGCCAGGTTGTCGTAGCTGATCTTGGCCTCACGCAGCGACTGCGCGGGATCGGTGGCGCTCGGGGAGTTGTCGTCCTCGATCATCGGGTTGTGGTAGTCGCGCTGCCCGACCCGCGAGAAGAACGTCGTGTAGTCGATGACGCCGGTACCGAAGGGCACCATGTCGTAGCCCATGCCGTTGGTCGTGCTGACGACGCCGTCCTTGGCGTGGAACAGCGGGTAGCGCTTGTTGTTGCGGGCGACGAGACCGGCCGGGTCGAAGACGCTCTTGCGGGTGGAGCCGTCGTGGGCCGTGTAGGTGTGGAACTTGTACTGGGCGACGTGTGCCCAGAAGATGTCCATCTCCAGCCAGACCGCCTTCGGGTCGGTGGCCTTCAGGAAGTACTCCAGCTTCCGGATGCCCGAGCTGCGGGTCGGCCGGCCCTGGTCGTCCAGCGGGCCGCCGTCGAGCAGGAAGCCGTAGGCGCTGTCGTGGTTGTGGGTGTAGAGCTTGACGCCCTCGCGGCGGGCTATCGCGCCGAGGGCGTTCCACTTGTCGGCGGCCACGTCCCAGTCGGCGCGGTACGAGCTGCCGGTGGGGTCACCACCGGTGCCCATGTGGTCCAGCCCGAGGATGTTGGCGATCTCCAGGTGCTTCTTGAAGGTGTCCTTGTCCGCCGTGGTCAGCGGCCATGAGGACGGGATGAAACCGTGGTTGCCCTGGGCGCGCAGGCCGTAGTCGTCGAGCCAGCGGCGCAGCAGCCTGGCGCCCTCGACGGATTCCAGGTCGGCGCCGCCGGGCGCGTTGGCGTGCTGGCGGTATCCCGCGAACTCCACCTGGCGGTAACCGTGACGGGCCAGCTGCTTGAACACCTCGCGGAAGCCGGAGGGCAGGTCGGAGGCGAGGGGGTCGCGGGCGGTGGCGTCCCGGACGGTGTAGAGGATGATGCCCCGCTTGTCCGCCGGGACGAGGGCGTGCCTGTCGCGGCCGTGTCCGTGTCCGTCACCGTGGTCGTGGTCGTGGTCTCTGTCCCGGCCGTGGGCGAGGGCGGGGGCGGCGCCGAAGACGGGGGCGGCGACGGCTCCGGCCGCCACGGCGGTGCACGTGCTGAGGAAGCGGCGCCGGTCCACGCCGAGGGAGCGGCGCAGGCCTTCGCCCGGGCCGTCGACGGCGGCCGGGTCCGTGGTGGCGTCAGTGCGGGAGGGGTCGGGGAACAGGGTCACGGGTGCCTGCCTTCTGGGTCGTGGCCTGCCCCGATGCCGCTGGGGCGGGCCGTTGTCAGTGCCGTGTGTTTCACTCTCGGTAGCTGGATCTCGGCAGGCTTCGCCTGGTGGCGCGTCAGCCGAGTCCGGCGAGCCGGAGCAGGAGTTGTTTCACATCGGTGGCCGCGACGCGGTCTCCGACAGCGCGGGGGGTGGAGCAGATGAGGAGCGGACCGTCGTCGTCGCTCGCGGGGAGGCGGCCGTGGCTGCCCCGTATAGGTGAGGCGTCCAGGGGCACGACCGCCATGCGGTAGCGCATGCCGAGTTTCTTGCGGGCCAGCGCGGAGGCCGCCTTGACCTTCACGTAGGGGTCGAGCGGGTCCATGAACAGCTCGACCGGGTCGTAGCCGGGTTTGCGGTGGATCTCGACCAGCTGCGCGAAGTCGGGCGCGCGGTCGTCGTCGAGCCAGTAGTAGTACGTGAACCAGGCGTCCGGCTCCGCGACGGCGACGAGTTCACCGGCGCGCGGATGGTCGAGATGCTGGGCCTTCTTGCCCTCGTCGTCGAGGAGTTGCTCGATGCCGGGCAGTCCGTCCAGGGCGGCGCGGGTGGCGTCGAGGTCCTCGGGACGGCGGACGTAGACGTGGGCGACCTGGTGGTCGGCGACCGCGAAGGCGCGGGAGGCCATCGGGTCGAGGTACTCCATGCCGTCCTGGGTGTGTACCTCGAGGAGTCCGGCGCGGCGCAGGGCCCGGTTGATGTCCACGGGCCGGTTCACGCGGGTGATGCCGTACTCGGACAGCGCGACGACGGTACGGCCCTCGGCTCGGGCGTCGTCCAGGAGCGGGGCCAGCGCCGCGTCCAGGTCGGCCGCCGCCTTCAGGGAGCGGGGGTCGTCGGGGCCGAAGCGCTGGAGGTCGTAGTCGAGGTGAGGGAGGTAGCAGAGCGTCAGGTCGGGGTGGCGGGTGCCCATGATGTGCCGGGTCGCGTCGATGATCCACTGGCTGGAGACCAGGTCCGCGCCGGGCCCCCAGAAGTGGAAGAGAGGGAAGGTGCCGAGTGCGTCGGTGAGTTCGTCGTGCAGGGCCGGGGGCCGGGTGTAGCAGTCGGGTTCCTTGCGGCCGTCGGCGTAGTAGACGGGGCGGGGGGTGACGGTGATGTCGGTGTCGGCGCCCATGGCGTACCACCAGCAGATGTTGGCGACGGTGTAGCCGGGGTGGACGCGGCGTGCGGCGTCCCAGAGTTTGTCGCCGGCGACGAGTCCGTTGTGCTGGCGCCACAGCAGGACGTCACCGAGCTCGCGGAAGTACCAGCCGTTGCCGACGATGCCGTGCTCGGAGGGGTGGGTGCCGGTGAGGAAGGTGGACTGGGCGGCGCAGGTGACGGCGGGCAGGACGGTGCCGAGAGGGGCGCGGGAGCCGGACTGGCCGAGCTTCTTGAGGTGGGGCATGTGATCGAGGAGACGGGGGGTGAGGCCGACGACGTCCAGGACGAGGAGGGGGGTCGGCCCGTCGGAAGAAGGCACCCCGTCGGAAGGGGGCGGTCCGTCGGAGGGGGGCGGTCCGTCGGGGCGGGTCGGTCGGGTCATGGCAGTTCCTTCAGGCCGAGGTCCGTCAACAGGTCGCGGGCGAGGGTGAGCTCGGCGGCGATGCCGTCGGTGAGCTGGGCCCGGGCGCGGGGCCGCAGCTCGGGCGGGAGGGCCTGCCAGGTGTAGGTCTCGACCTCCAGATGACGGGTGAGCGGGCGCGGGCCGCCGACCAGCCGGGTCAGCGCGGCCTTGAGCACGGGGAGCGTGGAGGTGAGGGGCGTGGCGGGGGCCGCGTGCAGGGGCACGTGGAAGTGGGAGCGCCAGGGCGCCGTGCCGGGCAGCGCGTCACCCGTCAGGGCCTCGTCGAGGTCGTCGGTGCCGTGCAGAGCGGCGGTGTCGGCGGCGTCGGCCGGGCCGGTGGTGCGGGTCTGGTGCAGGAAGCGGGGCTCGGCGAAGGCCGCGAGGGCCTCGCGGACCTCGGGAAGGTGAGGGTGTTCGGCGTGCAGGGCGGCCGACAGCTGGGACTTGACGACGGGGACGCCGGCCGCGGCCAGGGCGTCCAGGGCGGTGTGCGGGTCTTCGAAGGAGGTGGCGAGGTGGCAGGTGTCGACGCAGATGCCGATGCGGTCGTGGGCGATCGCGGTCAGGGGGGCGATGGCGTCGTGGGTCGTCTCCACGACACAGCCGGGTTCGGGTTCCAGGCCGATGCGGATGGAGCGGCCGGTCAGCTCCTGAAGGGCGTCGAGGCGTTCGCCGAGGGTGACCAGGGCGGTGCGGGCCTTGTCGGCGCGGGTCGCGTCGTAGGCGGTGCGCCAGGCCAGCGGCAGGGTGGAGATGCTGCCCTCGGTGACGTCGTCGGGCAGGAGGCCGGCCAGGAGCCGGGCCAGGGAGGTGGTGTGGTCGAGGCGTTCGGGGTCGGCCCAGTCCGGCTTGTAAACGCGGTACTTGACCTCTTCGGCGCCGAATCCCTCGTACGGGAAGCCGTTGAGGGTGACGACCTCCAGACCGCGCCGGTCGAGTTCGGTGCGCAGCCCGCGCAGCGCGGAGGGGTCGGTGACCAGGGCGTGGGCGGCGGACCGGGCGAGCCACAGCCCGATGCCGAGTCGGTCTCGGCCGAGGCGGCGGCGGACCGGCTCGCAGTGGTCGCGGAGCTGGGCGAGGACGCCGTCGAGGGTCTCGGCGGGGTGGACGTTGGTGCAGTAGGCGAGGTGGACGGTGGAGCCGTCGGGGTGGCGGAAGCGCATGGCTCACTCCCCGCCGCGCAGGATGGAGTTGCCCTCGTGCGTGGCGTCGG
Source organism: Streptomyces sp. NPDC017225 (assembly GCF_044331465.1). Classification (NCBI taxonomy): domain Bacteria; kingdom Bacillati; phylum Actinomycetota; class Actinomycetes; order Kitasatosporales; family Streptomycetaceae; genus Streptomyces; species Streptomyces sp. NPDC017225. Next base: position 150,864 of record NZ_JBIRNE010000007.1, on the reverse strand, counting down.
CCGAGGTCACCTCGAGGCTCAGGCGCCCGCTGAGTCCGTAGAAGGTGACGGGGTTGCGCCACAGCACCCGGTCCACGTCGTCCTCGGTGAAGCCCTCGGTGAGCATCAGGTCGCCGACCTTGCGGGTCTTGAGCGGGTCGCTCTTCCCCCAGTCGGCGGCGGAGTTCACCAGGACCCGTTCCGGGCCGTACTCGCGCAGCAGGGCGACCATGCGGGTTTCGTCCATCTTGGTGTCCGGATAGACGGAGAAGCCGAGCCAGGCGCCGCTGTCCTTGGCCTCCTTGACGGTGGTCTCGTTGAGATGGTCGACCAGCACCCGGTCCGTGGGCAGCGCGGACTCGCGGACCACGTCCAGGGTGCGGCGCAGGCCGGCGAGCTTGTCCCGGTGCGGGGTGTGCACCATCGCCGGCAGGCCGTGGTCGGCGGCGAGCTGGAGCTGGATGGACAGAGCCGTGTCCTCGGCGGGCGTCATCGAGTCGTAGCCGATCTCACCGACCGCCACGACCCGGTCCTTGACGAGATAGCGGGGCAGTTCGTCGAGGACGGGGAGGCAACGGGGGTCGTTGGCCTCCTTGGGGTTGAGCGCGATGGTGCAGTGGTGGGCGATGCCGTACTGCGCGGCGCGGAAGGGCTCCCAGCCGAGCAGGGCGTCGAAGTAGTCACGGAAGGAGGCGGGAGAGGTACGCGGCTGGCCGAGCCAGAAGGAGGGCTCGACGACGGCGCGGACGCCGGCGGCGTACATCGCCTCGTAGTCGTCGGTGGTGCGGGAGGTCATGTGGATGTGGGGGTCGAAGATGCGCATCAGGACTCCTTGCCGTGGGGGCCGGCCGTGCCGTGCGGGGGACGCTCGGACTCGGTCAGGGCCAGGACGCGGTGCAGGTCTTCGGGGACCGGGCGGTCTGCGGCGGTGCGTTCGGCGGCGTAGTCGGCGAGCATGCGGGCGAGTTCCGCGTCGGCGTGGGCCCGTCGGTCGAGGTCCGCCACGCGGTCGACGGGGACGCCGGTGAACAGGCACTTCAGGACGGCGTGCCGCCACTGGTGCGGGTCGAGGTGCCGGGCGGCGTACGGGCCGAGGGCGGCGGCGACCAGCCGGGTGTCGTTGGTACGCAGGGCGTCCTCGACGAGCGGGAGGGCGTCGGGCCCGGGCACGAGGTGGGGCAGCGCGTGCAGGACGGCGCGGCGTTCGTCGGCGGTGCCCTGGGAGTAGACCCGGGTCAGGGCCTCCGTGTCGGCGTGGGCCGCGTGCAGGACGAGGACGCGGGCGGCGTCGGCATGGGCGGGGCCGCAGCGGCGTCCCGCCTCGGCGAGGCGCAGCTCCCACACGGAGATGGGGCCGTGCGTGCCGGGGTGGACGGCGGCCTCCTCCAGGGCCTGGTCCAGCCAGGCGCGGGCGGCGCCGCCCAGGGCGGCGGTGAGGGCGGCGCGCAGTTCGGCGGGCGGGACGTGGGCGGGAGTGGTGCCCTGGGGGTTCTGCCCGGCGGGGGAGCCATCCGCGTCATGGGGGGTGGGGGTGACGTCGGTGGCGTGTGGCTGCGTCATGGGTGTGGCTCCCTTCAGCGGGTGGCGGAGGGCTCGCCCGAGCGGTTCGAGAGGGGGGACGCCGCCGCGGCCCGGCGGAGGAAGGGGAGGGAGTGTTCGGCGAAGTGGGGCCCCGCGTGGGAGTGGCGGGGCAGTTCGACGACGGTCAGGCCCTGGTAGCCGGTGGCGGCGAGGGCCTCGAGGACGGGCGGGAAGTCGATCTCGCCGTCACCGAAGGGGAGGTGGTCGTGGACGCCGCGGCGCATGTCCTCGATCTGTACGTGACGCAGCCAGGGGGCGGCGGCGCGCACGCAGTCGGCGGGAGGGGCCGGTTCGAGGCACTGGCAGTGGCCGATGTCCAGGGTGAGGCCGAGGTTCTCGGGGTCGCCGAGGGTGCGGCGCAGTCGGTGGAAGTCGGCGAGGGTGGCGAGGAGGTGGCCCGGTTCGGGTTCGACGGCCAGCGGGACGCCCGCGGTGGCGGCGGCGTCCAGGACCGGGGCGAGGGATGCGGCCAGCCGCTTCCACGCCGTGTCCTCGTCCGTGCCAGCCGGGGTGATGCCGCTGAAGCAGTGCACGGCGTGGGCGCCCAGGTCGGCGGCGACCCGGACGGCGCGGACGAGGAGGTCGGTGCGGCGGGCGCGGTCGTCCGGGTCCGGTTCGAGGAGGGAGGGGCCGTGTTTGCGGCGCGGGTCGAGCACATAGCGTGCCCCCGTTTCCACGGTGACGCCCAGACCGAGCTCGTCCAGCCGGTGGGCGACCTTGCGGGTGCGGGCCGCCAGGTCCGGGGCGAGCGGGTCGAGGTGCATGTGGTCGAGGGTCAGGCCGACGCCGTCGTAGCCGAGGTCGGCGAGGAGGGTGAGGGCGTCGTCGAGGCGGAGGTCGGCGAGGCCGTTGGTGCCGTAGCCGAAGCGGAGGGCGGTGCGGGCGGAGGCGTCGGCTGCCTTGGGCGTCACGTGATGCTCACCTTCCTCGCGAACTTCCGGCCGAGCGGGGCCAGCGCGGCGATCAGCAGCGCGGTGGCGGGTCCGCCGGTGCGGGCGGTGAGCGCGGCCTGGAGCGGGATCGTGGCGCGGATGCCGCCACCGACGGCGCGTTGGGTGAGCTGGGGTGAGGGGTTGAGGGCGGCGTGGAAGTAGGGGCGGGCCGCGGTGGCGGCGTATACGGCGGTGAGGGCGGCGGTGAGCGCCGCGGTGGTCCGGCCGGGGGTGAGCCGATGAGCCGGCCCGGACAGAGCGGCGCTACCGGACACTCCCGCCCTCTGCCCCGCCCTCTCGGACGGACCGGCGAGCCCGGACGGACCGGCGAGCCCGGACGGACCGGCGAGCCCGTACAGACCGGTCGGCCCCCGCCGGTCGGCTCCCGCCGCGGAGCCGGCTCCCGGCGTGGACGTGCCGCCCGGGGACGGGACGGCCACGCCCGCCGCCCCTCCCGGCCGACCGGCCCCGCCGGGCAGACCGGACGCGCCGGACGGACGAGGACCCTCGGGGGCGGGGTGGTGGGAGGTCGGGCCCGGCAGGCCGGGGGCGGCTGCTTCCCGTCGGTCTGCCGGGAGTCGGGTGGGGCGGTGGTGGGTCACCAGGCGGACCAGGAGGCCGGTCGTGGCGAGGGCCGCCAGGGGGGCGAGGGAGGAGCCGCCCCGGGTCTCCTCGCGGGAGACCGCCGTGACCGCGAGGGTGTGGGTGCCGAGCAGCGCCGCGGAGGGCACGGCCGCGCGGACGTCGCCGCCGGTCGCCGCGGCACCCAGCAGCAGGTCGAGGCCCCGGGCGGCGGCCATGGCCAGGGGCCCGGCGGGGGTGTGCTTCAGGCTGAGGTCGTACGCCCATACGGTCGCGGCCAGGGGGACGGCCACGGCCACGGCGGGCCGGCCGGCACGGGCCGCGAGGGCCAGGCCGGTCGCGGTCAGTCCGCAGGCCGCCGTGAGGGCGGCGGCCGGGTGGACTCGGCCGGACGGGATGGGCCGGTGCGGGCGTTCGGCGGCGTCCTCGGCACGGTCCGCCCAGTCGTTGAGTGCCATACCGGCCTCGTACAGACACAGGGAGGAACCGACGGCGAGCAGGGTGCGGGGGCCGGCCCGGACACCGGTCGCCGCCGCGCCGGCGAGTACGTCGCCGGGGACGGTGAACAGAGCGGGGAGACGCAGCAGTTCGGCCCAGGCGCCGACGCGGGCGCGGACGCCGAGGCGGCGCCCGTCCGCGCTCGGGCCGCCCCGGCCCGGCGCCTCGCGGTCCCGGCCCGGCCCCCCGCCGTCCGGGGGCGCCGCGCCGGCCGATGCCGTCGCCACACCCGGGCGGTCCGTGGGCACGGTCTCCGTCCGGCTCATCGCCGCTCCCCCGCGCCGGAGGCGTCGGCATCCGCCCGGCCGCCCCCCGGGCCCCCGCCCTCCGGGTCCCCGCCCCGCAGTTCCGCCGCGAACCGCGTCAGCTCCGCGTACTGTTCCGCGAGGCCCGAGGGGCCGTCGCCCACCGGGTCCTTGAAGTAGAAGCCCAGTTCGGCCAGCGGGCCGGACATGCCCCGCTCCCGGGCGCGGGCGACCAGACGGGCCAGGTCGAGGACGAGCGGGGCGGCGAGCGCCGAGTCGCAGCCCTGCCAGGTGGTCTGCAGGATCATGCGGGCGCCGAGGAAGCCGTCGAAGGCGATGTGGTCCCAGGCCGTCTTCCAGTCGCCGAGCGCGGGCACGTCGTCGATGTGGACCTCGCCCTGGGGCGCGGCACCCAGGGTGTCGGCCAGGACGCGTTCCTTGCCGGCGTTCTTGGCGGCGGCCGCCGCGGGGTCGGCGAGTGCGGCGCCGTCGCCGCCGCCCAGGAGGTTGGTACCGGACCAGGCGCGCACGGCGAGGGCCCGCTGCAGGAACATCGGGCCGAGTACGGAGCGCAGCAGGGTCTGCCCGGTCTTGCCGTCACGGCCCGCGTACGGCAGGCCCGACGACTCGGCGAGCGGGGCCAGCGCCGGGTGGTGCAGGCCCGTGGAGGGGGTGAAGTTGACGTAGGGGCAGCCGGCGCGCAGGGCGGCCGCCGCGTAGAGGGAGCTGGGCGGCAGTGTGCCGTCGGTGGGGGCGGGTTCGGTGGAGGCGACGTTCACCACGACGGCGCCCGAAAGGCCCTGGAGGCGCACGAAGTCGCGGATGTCGTCCGCGAAGACGTCGATCCATTCGTCCTGGGTGCGGTCCGGGCCGCCGTCCGTGTCACCGGGCAGGGAACGGCTGCCGGTCAGTGAACCGCCGGACAGGGGGCCGCCGGACAGGGGGCCACCCGGCGGGCGATCGCCGGACATGGGCCCGCCGAGCCTGATCTCCCGGTCGGCGGCGACGAGTTCGGCGTGCACGGCGGACGGCAGGCCGTGGGGCAGGACGCCGCCGGCGGCGAGGTGTTCGGCACGTTTGGGCAGCGGGCAGTCCACGGTGTCGTGGCCGCCGAAGACGAGGGACGACAACGCCGGCAGACCGGACGAGGTGAAGGGAGGGGTCTCGGTGATCATGCCGGTCGGTGGGTGGAGCCCGGCGGCGACGGCGGCGCAGCCGGCGATCGCCGTCGTGGCCACGGATCCGCGTGCCCCGATGAACCAGACGCCGAAGCGCGGGGCCGAGGTGGGGGCGGGCAGGGACGGTTCGGCGGACATGGGCAGCCTCCTTGTCGTACGCGAACCGGGTGTGAGCGCCGGAAGGGGACGAGCGGGGTGCCGGGCCCGAGGCCCGGCCGGACGGCGGGCGGAGGTCCGGCGTCCTCCGCCCGCCGCCGTTCCGGTGGCCCTAGGAGGACAGTTCCTTGAGCTGGATGTTGCGGAAGGAGACCTGGTCGTCGGCGCCGTGGTTCTGCAGGCCGATGTGGCCGTCGGTCAGGCTCCGCTCGGGGTCCTTGTTGGTGAAGTCGTTGATCTTGACTCCGTTGAGGAACACCTGGAGGCGTTCGCCCTGGACCTTGATCTCGTAGCTGTTCCACTGGCCGGGCGGACGCAGGACCTGGTCACGGGCCTTGATGTTCGCCGACTTGAACGAGTAGACGGAGCCCGTGGTGCGGTCGGCCGCGTCCGTGGCGTCGATCTGGATCTCGTAGCCCTTGTTCACCGCGGACCAGGGGTCGTCGGACGCCGGGAAGCCCACGAAGATCCCGGAGTTGTCGTCGCCCCGCATCTTCCAGTCGAGCTTGAGGGAGTACGACTTGAGCTCCTTGGCCTGGTACCAGAGCAGGCCCATGCCGCCGTTGGACTCCAGCGTGCCGTCCTTGACGTCGAAGGAGCCGGGGCCGGCCTGCTTCCAGCCGTCCCGGGTCTGGCCGTTGAAGATGTCCCGGTGGCCCTTGTCCGGCTTGCAGTCCGCCTTCACCTGGCCGGTGGCGTACTGCATGCCGCCGAGCAGGTGGGTGCGGAAGGCCTCGTCCGCGTAGGACTCCTTGGTGTGGCCACCGCCGGTGTAGAAGGAGCGGCCGCCGCCGTAGCTCTGGCACCAGGCGATCGGGTGGTCGCCCTTCATGTTGCCGCCGTCGTAGGTGGTCTCGTCGAGGGTGGCGAGGACCTTGGCCTGCTCACGCGGGTTGGTGCGGTAGTTGTACCACTCGTCGGTGCGCTCCCACGTGTCGTCCAGGTGCGCGGTGGACGGGTGGTCGTGGTCCTCGACGCGCACGGTGGCCTTCTGGATGGCCGGGTGCGAGTCGAAGTGGGCGCCGACCAGGCCGCCGTAGAACTCCCAGTCGTACTCGGTGTCGGCGGCGGCGTGGATGCCCATGTAGCCGCCGCCGTTCTTCACGTAGTTCTCGAACGCCTTCTGCTGGTCGGCGTTGAGGACGTCACCGGTGGTGGACATGAAGGCCACCGCGTCGTACTTGGCGAGGTTGGCCGTGGTGAACTGTCCGGCCTCCTCGGTCGCCGTGACCGAGATACCGGCGGGAGTGCCCAGCTCCTTCAGCGCGGCGACGCCCTCCGGGATGGAGTCGTGGCGGAAGCCGGCCGTCTTGGAGAAGACCAGGACCTTCTTGCCCTTCTTGAACGGCTCCTTGGAGAACTCGAAGTCGTCCACGTCGAACAGCGCGCCGTCGCCGCCCCGGAAGACCAGGTAGATCTCCGTGGTGCGCTTGGGCAGCGAGCGCAGCGGCACGTCGACGTTCTGGAACGTCTCCCAGCCTCCGGTCGGCGGGATGTACGCCGAGCCGTGCAGCTTGCCGGTGGGCGAGCCGGTGCGCAGCTCGACGAAGCCGCCGGCGCCGCCGGAGGAGGCCCGGACGGTCAGCTTCTTCTGCCCGTCGAACTTGTACGGGCTGAAGGAGATCCAGTCGCCGTCGTTGATGTCACCGACGGTCTTGCCGCCGTTGGCGCCGGTCTTGTCGATGACCGCGACACCCTCCTGGGTGGCGAAGTGCTCGGCCTGGCGGTGCGGCGGCTGGATGACGGTGCGCGCGGTGCCGGTCAGTGCCTCCTGGCCGTTGGCCCCGCCGTCGGTGTAGCTGGCGCCGACGACGCCGTAGATGTTGGCGTTGGGGTCGTGACCGCCGTCGCCCGGGGGCGGGTTGAGGGTGCCCTCACAGCCCATCTCGCTGGTCAGCTCGTGGGCGTGGGAGTCGTGGCCGAGGCTGTAGGCGACCTTGACCTTGGAGCAGTCGATCGTCTCCTCGGGGTCGGTGACCTTCACCTTGAAGGGGATGGGCTCCCCCATCGGCAGCAGGGTGCCGTTGCCCGGCGTCTCGATGGTCACCGTGGGCTCGGTGTTGCCGACCACGATCCGGGCGCTGGCGGTGCCGGTGTTGCCCTCGGCGTCCTTCGCGGTGAAGGTCGCGGTGTAGGTGCCGATTTTCTTGTACTTGTGGGTGGGGGTGAGGCCCTCGCCCTTGGTGCCGTCGCCGAAGTCCCAGCTGTAGGTGAGGTCCGGGGAGTCGGCGTCGTTGGCGGTGGCGGTGAACTTGACCTTCAGGCCGGCCGCACCCGACGTCTTGTTCGCGCTCACCTCGGCGATCGGGGAGAAGCCGTCGTCGGCGTTCTCGATCCGGTAGAGCGCGGAGTCCTTGTCCCCCTGGAACCAGGAGAGGCCGTAGTCCAGGACGTAGAGCGCGCCGTCGGGGCCGAACTCCATGTCCATGATCTGGGTGCCGGTCCACGGGAAGTCGTTGATCTTCGCGACCGCGCCGTCCTCGGTCTGCTCGATCCGCTTGATCCAGCGGCGGCCGAACTCACCCGCGAAGAAGTCGCCGTCGTACTCCTCGGGGAACTTCACGGAGGAGTCGAGGTCCGGGTCGTAGCGGTAGACCGGGCCGCCCATCGGGGACTCGGAGCCGCTGCCGAGCTCGGGCACGGAATCGCCGTCGTACGGGATCCAGGCGGCCTGCGCGGGCGGCAGGTCGACGAGGCCCGTGTTGTGCGGCGAGGTGTTCTTCGGAGCGGCGCAGTCGAACTTCTCGCCGGAGGTCTTGGTGGCGAAGTCGTAGTCGACGTAGGCGTCGTTGTCGCCGGTGCAGAAGGGCCAGCCGAAGTTGGCGGGCTTGGTGACCTTGGCGAACTCGACCTGTCCCGCCGGGCCCCGGTTCGGGTCGGCGGCGCCGGCGTCGGGGCCGTAGTCACCGACGTAGATGGTGCCGGTCTTCTCGTCGATGTTGATCCGGAAGGGGTTGCGGAAGCCCATCGCGTAGATCTCGGGACGGGTCTTCTCGGTGCCGGGGGCGAAGAGGTTGCCCTCCGGGACGGTGTACGAGCCGTCCTCGGCGACCTTGATACGGAGGATCTTGCCGCGCAGGTCGTTGGTGTTGCCGGAGCTGCGCCGGGCGTCGAAGGCCGGGTTGCGGTCCGGGCGCTCGTCGATCGGCGTGAAGCCGTCGGAGGCGAACGGGTTGGTGTCGTCGCCGGTGGACAGGTACAGGTTGCCCTCGGCGTCGAAGTCGATGTCGCCGCCGACGTGGCAGCAGGTGCCGCGGGAGGCCGCGACGTCCAGGACCTTCTTCTCGCTGGCCATGTCCAGCGTGCCGTTGGGGTTGAGGACGAACCGGGAGAGCCGGTTGACGCCGTCGAACTTCTTGAAGTCCTCGGCGGTGCCGTTCTCGGGGGCGTCGCCCGCGGGCGTGTCGAGCGGCGGGGCGTAGTAGAGGTAGATCGCCCGGTTGTTCTCGAAGTCCGGGTCGACGCCGACGCCCTGCAGGCCCTCCTCGTCATGGCTGTAGACGTCGAGCTTGCCGGCGACCTTGGTGACGCCGCCCTGGTCGGTGATGCGGAGCGTGCCGTCGCGGGCGGTGTGCAGGACGCTGCGGTCCGGGAGTACGGCGAGCGACATCGGCTCGCCCGTCTCGGGCTCGCCCTTGGCGAGCGGGACCTGCTGGAACTGGCCCTCGGCGGCCGCCGGTTCGTCGGCCGCCGGCTGGGCGCCGGCTACGGTCGCCGGGGTGCCCACGGCCAGCATCAGGCCGGTGAACAGGGCGAGGGTGGTGCGAAGCCTGGGACGCCTCGTGGTTCTGGTGCTGGTGCCGGTGCTTTTGAGTCTGCTTCTGTGCACGAAGTCCCTCCGGGAACGGGTGGGCCGTACGGAACGGGTGCGAAGACGTGCGATGCGGCGGGCGCCGGGGTGCGCCGTCACCCCGGGGGTCTGAGTGTCCTGAACACTTCAGGGACGGTAACCGCGTTCTTCCGGGGCGAACACCCCTTGGATCAGAACTGGTTCAACTTTTTCCCAATACAGGACAAAGCCGGATTCGGGCAGGCCGGACCGGGGACCGGCGAACGTACCGGCCCCCGCCCCGACCTGCGGTCACGGTGCGCTGATCAGCTGTTGAACGCGGCGTCGAAGGACGCGGTGGGCGGATCGAAGTCGAAGGCCTTGAGGCGGGTGAGCGCTTCGGGGGCGCCCTGGAGCCGGTCCATGCCGGCGTCCTCCCACTCGACGGAGACCGGGCCCTGGTAGTCGATGGAACGCAGCATGCGGAAGACGTCCTCCCAGGGGACGTCGCCGTGGCCGGCCGACACGAAGTCCCAGCCGCGGCGCGGGTCGCCCCAGGGCAGGTGGGAGCCGAGCCGCCCGTTGCGGCCGTCGAGGCGCTTGCGGGCCTCCTTGCAGTCGACGTGGTAGATACGGTCGCGGAAGTCCCACAGGAAGCCGACGGGGTCGAGGTCCTGCCACACGAAGTGGGAGGGGTCGAAGTTGAGGCCGAAGGCGGGCCGGTGGCCGACCGCCTCCAGGGCGCGCTGGGTGGTCCAGTAGTCGTAGGCGATCTCGCTGGGGTGGACCTCGTGGGCGAACCGCACGCCCTCGGCGTCGAAGACGTCGAGGATCGGGTTCCAGCGGTCGGCGAAGTCCTGGTAGCCGCGCTCGATCATCGACTCGGAGGCGGGCGGGAACATGGCGACCAGGTGCCAGATGGCCGACCCGGTGAAGCCGATGACGGTGTCCACGCCGAGGCGCGCGGCGGCCCGTGCGGTGTCCCGCATCTCGGCCGCGGCGCGCTGCCGTACGCCCTCCGCGTCGCCGTCGCCCCAGATGCGGGCGGGCAGGATGGCCTCGTGGCGTTCGTCGATGATGGCGTCGCACACGGCCTGGCCGACCAGGTGGTTGGAGACCGCCCAGCACTTCAGCCCGTACTTGTCGAGCAGCTGGTGGCGCGAGTCCACGTAGGAGGGGTCCGCGAGGGCCTTGTCGACCTCGAAGTGGTCGCCCCAGCAGGCGAGCTCGAGGCCGTCGTAGCCGAAGTCACGGGCGAGGCGGCAGACCTCCTCCAGGGGGAGGTCCGCCCACTGGCCGGTGAAGAGAGTGAAGTTGCGCGGCATGTCGCTGCCAGCCTCCTCAGGGGGCGATCGGGGTGTAGACGGAGTTCTTCTCGGCGCTCTCCTCCACCGCCGCGAGCACGCGCTGCACCTGCAGCCCGTCGGCGAAGGAGGGTACGGGGCGGTGGCCGTCGGCGACGGCGTGGACGAGGTCGCGCACCTGGTGGACGAAGGTGTGCTCGTAGCCCAGTCCGTGGCCCGGCGGCCACCAGGCCTCCAGGTAGGGGTGCTCGGGCTCGGTGACGAGGATGCGCCGGAAGCCGGCGTGTTCCCCCGGCTCCGTACCGTCGTGGTACGACAGCTCGTTGAGCCGCTCCAGGTCGAAGGCGAGCGAGCCGCGCTCACCGTTGAGCTCGATGCGCAGGGAGTTCTTGCGGCCGGTGGCGTACCGGGTGGCCTCGAAGGAGACCAGTGCGCCGGAGGTGAGGCGGCCGGTGAAGACGGCCGCGTCGTCCACGGTGACCTGGCCGGTGGCACCGTCCGCCGAGCCGGCCGACAGGCCGCGGGGTGCGCCGTCGGGCAGCGGGCGTTCGCGTACGAAGGTCTCGGTGAGGGCGGAGACGCCCGCGATCCGCTCCCCCGTCAGGTACTGCGCGAGGTCGACGATGTGGGCGCCGAGGTCCCCGAGGGCTCCGGAGCCGGCCAGCTCCTTGCGCAGCCGCCAGGTCAGTGGCGCCTTGGGGTCCACCAGCCAGTCCTGGAGATACGTCACCCGCACGTGCCGCAGCCGGCCGATGCGGCCCTGGTCCACCATCCGGCGGGCCAGCGCGGTGGCCGGCACCCGGCGGTAGTTGAACCCGACCATCGCCAGCTGTCCCCGTGCGCCCGCCTCGTCGGCGGCCCGGGTCATCGCCTCCGCCTCCGCGACGGTGTTGGCCAGCGGTTTCTCGCACAGGACGTGCTTGCCGGCGGCGAGCGCGGCCAGCGCGATCTCGGCGTGGCTGTCGCCGGGGGTGCAGATGTCGACGAGGTCGATGTCGTCCCGTTCCACCAGGGCCCGCCAGTCGGTCTCGGTGCTCGCCCAGCCGTGCCGGTCGGCCGCCGTGCGGACGGCGTCGGCGTCCCGGCCGCAGATCGCGGCCATGACCGGGTTCAGCGGCAGGTCGAAGACGCGGCCGGCGGTGCGCCAGCCCTGGGAGTGTGCGGCACCCATGAAGGCGTAACCGACCATGCCGACGCGCAGCGGCGGTCTGGTCGCGGACGCCCCCGTCGCACTGGTCCCGGTCCCGCTGTCGGTCCCGGTTCCGGCGGCTGATGCCTCCGCCCCGGCCCCCTCGGGCTGCTGCGGCTGTCCCATGCGGATGTCCTCCTCGTCGTGGTGGCGCGGTGGGGGGTGGGCCCCGCCCGACGGCCGGCTGGTCAGGCCGGCCGTGGGGCGGCGGCCCTCACTTGAAGCCCGTGGACATGTACTGGTCGACGTTCTCCTTGTCGACGACGGCCGAGTAGCAGGTGACCGTCGAGGGGATCTCGAACTCGGCGAGGCCGCTGATGCCCTTGCCCTGGCCGAGGGCGCGGCCCAGGTCGATCGCGGAGGCGGCCATGGTCGGCGGGTAGAGCACGGTCGCCTTCAGTACGCCGCTGTCCGCCTTGATGGCCTGGAAGGCGGAGAGCGCGCCCGCGCCGCCGACCATCAGGAAGTCGTCGCGGCCGGCCTGCTCGATGGCGCGCAGCGCGCCCACGCCCTGGTCGTCGTCGTGGTTCCACATGGCGTCGAAGTCCGACTGGGCCTGGAGCAGCTGGGCCATCTTGGCCTGGCCGGACTCGACGGTGAAGTCGGCGGCCTGCCGGGCCACCTTCTTGATGTTCGGGTAGTTCTTCAGGCCGTCGTCGAAGCCCTTGGTGCGCTGCTGGGTCAGTTCCAGGTTGTCCAGGCCGGCCAGCTCGATGACCTTGGCGTCCGGCTGGTCCTTGAGCTTCTCGCCGATGTAGTGCGCGGCGTTGAGGCCCATGCCGTAGTTGTCGCCGCCCACCCAGCAGCGGTAGGCCTGGGGGCTGTTGAAGATGCGGTCGAGGTTCACGACCGGGATGCCGGCGCGCATGGCCTGCAGTCCGACCTGGGTGAGCGCCTTGCCGTCGGCGGGCAGGATCACCAGGACGTCGACCTTCTTGTTGATGAGGGTCTCGATCTGGCCGATCTGCTGGGCGGTGTCGTTGGAGCCCTCGGTGACCTCGAGGGTGACGTCCGAGTACTTCTCCGCGCGCTGCTTCGCGTTGTCGTTGACGGCGTTGAGCCAGCCGTGGTCGGCCTGCGGGCCGGCGTAGCCGATGGTGACGGCCTTGCCCGGCTTGTCGTCTGCGGCCGGCTGCGTGTCCGTGGAGGCCTTGTCGCCGCCGTCGTCGGGGTCGTTGCTCGTACACCCGGTGAGGACGGCACCGGCGGACACGGCGGCGGCTCCGAAGAGCAGCCCTCTGCGACTCGTGAGCTCTGTCATGGCGGTGAACCCTTTCCTCAATGCGTGCTTGCGGTACGGCGCTGGACCAGCACGGCGGCGACGATGATCGCGCCCTTCGCGATCTGCTGGACGTCGCTCTGCAGGTTGTTCAGGGCGAAGATGTTGGTGATCGTGGTGAAGATCAGGACGCCGAGCACGGAGCCGAGGATGTGGCCGCGCCCGCCGGTCAGGAGCGTTCCGCCGATGATCGCGGCGGCGATGGCGTCGAGTTCGTAGAGGTTGCCGTTGGTGTTCTGGCCGGAGCCGGCCAGGACGATCAGCAGGAAGGCGGCGATGCCGCAGCACAGCCCGGACAGCAGGTAGAGGTAGAGCCGCTGGCGGCGGACGTCGATGCCGGCGAGCCGGGCGGCCTCCGCGTTGCCGCCGACGGCGACCGTGCGGCGGCCGAAGGTGGTCCGGTTGAGCACCAGCCAGCCGATCACGGTGACGGCGGCGAACACCAGCACCAGGGGCGGTATGCCGAGGATGTAGGCGTCGCGCTCGCCGAGGTCCAGGACGCTGGGGACCGTGACGACCTGGGTCCGGCCGTCGGTGATCTGCTCCGCGAGGCCGCGCGCCGAGGCCAGCATGGCCAGGGTGGCGATGAACGGCACCATCTGGCCGAACGCGATGAGCACCCCGTTGACCAGTCCGCAGCCCACGCCGACCACGACCGCCGTGAAGAGGATGCCGGCGAACCCGTACTCCTGGGTGGCGACCGTGGTCGCCCACACCGAGGCCAGGGCGACGATGGCGCCGACCGACAGGTCGATGCCGCCGGAGACGATGACGAAGGTCATGCCGACGGTGACGACGCCGATCACGGACGCCTGGGTGAGCACCAGCTGGAGGTTGCGGGTGTCGAGGAACGAGTCGGGCTGGGTGATGCCGCCGATGAGGACCAGTGCGGCGAGCACGCCGAGCAGGGTGAGGGTGCGGACGTCGGCGCGGCCCAACTGGACCCGCCAGGCGGGCGGACCGTCCACCGGTGCCGCCTTGCCGGTGCCGTCCCGCGGCGGGGACACGTGCTGCGTCATGACGCCGGGCTTCCTTCCATCACGAGGTCGAGTACGCGGTGTTCGTCGAGTTCGCGGGCGGGGGCCTCGTGCACGACACGGCCCTCGCGCAGCACCAGCACGCGGTCGGCGAGGCCCAGTACCTCGGGCACCTCGCTGGAGACCAGCAGGACGGCGAGGCCCTCGTCGGCGAGGCGGCGGATGACCGCGTAGAGCTCGGCGCGGGCGCCGACGTCGACGCCGCGGGTGGGTTCGTCGAGCAGCAGGACCCGGCAGCCGCGCAGCAGCCAGCGGGCGAGGACCGCCTTCTGCTGGTTGCCGCCGGACAGGGTGCGCACGGGCGCGGAGGGGTTGTCGGGCCGCAGCGACAGCTCGCGGGTCGCCTTGCGTGCGGCCGCCAGTTCCGCGCCGCGGTCGATCCAGCCGCCGCGCGAGAAGCGGGACATGGCGGAGACCGACACGTTGCGGGTGACGGACTCCAGCATCAGCAGGGCCTGCGCCTTGCGTTCCTCGGGGGCGAGTCCGAGCCCGGCGCGCACAGCGGCGCGCACGCTTCCCGGCCGCAGCGGGCTCCCGTCCACGAGGACCTGTCCGGCACTCGCCTTCCGGGCCCCGTAGACCGTCTCCAGGATCTCGGAGCGGCCGGAGCCGACGAGGCCGGCGAGTCCGACGATCTCGCCGGGGCGGACCTCCAGGTCGAGGGGTTCGAACTCACCGTCCCTGGTCAGTCCCCGCACGCTCAGCACGGGCTCGGCCAGGGGTGGTGAGGTGGGCCGTTGCGGGAAGACGTACTCGACGTTGCGTCCGGTCATCAGCGCGACCACCTCGTTGGTCGGCGTCGACTCGGCGGGCAGCCCGCCGGCGACGGCCCGGCCGTCCTTGAGGACGGTGACCCGGTCGCCGATGCGGCGGATCTCCTCCAGCCGGTGCGAGATGTAGACGACGGCGACGCCGTCGGCGGTGAGGTCGGCGACGATGCGGAAGAGGTTGTCCACCTCGTCGGGGTCGAGCGCGGCGGACGGCTCGTCCATCACGATCAGCCGCACCTCGTGCGAGAGCGCCCGCGCCATGGACACGATCTGCTGCTGCGCCGCCGAGAGCTCGCCGACCAGCCGCCCGGGATCGACCTCCGGGTGCCCGAGCCGCCTGAGCAGGTCGGCCGTCGACTCCTTGGCCGCCTTTGCCCGTACGACGAAGCCGGCGGCGGTCGGTTCGTGACCGAGGTGGACGTTCTCGGCGACCGACAGGTGCTCCACCAGGTCGAGTTCCTGGTAGATGGTGGCAATGCCGAGGCGCATGGCCGCGATGGGCGAGCGCAGGGTCACGTCCTCGCCGCGCCAGCGGATGGTGCCGGTGTCGGGCTGATGGGCGCCGGCCAGCACCTTGATGAGGGTGGACTTCCCGGCGCCGTTCTGGCCGAGCAGGCAGTGCACCTCGCCGGCCTGGACGTCGAGATCGACGCCGTCCAGGGCCCGGACTCCGGGGAACGACTTGGTGATGCCGGACATGCTGAGCAGCGGTGGTTCTGGTGCCATGTGAGGTCCCCTCGGCGGGCGTGCGGGCCGGTGTCAGGGCAGAGCGGAGCAGGGCAGGGCGAAGCGGGACAGGACAGGACAGGGCGCTGTGCTGATGGAGCTCGGAGATCCGAGTGGTGCCTACGCGGGTGACAGGTGGCGCCTGCGCGGGTGACGTTGGTGCTACGCGAGTGACAGTGGTGCTGCGCGGGGCCGGGTGGTGCTACGCGGGTGAGAACAGGTGGTCGCTGATCAGCCGGGCCGCGCCGATGACTCCGGCGCTGGGGCCCAACTCCCCCAGTACGATGGGCAGGTTGCCGGTCGCCAAGGGCAGCGACTGGCGGTAGACCTGGGTACGGATCGCGGCGAGCAGGTTGTGGCCGAGGCCGGTCACCCCGCCGCCGATCACCACCAGGCCCGGGTTGAAGAAGCTGACCAGGCCGGCGATGACCTGGCCGGTGCTCCGGCCGCCCTCCCGGATCAGCTCGAGTGCGGTGGCGTCACCCGCGGCGGCCGCGGCGGCGACGTCGGCGGCGCTGAGGCCCCCGTTCGCCTCCAGACGGCTCGCGAGTTCGGCCGACAGGCCCTGCTGGGCGGCCTCCGTGGCGTCGCGGGCCAGCGCCGCGCCGCTGAAGTGGGCCTCCAGACAGCCCCGGTTGCCGCAGGCGCACTGACGTCCGTCGGGCACGGCCTGGATGTGCCCGATGTCGCCCGCGCTGCCCGTCGTCCCGCGGTAGACCTCACCGCCGACGACGATGCCGCAGCCGATGCCGGTACCGATCTTGACGACGAGGAAGTCGTGCACGGTGCGGGCGACGCCCGCGTGCTGCTCCCCCAGCGCCATCAGGTTCACGTCGTTGTCGACCATGACCGGGCAGCCGAGTTCCTGGCTGAGCGCCTCCCGTACGGGGAAGCCGTCCCAGCCCGGCATGATCGGTGGAGCCACCGGCACACCCTCGGGGAAGCGGACCGGCCCCGGGACGCCGATACCGGCGCCGTCGAAGCCCTCCGCGAGCCCCGAGGCCCGCAACTTGGCGGCCATGGCGAGTACCTGCTCGAAGACCGAGACCGGCCCCTCGCGTACGTCCATGGGCTGGTTGATGTGTCCGAGGATCTCCAGCTCGGCGTTGGTGACGGCGACGTCGACCGAGGTCGCGCCGATGTCGACGCCGAGGAAGCGCAGCCCGGGGTTGAGGCGGATGTTGTGACTGCGGCGCCCGCCGCGCGAGGCGGCGAGTCCGTCGGCCACGACCAGCTCCGTCTCGAGCAGCCGGTCCACCTCCACGGCCAGCTTCGACCGCGACAGGTCGACCTGGTCGCCCAGCTGGGCACGGGAGTTGGGCCCTCCGTCGCGCAACAGCTGGAGCAGTCGCGCTTGGTGAGCGTTGGCGGGTCGTGCCGTCATGCGTCTCACGAGCCCCTCCCCGCCTCAATCGGCCTTGAGTGTGTGCCGGTTTCCGGCCACGTCCAGTGGCTTGCTTTCGGAGGGAACGTAGCAGTGGGCGCCGGGTGTGGGAAGAAGTCACGCACGAATTGCTGCGAACTTTCTCCACTGAGTGGACAAAGAAGGTCCCGATGTCCGGCGGCCCGGGACACGACGGGGCCGCCCGGCCCTCGCGCCGGGCGGCCCCTGGACAGCCTCTGACCTCACGATTCTTCCCGCGCGTGGCAGGAACGCCGGGTGTGCTCGGTGTGCTCACGCCTCAGCCGGGGCGCCGTGCCCGTCCCGGCCCGTGATGTGCGGGCGAAGGGGCCGTCGCCGCCGATGACGTGGACGCCGCCATCGCCGCGCCACGTCGCACGACGGAGCGGGGGTGGTCGTTCAGGGGCAGCGGACGACCTGTCCGGCGTAGGAGAGGTTGCCGCCGAAGCCGAAGAGCAGCACCGGGTCGCCGGTGGTGATCTCGCCCCGTTCCACCAGCTTGGAGAGGGCGAGGGGGATGCTCGCGGCGGAGGTGTTCCCGGACTCGACGACATCGCGGGCGACCACGGCGTTGACGGCGCCGATCTTCGCCGCGAGGGGTTCGATGATGCGCAGGTTCGCCTGGTGCAGGACGACCGCGGCCAGGTCGGCCGGCTCCACCCCGGACCGCTCGCAGGCCTGGCGTGCGATGGCGGGCAGCCGTGTGGTCGCCCAGCGGTAGACGCTCTGCCCCTCCTGCGCGAAGCGGGGCGGCGTGCCCTCGATACGGACGGCGTTGCCCATCTCGGGCACCGACCCCCACAGCACGGGACCGATCCCCGCCTCCTCGCCGGGCGCGCAGGCCTCCACGACGACGGCCCCCGCCCCGTCGCCGACGAGCACACAGGTGGTGCGATCGCTCCAGTCGGCCACCTCGGACATCTTGTCCGCGCCGATGACCAGGGCGCGGCTCGCCGAGCCGGCCCGCACGGCGTGGTCGGCGGTGGCCAGGGCGTGCGTGAAGCCCGCGCAGACGACGTTGACGTCCAGCGCGGCGGGCCCCGGGATGCCGAGGCGGGCCGCGACACGAGCGGCCATGTTCGGGGAGCGGTCGATCGCGGTGGAGGTGGCGACCATGACCATGTCCACGTCGGCGGGGGTCAGCCCGGCCGCCGCGAGCGCCTTCGCCGCGGCGTGCCCGGCCAGCTCGTCGACCGGCTCCTCGGGTCCGGCGATACGGCGGGTGTGAATGCCCACCCGGCTCCTGATCCACTCGTCGCTGGTGTCGACCATGCCCGCCAGATCCTCGTTGGTGAGGACCCGGGCGGGCTGGTAATGACCGACGGCGGTGATGCGGGAGCCGTGCATGGGTGGAGACCTCACTGCCTCGGGTACGGGATCCACCAGTGTGATGAGTGACCGACGGGTACGACGGCAGGTGATACGACAGGAAACGGACGCCTGGCTTGTCGGCTTCGGTCAGCATCCCCGGCGTCCCTCCCCGCGTCCCCGTCCTCGGCGGGCCTCAGCCGGTGAACAACTGGGTCGCCTTCCGGACGAGTTCGTACAGCCCGTAGGCGAGTGGTGCGCCCACCCAGAGCCAGGTGAAGGTGATCAGCGGCCGCCGGCCGGGAAGGTCAGGCGGACTCTGGCTGCTGTCGTCGGGCATCGGTGGCCTCCTTCGGTGTGGGGGCGGCGGGCAGGTGGTGGCGGGCGTGGACCGGACGGACTAGCTCGTTGGCGACGAAGCCGACGACCAGCAGCCCGATCATGATGACGAAGGAGGTCCCGTACAGGGCCGAGCCGTGCCGCCCGGCCTCCTCCTGCCGGTCGGCGACCCAGTTGACGATCAGCGGCCCGAGCACGCCGGCCGTGGACCAGGCGGTGAGCAGCCGTCCGTGGATCGCACCGACCTGGTAGGTGCCGAAGAGGTCCTTGAGGTAGGCGGGGGCCGTGGCGAAGCCGCCGCCGTAGAAGGACAGGACGACGAGGGCGCACAGGACGAACAGCGGCTTGGAGACGTCGCCGAACAGGGCGATCAGCGTGTACATCAGCGCGCCGACGCCGAGGTAGACGCGGTAGATGTTCTTGCGCCCGATCAGGTCGGAGGCCGAGGACCAGCCGATCCGGCCCGCCATGTTGGCGGCCGACAGCAGCGCCACGAATCCCGCGGCGGCGGTCACCGACACCGGTGTGGAGGTGTCGGCGAAGAAGTCGGTGATCATCGGCGCGGCCTTCTCCAGGATGCCGATGCCGGCCGTGACGTTCATGCACAGCACGACCCACAGCAGCCAGAACTGCGGGGTGCGCACGGCGGCGCGCGCCGAGACCTGGACGCCCTCGAGCGCGGCCGGTGAGCCGTCCGCCCGTTCCTTCGGGCGGGGCACCCGTACCAGGAGCACGCCCAGCAGCATGAAGACGGCGTACGTCAGTCCGTGTACGAGGAAGGCGAGCGCGATCCCTGAGTTGTCGGCGCCGAAGGACTTCAGCATCTGCGCCGACCAGGGGGAGGCGATGAGCGCGCCGCCGCCGAATCCCATGATGGCGATGCCGGTGGCCATGCCGGGCCGGTCCGGGAACCACTTGATCAGCGTGGAGACGGGCGAGATGTAGCCGATGCCGAGGCCGATCCCGCCGACGAAACCGTAGCCGAAGACGATCAGCCAGTACTGCTCCACCGCCGCGCCGAGCGCGGAGAGCAGGAAACCGGACGAGAAGCAGACCAGGGCGACGGTCATCGCCCAGCGCGGCCCGTGGCGCTCCACGAGCGTGCCGCCGAACGCGGCCGACAGCCCGAGCATGACGATGCCGAGCTGGAAGGGCAGCGCGCTCTGCGTGCCGCTGAGGCCGAGGGCGGATTCGAGGGGCGGTTTGAACACGGACCAGGCGTAGGCCTGGCCGATGGAGAGGTGGACCGAGAGGGCGGCGGGGGGAACGAGCCAGCGGCTCCAGCCCGGGGGCGCGACGGGGGGACTCATGGGTCCCCCACCGTAGGCAGCGGGAAAGCGGTTGAGAAGACGGTTGAGCAGACAACCACCGTCCTTGCACAAAGCCTTGCCGGGTCAACCTCCATATCGTGGACGATATTTCGCCGACGGAACCGGCCGAATCGCCTGAATCGCCTGAATCGCCCGAATCGGCGCCTGCGTCGGCGGAGCGAGACGACCACGGTGCGCGCGTACCGCGGGGTGGGCCGCAACGTCGCCCTCACGTGCAGGACAATGAGACCGTGAAGGTCATCTCGCCGTACGACGGCCCGGTGACCCACGGCGACCTCCGCATCAAGAGCCGCTTCGGCTACCAGCACGTACAGAACCGGGACTGACCGGCACAAGGGGCACGGACCATGGGACGAGTCACGGAACGACGCAAGGTGATCCGCATCCGGGACGGGGCGGTCTCCACCCGTCCGGACACGCTCGTCGCCGAGGAACCGCTGGAGATCCGGCTCAACGGCAGACCTCTCGCGATCACGATGCGCACCCCGGGCGACGACTTCGCGCTCGCGGCCGGGTTCCTGGTCAGCGAGGGGGTCCTCGCCGAGCAGGACGACCTCCAGAACATCGTCTACTGCGCGGGCGCCACGGCCGACGGCTCCAACACCTACAACGTCGTCGAGGTGCGGACGACGCCGGACGTGCCGATCCCCGACATCACGCTGGAGCGGAACGTCTACACGACCTCCTCCTGCGGGCTGTGCGGCAAGGCGAGCCTGGACGCGGTGCGCACGACGGCCCGCTGGCCCATCGCCGACACTCCCCCGGTCCGCGTCACCCCGGAGCTGCTGGCGGGCCTGCCGGACCGGCTGCGCGCCGCCCAGCGGGTCTTCGACCGGACCGGCGGACTGCACGCGGCGGCCCTGTTCACCGAGGACGGCGAACTCGTGGACGTACGGGAGGACGTGGGCCGGCACAACGCGGTCGACAAGCTGGTCGGCCGCGCGCTGCAGAACGGTGACCTGCCACTGTCCCGGTCGGTTCTGCTGGTGTCGGGGCGGGCCTCCTTCGAGCTGGCGCAGAAGGCCGTGATGGCGGGCATCCCGGTGCTGGCCGCGGTGTCGGCGCCGTCCTCGCTCGCGGTGGACCTGGCCGCCGAGACGGGGCTGACGCTGGTGGGCTTCCTGCGCGGCAGCTCCATGAACGTGTACGCGGGCGAGGACCGGGTGGCCCTGCGGGCCGCGGCCGCCCGGGGCTGACCCGGTTCCCCGCGGCACGGCGGCGGGGGCCCGACCGGTGGGAAGGGCGCCCCGCACCGCGGGGGCTCCGTCCCGGCCCGAGGTCCCCGTGCGCCTTCCTCACGCCTTCCGCGCGTCTTCGCGCCTCCCCCAGGCGTTTTCCACGCTCCTCCCAATCGTTTTCCACGCTCCTCCCAGGCGTCTTCCGCCGTCCCGTCGAACGACACGCGCGCGGGCATACGAGACGTATCAGGCGCGACACGTCCTGATGTACTGATGTCCTGACGACCGGCTCCCTCCCGACCAGCCGCCCGAAGGGCAGACCGTTCCATGCCGTCACCTCCCCGTACGCGTCCGCGCTCCTCCCTGTTTGCCCTCCTCTCCCTGTCCGCCCTGGCCGCCTCCTCGCTCCCCGCCCCCGCCGAAGCCGCGACCAGGGCGCCGGAGTTCGAGCAGCAGGTCCTCTTCAGGGCGGACCGGGACCCCGGCGGCTACGCCTGCTTCCGCATTCCGGCGATCGTCCGGACGACGGACGACACCCTGCTGGCCTTCGCCGAGGGCCGCCTGCTGAACTGCGGGGACGCCGGCGACATCGACATCGTCGTCAAGCGGTCCACCGACGGCGGGCGCACCTGGGGCCCGCTCCGGGTCGTCAACGACGGCGGCGGCGACACCCACGGCAACCCGGCCCCGGTCGTGGACCGCGCCACCGGTCGCGTCCTGCTGGTCGAGACGTACAACGCCGGCCGTACGGACGCCGCCGGCTGCGCGGTGCCCTGCGCCCGCACTCCCCACCTCCAGTACAGCGACGACGACGGCCGCACCTGGTCCGCTCCCCGCGACCTGAGCGCCGGGATCCTGCCGCCCGACTGGAACTCCTGGTACGCCACCGGCCCCGGGCACGGCGTCCAGCTCACCGGCGGCGCCCACCCCGGGCGGCTCGTGGTCGGCGTCAACGCCGAGACCTGGGACGACGACCGGGTCACCGCCAACCACGCGGCACTCGTGGTCAGCGACGACGGCGGCGAACACTGGAGGCTCGGGGCCACCGACACCCGGCCCGTCGCCGCCGACGGCACCTTCCGGCAGAAGCCGTCCGAGCTCACCCTCGCCGAACGCGCCGACGGCACCCTCCTGGTCAGCGGCCGGGAGGAGCACGGCACCGACCTCGGCCACCGCACCCAGGCCGTCAGCCGCGACGGCGGGGACAGCTTCACCGGCCCCTTCAGCGCCCTCCCGGACCTGTACACCCCGCAGGTGCAGGGGGCCCTGCTCCGCCTCGGCGACCGGATGCTGCTGTCCGCGCCGGCCGACCCCGACCGCCGCCGGACGATGACGGTCCGTTCCTCCTACGACGGCGGCGCGACCTGGGACGCCGTGGACCGCGGCACGGTCGTCACCCGCGACTGGTCCGGCTACTCCGACCCGGCCGCCGTCGACGACGAGACGGTGGGCCTGCTGTACGAGGGCGGCACGGCCGACGCCCGCGACGAGATCCGCTTCGCCCGCTTCACCGAGGACTGGCTGCGGCCGCGCCGGGCCGCCGATCCCACCACCCCCGACCTCGCCGCGGGTGCCGCGCCCGCGACCGTGCTCGGCGGCGCCGGGACGACGGACGGCATGGTCGGCGGCGCGCTCGCCCTCGACGGCGCCGACGACGCCGTACGACTGCCGTACGACGAGCGGCTGCCGCTCGGGACCGGGGACTTCACGGTGTCGCTGTGGTTCCGGTACGCGGCGGACGACGGGGAGCAGCCGCTGCTGTGGATGGGCGGGGTCGGCCCCGCACAGCCCCAGGTGTGGCTGCGCGCCGAGCCCGGCAACGGCCGGATCCAGGGGCTGATCACCGCGCGCGAGGGCGGGGCGGCCCCGCGCTCGGCATGGGTGCGCACCGACCACGCCCACAACGACGGGCGTTGGCACCACCTGGCGCTGCGGCGCGGCGGAGGCCGGCTCACGCTGTCCGTCGACGGTACGGCGGCCGGCGCGGCGGACGTGCCGGGCTCGGTCAGCCGGAACTCGCCGTTCGGTGTGCACGTCGGCGAGCGCGTGGACGGCCGGGCCCGCTTCACCGGCGCGATCGACGAGGTGCGCGTGTGGGACCGGGCGCTGACCGACACGGAGATCGGTGCCGGAAACCCGCCCGCGGCCGCCGGGAACACCGTCCTGCACCTGCCCATGGACCGGGTGGAGGCGGGCGGCTGAGGGCGCGCGCTTCCGCCCGCTCAGCGGTTCCCGGTGCCTGCCGTGGGGCGCGGCGGGCCCGCGGACGCCTCGGCCCCCTCTGGCTTCTCGGCCCCCTCTGGCTTCTCGGACGCCGCGACCGCCTCCGGGTCGTGCGACCGGCGCTTGGCGATGACCGCGCACACCATCAGCTGCATCTGGTGGAAGAGCATCAACGGCAGCACGGCCAGCGAGGCCTGGGCGCCGAATAGGACGCTCGCCATCGGCAGTCCGGCGGCGAGGGACTTCTTCGACCCGGCGAACTGGATCGCGATCCGGTCCTCCCGGCCGAAGCGCAGCGCCTTCGCCCCGTACCAGGTCAGCAGCAGCATCACGGCGAGCAGTACGGCCTCGACGGCCAGCAGTCCGGCCAGCCGGGCCGCACTGACCTGGCCCCAGATTCCCCGCACCATGCCCTCGCTGAACGCCGTGTAGACGACGAGGAGGATCGAGCCCCGGTCGACGAGCCCGAGGACCTTCCGGTGCCGGGCGACGAAGCCCCCGACCCAGCGGCGCAGCAGCTGCCCGGCGACGAACGGCACCAGCAGTTGCAGCACGATCGAGACCACCGAGTCGGCCGAGAACCCGCCCCCGCCGCTGCCGAGCAGGGCGGCGGCGAGCAGCGGCGTGAGGACGATGCCCACCAGCGAGGAGAAGGACCCGGCGCAGATCGCGGCGGGCACGTTGCCGCGGGCGATGGAGGTGAAGGCGATGGACGACTGGATGGTCGACGGGACCAGGGTGAGGAAGAGCAGGCCCTGGTGGAGGGGGTCGGTCAGGAAGACCGGGACGAGTCCGCGGGACGCGAGCCCCAGCAGCGGGAAGACGACGAAGGTGCAGGCCAGCACGGTGACGTGCAGCCGCCAGTGCCGCACCCCGTCCATCGCCTCACGGGTGGAGAGCCGGGCGCCGTAGAGGAAGAAGAGGAACGCGATCGCGGCGGTGGAGGCGCCGGAGGCGACGTCCGCGCCCGTGCCGCGGGCCGGCAGCAGCGCCGCGAGGCCCACCGTCCCGAGCAGCAGCAGGATGTACGGGTCGATCGGCATCCAACGCGGCCATCGCAGGCGTTTCACGGTGCTCCACTTGCTCGTTCGCTGTCGTCCGGCGGGGACACGGACGGTTCACGGGTTCCGCTCCATCCTGCTCCCTCACCCAGCGATCGGGAATCCGGTATACCGCTCTGACTGTCATCACGTCGCGCGATAACCTGGAGGGATGTACGACCCCTCCCACCTGCGCACCTTCCTGTCGGTGGCCCAGACGCTGAGTTTCACGCAGGCCGCCCGGCGGCTCGGGCTGCGCCAGTCGACCGTGAGCCAGCACGTGCGGCGGCTGGAGGACGCCACCGGGCGGCAGCTGTTCAGCCGTGACACGCACTCCGTGGAGCTGACGGAGGGCGGCGAGGCGATGCTCGGGTTCGCGCGCCGGATCCTGGAGGTGCACGAGCAGGCGACGGCCTTCTTCACCGGGACCCGGCTGGGCGGCCGGCTGCGGTTCGGGGCGTCCGAGGACTTCGTGCTGACCCGGCTGCCGGAGATCCTGGAGGGCTTCCGGCACGTCCACCCCGAGGTCGACCTGGAGCTGACGGTGGAGCTGTCGGGCACGCTGCACGAGCAGCTGGCCGCCGGGAAGCTCGACCTGGTGCTGGCCAAGCGACGGCCGCAGGACCCCCAGGGCGAGCCGGTCTGGCGGGACCGGCTGGTGTGGATCGGCGCGGAGCGGCTGCGCCTCGACCCGGACCGTCCGGTGCCGCTCATCGTGTATCCACCGCCGGGCATCACCCGCGCGCTCGCGCTGGACGCCCTGCGGCGGCAGGGCCGCGAGTGGCGCGTCGCGTGCACCAGCGGCAGCCTCAACGGCCTGATCGCGGCGGCCCGGGCGGGCCTCGGCGTGATGGCGCACGCGCGCGGGCTCATCCCGCCCGGGCTGGTACGGGTGCCGGAGCGGGCGGGACTGCCCGAGCTGGGCCGGGTCGACTTCGTACTGGTCCACGGCCGCCGCCACGCCTCGGCGCGGGGCGCGGCGGACGCCCTGGCGTCGGCGATCCTGGCGGGCGGCGACCGGTTGCACCGGCCGCGGCGGACCGGCCTCGGATAGCCGGGCGTACCGACGGTAAGCAGGTCGTACAGATTCGGTGGAGATAACCGCACCGAAACTTGCTCAACGGTCAGGAAAGTGTCCGACCCTTCCCCATGTGAGCGCATTTCCGCGCGCTGACCAGCGCGAACACAAGCGCTGTCCATCTTTTGCGCCCCTCCCGCCCCCGTTCGGCGTGGGGTAGCTTTCACCGCGCTGTGCGGGGGCGTCACGAGAAGCGGGGAGCGGGGTTTGCGCGAGTTCAGCAGTCCTCCGTCGGCGTCGGCACCGCCGGTGGGCGGTCTCGCCGACGTCGTCTTCCGGCACGCCCGGGAGGATCCGCGGCACATCGCGCTCGGCCGCAAGGACGACGCCGGGCGGTGGCGGGACGTGACCGCCGGGGCGTTCCGCGACGAGGTGCTGGCCCTCGCCAAGGGCCTGCTCGCCCAGGGCGTCCGCTTCGGCGACCGGGTCGCCATCATGTCCCGCACCCGCTACGAGTGGACCCTCTTCGACTTCGCCCTGTGGACGATCGGCGCCCAGGTGGTGCCCGTCTACCCGACCTCGTCGGCCGAGCAGTGCGTGTGGATGCTGTACGACGCCGAGGTGACGGCCGCGGTCGTGGAGCACGAGGACCACGCGATGACGATCGCCACCGTCATCGACCGGCTGCCGCGCCTGCGCGACCTGTGGCAGCTCGACTCCGGCGCCGTCCAGGAGCTGTACGAGGCGGGCGCCCATCTCGACGACGACGTGGTGCACCGGCACCGGAAGGCGATCACGCCCGACACGCCCGCCACCGTCATCTACACCTCGGGCACCACCGGCCGCCCCAAGGGATGTGTCATCTCGCACGGCAACTTCATGTACGAGGCGGACACCGTCATCGAGCGCTGGGAGCCGGTGTTCCACTCCAGGAAGGGCGACGAGGCGGCGACGCTGCTCTTCCTGCCGCTCGCCCATGTCTTCGGCCGGATGGTGGAGGTCGCGGCGATCCGCGGCCGGGTCCGCTTCGGGCACCAGCCGCAGCTGAACGCCGCCGCCCTGCTGCCCGACCTGGCGGCCTTCGGGCCGACGTTCATCCTGGCGGTGCCGTACATCTTCGAGAAGGTGTTCAACGCGGCCCGGCGCAAGGCCGAGAAGGAGGGGAAGGCCGGTCCCTTCGAGAAGGCCGTCGACGTGGCCGTGAAGTACGCGGAGGCGGTGGAGGCGAAGGCCTGGGGCACCGGCCCCGGCCCGTCGGCGGGGCTGCGCGTGCAGCACCAGCTCTTCGACAAGCTCGTCTACGCCAAGGTGCGGGCGGCGATGGGCGGGCGCCTGCGCAACGCCATGTCGGGCGGTTCGGCGATGGACCGGCGGCTCGGCCTGTTCTTCGCGGGCGCGGGCGTGCGGATCTACGAGGGATACGGCCTGACCGAGTCCACGGCGGCGGCCACCGCCAACCCGCCCGAGCGCACCCGCTTCGGCACCGTCGGGGTGCCCGTGCCCGGCGTCACCGTGCGCCTCGCGGACGACGGCGAGATCTGGCTGAACGGCGACAACGTCTTCCAGGGCTACCTCAACAACCCGAAGGCCACCCACGAGAGCCTGCGGGACGGCTGGCTGGCCACCGGCGACCTGGGCGCGCTGGACGAGGACGGTTACCTCACCATCACCGGCCGCAAGAAGGAGATCCTGGTGACCTCCGGCGGCAAGAGCGTCTCACCGGGTCTGCTGGAGGAACGCGTCCGGGACCATCCGCTGGTCGACCAGTGCATCGTCGTCGGCAACGACCGGCCCTACGTCGCCGCTCTCATCACCCTCGACCAGGAGGCCGTCGACCACTGGCTGACGATGCGCAACAAGCCCCGGCCGCCCGCGGCCGAGCTGGTCCACGACGCCGACCTGGAGACGGAGGTCCGGCGCGCGGTCGTGGCGGCCAACACGCTGGTGTCGCAGGCCGAGTCGATCCGCACGTTCCGTGTCCTCGCGCAGCCGTTCACCGAGGAGCACGGGCTGCTGACGCCCTCGCTGAAACTGAAGCGCAAGGCCATCGAGAAGGCCTACGGCAGCGAGGTCGAGGCGCTGTACACAGCGTGAGTTCGCGGGTCAGGAATGCATTACGGGCCGTGATCGTTGACGATGTGAGTACCACCTGACCACAACCGAAGGATCAAGAGCTCGTGAGCAGCAAGGTCCCCCCGATCATCCTGAACAACGGCGTCGAGATGCCCCAGCTGGGCTTCGGCGTCTGGCAGGTTCCGGACGGCGAGGCCGAGACGGCCGTCGCCCACGCGCTGGAGGCCGGGTACCGCAGCATCGACACAGCGGCGATCTACGGCAATGAAGAGGGCACCGGCAAGGCGATCGCCGCCTCGGGCGTCGCCCGCGAGGACCTCTTCGTCACCACCAAGCTCTGGAACAACGACCAGGGATACGACTCCACCCTCCGCGCCTTCGACACGTCGCTGGCGAAGCTGGGCCTGGAGTACGTCGACCTGTACCTGATCCACTGGCCCATGCCGGCCAAGGAGCGGTACGTCGACACGTACAAGGCGTTCGAGAAGCTGCACGCCGACGGCCGCGTCCGGGCCATCGGCGTCTCCAACTTCTACCCGGAGCACCTGGAGCGGCTGATCGGCGAGACGTCGGTCATCCCGGCGGTCAACCAGATCGAGCTGCACCCGCACCTCCAGCAGCACGCCGCCCGTGAGTACCACGCGGAGCAGGGCATCGCCACCGAGGCCTGGTCCCCGCTCGGCCAGGGCAAGGGCCTGCTGGAGGTCCCGGCGATCGTGGCGATCGCCCAGAAGCACGGCCGCACCCCGGCCCAGGTCGTGCTGCGCTGGCACCTCCAGATCGGCAACGTGGTGATCCCGAAGTCCGTGACGCCGTCCCGGATCAAGGAGAACATCGACGTGTTCGGCTTCGCCCTGGACACCGAGGACCTCGCGGCGATCAGCGCGCTGAACGAGGACCGGCGGCTGGGATTCGACCCGGCGGAGTTCAACGGAGAATGACCGACGGGGGATGAGGCGCTCCCCCGCGCGAAGGGGCCCGGCCAGTGCGGCCGGGCCCCTTCGCGGATCTCGGCCGGGCTGCCCCGGCCGCCGCCGGCCACCCGGTCAGGAAGGCCGCCGGGCCGTGTAGACCGTGTGCGCCACCAGCACGAACACGTCCTGGCGCCGGTGCACGCTCGCCTCGTCCCCGGGGTCGAGCAGCCGGTCCAGGGTGGCCCGGTCGCCCGCGTCCAGACCGTCCCCGACCCGGTCGCGCATCCGGGACAACGAGGAGACGACGTACGCGCGGGCCTCCTGCGGAACGGGCGCGGGCAGGTCGAGCAGGAAGCTCCGGGTGCCGCTGTGCTCGAGTCCCGCCGAGGTCATCAGCGCCGGCCAGTCCTCGGTCACGGCCACCGTGCCGGGCAGGCTCGCGCGCATCTCCGCGAAGAAGTCCTCCTCCACGGCGTGCATCCTGGCCTGCAGCCCGGGACGCCCGATGCCGAGGTCGCGGGGCAGGAACCGGGCGGGCAGTCCGCCCTCCAGGACCGCCAGGGTGCCGCCGGGTGCCAGGTGCCCGGCGAGCGCGGCGAGGGCCGCGCGCTGGTCTCCGAGGTGGTGCAGGCTCTGGCTGGCCCACAGCAGGTCGGCGGGGTAGTCGAGTTCGCCCAGTACGCCGGGCAGGTCACCGGCGAGGGTGCCGAAGCGGTCGCCGACGCCGAGCCGGGCGGCGCGGGAGCGGGCCCGCTCCAGCAGCGGTCCGGCGCCGTCGACGGCGATGACACGGGCGCCGGGGAAGGTGTCGGCGAACAGGCAGGAGACGACGCCGGGTCCGCTGCCGACGTCGACGACCAGGCCGGGCTCGGTCACCTCGCGTGCCAGCCAGGTCATGGCCTGCCGGTACAGCGGCGTGTACAGCTCCGCCTGCGCCTCCAGCAGCGGGGCCATCTCGGCCCAGTCCATATGGTCGTGATTGTGGTCGTGGTCGTGGCCGTGGCCGTGTACGGAGTCGTGCTGGTGGTGGTCGTGCGCCATGGTGGTCAGCCTCCCGTTCGCGATGCCGCCAGGGTGCGACGACTCACCGCGTCGGGGCAAATCAAGTTGCCGCAATCGCAAAAACACACCACCGGGGCCCGGCCCGAGGACCGGACCCCGACGGCGTCACCTACGCGGGACCCCGCTTACGCCTACGGCAGCGGCGGGTAGGCGTTCTTCATCAGCTCCTGGAACTGGGCGGAGAACCAGTGCCCGGACACCGGGGCGTTGTCCAGGGCGCCCGACAAGTTGTTGCCGTTGCGCTCGTTGCCCTCGTACGTCGGGTCGCACATCCGGTCGAAGCCCTTGCCCTCGTCGTTGTCGATCGGCTCGCTCGCGCCGTCGGACTCGCCCGGGGGCTTCATCCAGACGTACGCGTCGATCCCGGCGGCGGGAGAGGCCTGCGGGCGTTCACCGAGGCCGGCTCCGGACTGGTTGCACCAGTTGCCGAGGTGGATGCGGCGGTCGTAGCGGCCCCCGTCCACGTAGGCGTCGACGCTGGTCTGCGGGCCGGGACCGGCGGGCCGGGCCGTGCCGCCCCAGCCGTTGCGGGAGGTGTCGATCAGCATGCCGAGGTTCTGGTCGAAGCCGAGTGTGACCAGCTTGTCGCGCATGGCCTGGGCGTAGGAGAGCTCGTCGGTGTACTGGTTCCAGTCCACCCAGCCGGACTGGCGCACGGGGGTTCCGTTCACGGAGTCCGTGATCTTGAAGTTCTCCTCCTTCAGGGCGCTGTAGTTGGCGGTGTTGACGATGAAGCCGTGCACGTCGTCGACGGTCGCCCCCTCGGTGGTGGCGGCGGTCTTGAACATCTCGGCGGAGGGGTCGAAGTTGCTGTCCCAGCCGAGCCAGCCGTGGTGGCCGGCGTCGACGTAGTTGTAGACGTTGGCGGTGTCGCCGAGCTTGTTCAGGGCGTAACCGACGCCCTTCTGGTAGTTGCCGTTGGCCTTCATCTCGTCGCAGTTCTTCGTGGCGGTCGGCCGCCCGGAGACGTTGGTGACGAGGTTGGGCAGCGAGTCGATCTCGACCGTGGTGACGATCCTGAGGTCCGCGTACTTCGGGTCGGCCAGGATCGCGGCGATCGGGTCGATGTACTCGGTCTTGTACCGGTCGATCTCCGTCGCGTCCAGCTCGCCGTTGGAGGCGAGGGCCGCGCAGTCACGGCCGGGCAGGTTGTAGATGACCAGCTGGATGGCGAGTTCGCCGGAGCCCTTCTGCACCAGCGCCTCGTCGAGGTGGTCACGCAGGCCCATGCCGCCGTTCACGCCCTCGATGGCGGCGATCCGGTCGAGCCACACGCCGGTGGGCTGGTCGGAGATGCGGTCACCGCCGGGTTCGGCGGCGGCCTTCTCCTGCCACTCGGGGTTCACGTAGACCTTGGCGCCGTCGTAGGGGTTGTCCACCCGGTCGGACGGGCCACCGGGGTCCGGCGGGTCGGTCGGGTCGGGGTCGGTCGGGCCCGGGTCGGTCGGGCCGCCGTCGTCGACGTTGCAGGTCTCGCCGTTGAGGGTGAAGGTGGCCGGGATCGCGTTGCTGCCGCTGTAGGTGGCCTGGAAGCCGAAGCTCGCCGAACCGCCCGTGGACAGGGTGCCGTTGTACGACTCGTTGGCCGCGGTGACGGCGGCACCGCTCTGGCTGACCTTCGCGTTCCAGCTGTTGCTGACCTTCTGGCTGCCGGCGTACGTCCACCCCAGCGACCAGCTGGAGGTGGCGGCGCCGTTGTTGGTGACGGTCACGGCCGCGGTGAAGCCGCTGCCCCAGTCGTTCTGTACCTCGTAGTCGACGGTGCAGGGGACGGCCGCCGCGCCGGCGTTCGCGGAATGGGCTGCGAAGGCCGTGCCGGACGCCCCGGCGACCAGCGTCAGGGCAGCGAGCATCGCGGTTCTGCTACGGGTCATGAGTGCGGGTTCCTTCTTTCGTGGGGGTGCGGGTGCTGTCGTCCGGGGCCGCGCGCCAACTGGGCGCGGCCCGCTGCCGAACGGCATGGGGGTGCCGTGTCCGGAGATCAGGAACGGCCCGCGGGCACGGTGGGACCGCCCGGGGGATGTGCGAGCCGGCACGCCGGCCGATGACGCGTGGGACTGGCCGCGACCGCGGCTAAAAGTCCTGAACACGGAAGGTGGAGCGGGGGGTGTCGCATGAGCGACTCCTTGCAGTTCGGGCGCGCCGTGACGAACGCGTCGACTGATGGAACCGCTCCCACTGGTGCCGATGAAGGTAGCGCCAAGTGACGGTGAAGAACAGAGGAGTCACCGACTTTCTCGCGGCGACGACTGTCGAATCTTTTCGACTGTTCACACCTCTTGACCGCTATGGACCCGCTCTTCACTATGGGAGCGCTCCCACTGGTTCAAGGCTTGTTGCTCCTCCCCCACCGCCCCCGAGCCGCAGGAGGAACCAGCACCATGCACCCCCGACACAGACCCGGACGCCGCACCACGCGGCGACTGTGGACGGCCGCGCTGGCGGCACTCGCGCTCCCCCTCACGATGGTGGGCACCGGCTCGACTCCCGCCCAGGCGGCCGCCCTCCAGTGCGGCGTGGACTACCGGACCAACGACTGGGGCTCCGGCTTCACCGCGGAGCTGACGCTGACCAACCGCGGCGGCGACGCCATCGACGGCTGGACGCTGACGTACGACTACGCGGGCGACCAGAAGCTGACCAACGGCTGGAACGGCACCTGGTCCCAGTCCGGCCGGACCGTCACCGTGAAGAACGCCTCGTACAACGCGAGGATCGCCGCCGGGGCCGCCGTCTCCACCGGCGGGCAGTTCACGTACAGCGGCACCAACGCCGCGCCGGCCGGCTTCGCGGTCAACGGCACCACGTGCGCCGGCGCGCACCAGCCGCCCATCACCGTGCTGACCAGCCCGGATGCGGGCGCGGTGTACTCGCAGGGCGAGGCGGTCCCGCTGGCGGCCACGGCGGCCGCCGCCGACGACGCCACGATCAGCAAGGTGGAGTTCTACGACGACACCACGCTGCTGGGTACGGACACCAGCCCGCCCTTCACGCACTCCGCCTCTGGCTTGACCGTGGGCAGTCATTCCCTGGTGGCGAAGGCGTACGACAGCACGGGTGCCTCCGCGAGCTCGACGCCGGTCGGCATCACGGTCGCCTCGGGACCGACCGTGGTGGCCACCCCCGCCCAACTGGGTGTTCAGCAGGGCGAGTCCGGAACGTACGAGGTGAAGCTCTCGAAGCAGCCGACCGCGAACGTCACGGTGGCCACGGCCCGCGCGAGCGGCAACACCGGCCTGACCGTCTCGGGCGGGGCGAGCCTCACCTTCACCCCGTCGAACTGGGACACCGCCCAGGAGGTGACCATCGCGGCCGACGCCTCCGGCACCGGCTCGGCCCTCTTCGAGTCGACGGCCCCCGGCCACGGCAAGGCCGCGGTCAACGTGACCCAGCTGGCCGCCGCGAAGGACTACGACGCCCGCTTCCTGGAGCTCTACGGGAAGATCACGGATCCGGCGAACGGCTACTTCTCGCCCGAGGGCATCCCGTACCACTCGGTCGAGACGCTGATCGTCGAGGCGCCGGACCACGGGCACGAGACCACGTCCGAGGCATACAGCTACCTGCTGTGGCTCCAGGCCATGTACGGCAAGGTCACCGGCGACTGGTCGCGGTTCAACAACGCCTGGGAGATCATGGAGACGTACATGATCCCCACGCACGCCGACCAGCCGTCCAACTCGGCCTACAACGCCTCGAAACCGGCGACGTACGCACCCGAGCTGGACACGCCGGAGGAGTACCCGGCGCCGCTGGACGGCGCGGTCTCCGTCGGCCCGGACCCGATCGCCGCCGAGCTGAAGTCGGCCTACGGCACGGACGACGTCTACGGCATGCACTGGCTCCAGGACGTCGACAACACCTACGGCTACGGCAACTCGCCCGGCAACTGCGAGGCGGGTCCGTCGGACACCGGCCCGTCGTACATCAACACCTTCCAGCGCGGCGCGCAGGAGTCGGTGTGGGAGACGGTGCCGCAGCCGACCTGCGACGCCTTCAAGTACGGCGGCGAGAACGGCTATCTGGACCTCTTCACCGGCGACGCGTCCTACGCCGAGCAGTGGAAGTTCACCAACGCCCCGGACGCCGACGCGCGAGCCGTGCAGGCCGCCTACTGGGCGGACATCTGGGCCGAGGAGCAGGGCAGGGGCGACGAGATCGCCGGGACCCTGGACAAGGCCGCCAAGATGGGCGACTACCTGCGCTACGCCATGTTCGACAAGTACTTCAAGAAGGTCGGCGACTGCGTGGGGCCGACGAGCTGCCCGGCCGGCACCGGCAAGGACTCCTCGCACTACCTGCTGTCCTGGTACTACGCCTGGGGCGGCGCCGTGGACAGCTCGGCGGGCTGGGCCTGGCGCATCGGCTCCAGCCACACCCACGGCGGCTACCAGAACCCGCTGGCCGCGTACGCGCTGAGCACCTACGACGACCTGAAGCCCAAGTCGGCCACGGGCGCGCAGGACTGGGCCAAGTCGCTCGACCGGCAGGTCGAGTTCTACCGCTGGCTGCAGTCCGACGAGGGTGCCATCGCGGGCGGCGCGACCAACAGCTGGGCGGGCCGGTACGCGACGCCGCCGGCCGGTACGCCGACCTTCTACGGCATGTACTACGACGAGAAGCCCGTGTACCACGACCCGCCGTCCAACCAGTGGTTCGGCTTCCAGGCGTGGTCCATGGAGCGGGTCGCCGAGTACTACCAGCAGAGCGGCGACGCGGCGGCCGAGGAGGTCCTGGACAAGTGGGTCGACTGGGCGCTGTCGGAGACGACGGTCAACCCTGACGGCACCTTCCGGATCCCCGCGACGATGCGGTGGTCGGGGCAGCCGGACACCTGGAACGCCTCCTCCCCGGGTGACAACAGCGACCTGCACGTCACCGTCTCGGACTACACCAACGACGTCGGTGTGGCGGCGGCGTACGCCAAGACCCTGACGTACTACGCCGACCGCTCGGGCGACACGGAGGCGGCCGCGACGGCCAAGGCGCTGCTCGACGGCATGTGGGAGCACAACCAGACCGCGCTCGGCATCGCCGTCCCGGAGACCCGCGCCGACTACAACCGCTTCGACGACCCGGTGCACGTCCCGGACGGCTGGAGCGGCACCATGCCGAACGGCGACACGATCGACGCGTCGTCGACCTTCTCCTCGATCCGCTCCTTCTACCAGGACGACCCGGCCTGGTCGAAGATCGAGAGCTATCTCGCGGGCGGTGCCGCGCCCACGTTCACGTACCACCGGTTCTGGGCCCAGGCGGACATAGCCCTCGCCATGGGCTCGTACGCGGAGCTACTGGAATAGCCCCCGCGAGGCGCTCCGCGGGCCGGGCGGTTCTCCGGCCCCGGTAGCGCTTGACGGCTCCGCGTACACGGTCTTGTCACCGGACGACGAGACCACCCGACCGGGCGGCCCCCACCCACACCGGGGGCCGCCCGGTCCTCGCGCGTTCCGCTCCCTCCTCGGGACCGGGTCTGTGAGGGGGGAGGGCCGCCCGGGAGGGCGCGTGCGGACGGCGCGTTCTCCCGCCTCCGTGACCAGTGCGCCCGTTTCACGCCCTTGTGGCCCCGCTGTACTTCTTCGACCGTTGTGGGAGTGGGAGTGGTGGTGGCGAGGACAGGGGGCGCCGCATGGCGCGAACGTGGGAGGGCACGGCCGGGCGGCTGTCGCTCGCACTGGCGGTGCTGCTGCACCGGACGGTCGCGGGCGAGGCCGCGAAGAAGAGACTCCAGAACTGGCGGGACTCCGCTCTGCGCGGTGCGCACCGGCGGGGTCTGCCGGTGGAGGTGATCGCTGCCCGGACGCGGCTGTCCCAGAGCCGGGTCCGTGCGGTGGTCACCGGCGGGAAGCCCCCGCCGGTGGACCGGGCCGCCTGAAGGGGCGGACGGGGTTCAGGGCGTGCGGACCGCCGGCCTGGGTGCCGTCGGCATCCCGCTGCCGATGAAGAAGCTCGGGTGCGGGGGCTGGTTGTAAGCCGTGTTCTGCCAGGCCAGGGCCGTGCGGTACTGGGTGTCGTGCAGGAGGGTCGTGATCCTCCGGTCCGTGTCGTGCGGGGTGGAGTAGATGCGCAGGGCCGTGTTGTTGGTGCTGCGCCAGACGACCTCCTCGCGCCAGTCGCCGAGGATGTCGCCGGCGAGGACCGGTGTGGCCTTCGTGCCGTTGTCGGAGACGACGCCGGAGCCGGTGAGGAGGCGGGTGTCGCCGGAGGTGCCGTACTTGTCGACGCGGGTGCCGTCGAGGAGTTCGCGGACGGGGTCGCCGTCCCACCAGGACAGGAAGTTCGCGCTGGAGGGCTTGCGGCTGTTCACGACCGTGCCCTTCGGGTCGCGGATGCCGCTCTCGGCCGACGACCAGGACTCGGCGCCCGCGCTGCCGGACCAGATGTCGGCGGAAACACCCCGGCCGTTGTCGCCGCTCGCACCGGTGGACCAGATGACCTGGCCCGTGCGCGCGTCCGCCATCCACGACGACGGCTTCGAGCTGTCCTCGTCGACCTTGAACTCCTCCAGGCCCGCGCGGGACGGGTCGAGGTCTCCGACGTGCATGGCGTCGCCGTGGCCGTTCCTCGTGGTCCACAGTCCGTGGCCGTTGTCGTCGACGGCCATCGCGCCGTAGACGATCTCGTCCCTGCCGTCGCCGTCGACGTCGGCGACGGACAGCTGGTGGTTGCCCTGGCCGTCGTAGCCCTTGCCGGCGTTGGTGGAGGAGTTGGTGTCGAAGGTCCAGCGTCGGGTGAACCGTCCGTCGCGCCAGTCCCAGGCGGCGATCACCGAGCGCGTGTAGTAGCCGCGCGCCATGATCAGGGAGGGGCGGGAGCCGTCCAGGTACGCCGTGCCGGCCAGGAAGCGGTCGACGCGGTTGCCGTAGGAGTCGCCCCAGGAGGAGACGTTGCCCCGGGCGGGGACGTAGTCGACGGTGCCCATCGCCCTGCCGGTCTGCCCGTCGAACATGGTCAGGTACTCGGGGCCGGAGAGGATGTAGCCGGAGGAGTTGCGGTGGTCGGCCGAGGAGCTGCCGATGACCGCGCCGGTGCCGTCCCTCGTGCCGTCGGCGGTCTTCATGGCGACCTCGGCCCTGCCGTCGCCGTCGTAGTCGTACACCTGGAACTGCGTGTAGTGGGCGCCGGAGCGGATGTTGCGGCCCAGGTCGACGCGCCACAGCCGGGTGCCGTCGAGCCTGATGCCGTCGACGATCGTGTTGCCCGTGTAGCCGGACTGCGAGTTGTCCTTGGCGTTCGTCGGCTGCCACTTGAGGACGATGTCCAGCGCGCCGTCGCCGTCGAGGTCGCCGACGGAGGCGTCGTTGGCCTCGTAGGTGTAGGAGACGCCGTCGGGTGTGGTGCCGCCGGACGGAGCGCTGATCGGCACGTCCTTGTAGCCGGCCCGGAACTGGATCGCGTGGACCGAGTCGCCCTGCTCCGTACCGCCCACGACCGCGCGGACGGTGTAGTCGGCGTGGGAGGGGGCGCCGGAGTGGAAGTAGGTGGTGGAGCCGGTGACCGGTGCGGGGTTGACCTTCGTGCCGGCCCGGTAGACGTTGAACGACACGTCGTCCGGGTCGGTGCCCAGCCAGCGCCAGCTGACCAGGTTGCCGTCACCGGTGTGGACGCTGACCACGCCCCGGTCGAGGGCCTCGACCTGCCGGGCGGTGGCGGCCTCGGCGGTGTCGGTGGTGAGTGCCGTCAGACCGGTGCCGACGAGGCCTGCGGCGGCGAGGGCGGCGCCCAGGACGAGCGGACGGCGTCTGCGGTTCTTGTGGGGGTGCCTCACGGGTCGAACCTCCTGGAGGACGGATGGATTCCGTCTGTGGGTCGCCGCCCGGGGCCGCCGGGTTGCCGCCGCCGGCCCACGGCTTCCTACGGCCTCGCGAACGCTCGCAGGGTGAAGACCGGATCGGGGCGCGGCCGTTCCTGGTCGGGGAGGGCCGCGAGCCGGGCGGCGAAGCGCTCCGCGAGCGGGTCGCCCGGCGGCAGTGTGACGAACCAGCCGCGTCGCAGGTCGGCGACCGTGCGACGGGGGCTGCGGCCCTGACCCTGCCCGGTGAACCGGGCCTGCCCCGCCGGGTTCAGGCCGTGGTCGCGGGCGTACGACTCGACGAGGGCGGCGGCGTCGTGGGCGGTGCTGGGCGGGCGGGAGGCCAGCACGGCGTCGATGTCGCTGCCCACGTTGTGCGAGGCGCCCTTGTCGACCGTCGTCACGTACACCCCGCCGGGCCGCAGGACACGGGCGCACTCGCCGACGATCGCCCGCACGTTCTCGGCGCCACCGGCGAGGTGCAGCAGCCATACGTTGCTGACGGCGTCGAACTCCCCGTCCCGGAAGGGCAGTCGGCGGCTGTCGGCCAGCACGACGGCGCCGGGCAGCCGGGCGGCGGCGTAGCGGGCCATGGCGGGGGCGAGGTCGGCGCCGGTCACGCGCATGCCGTCGCGTCCGGCGGCGAGGCGCCGGGTGACGATGCCGGTGCCGCAGGCGACGTCGAGCAGGCTGCGCGCCTGCCGCGGCACGAGGCTCAGTACGGCCCGCGCGGCGGCCTCGGCGCGGGGCTCGCCGCCTCGGGAGGCGTCGTACCGTTCCGCTTCCTTGTCGTAGTCGAGCACATCCGTCAGTGTGCCGCATGGCCGGCGGCCAGGTCCTCCACCCTGCGGGCGAGCTCGACGTCCTTCTCGGTGACGGCACCGCCCGCGCTGTGGGTGTGCACGGCCAGGGAGAGCGTGTCGTAGCCGAGGGTCAGCTCGGAGTGGTGGTCCAGTTCCTCCTGCGTCTGGGCGATGTGGACGACCATCGCGGCGGCCGCGAAGTGGGAGCCGAGCCGGTAGGAACGGGTGAGGCGGCCGTCCTCCAGGGACCAGCCCGGCAGCTCGGCCAGCCGCTCCTCGATCTCCTTCTGCGACAGCGGTTCGACGGGCACGGGCCGCGCTCCCTTCCTGGGGTGGTCCTACTGGTACATCGGTACCTGGATTCCGTCCGGTACACGGGTCTTCCCGTGTACCCGTTCAGCCTGCCACAACGCGGCCGTCCGAGCCCTGGGCAGAAGCGTCGGCCGGTCCCGGTGCGAAGCGCTGTCGGCTACCGTTCGGCGTATGACCGCACTCATGTCCGGCAGCGCCTCCACCGCCCAGGGCGTGGGCCCGCTGCTGCGGGCCTGGCGGGAGCGGCGGCGGGTCAGCCAACTGGAGCTGGCGCTGCGCGCCGACTCCTCCGCCCGGCACATCAGTTTCGTCGAGACGGGCCGCTCCCGGCCGAGCGAGGAGATGGTGCTGCGGCTCGCCGCGCACCTGGACGTGCCCGTGCGTGAGCGCAACGCGCTGCTGCTCGCGGCCGGTTACGCCCCGCACTACCCGGAGACCCCGCTGGACGACCCGGCGCTGGACGCCCTGCGCGAGGGCATGGAGCGGCTGATCCGGGGATACGAGCCCTATCCCGCGCTGGTCGTGGACGCGACGTACCGGGTGCTGGCCGCCAACCGGGGCATCTCGATGCTGATGGACGGGGTGGCGGAGCATCTGCTGGAACCGCCGCTGAACGCGATCCGGCTCACCCTGCACCCGGAGGGCCTGGCGCCGCGCATCAGCAACCTGCGGGAGTGGCGCGGGCATCTGCTGGCGCAGATGGAGCGGCAGATCGCCCTGCACCGCTCGGAGCCGCTGCGGGCGCTGTACGAGGAGGTGGCGGCGTATCCGGTGCCGGACACCGCGCGGGGCGGCGAGCCGGCCGAGCCGGTGCCGTACTTCGCGCTGCCGATGCGGATCGAGCACGAGGGCCACACCCTGTCGTTCATCTCGTCCATCTCCACCTTCAACACACCGATGGACGTGACCGTCGCCGAGCTGGCCATCGAGACGCTGCTTCCGGCCGATCCGGCGACGGTCAAGTACCTTCACACCCTGCTGTCCTGAAGCTGCCTCAGCGCCGCGTACTGCAACAGGGCGAACCCGGCGACGGTGAGCGCCTGGAGCACCGTCCACACCGCGCCGGCCGCGGTGGGCGTCAGCCAGAGGGCGAGGGCGGCGAGACTGACCGCCGCCCAGGCGAGGTTGGCCTCGACGACGGCCCGTACGGCGAGCGCCGGAGGCCGGCGGCGGGAGGCCAGCAGGGCGACGCCGGCCGCGTACACCGCGAGGAACGCGCCGAGGCCGAGCAGCAGCCCGGAGCCGGCGCCGAGGAACCGGCCGAGCGGGCCGGCGAACGCGAGGTAGGCGAGCGCGTTGGCGCCGGTCACCACCGCGTCGAGGGCGAGGAAGCGGCGCAGCATCAGCTGCGGCTCGGCGGTGCGGGCAAGTGCGGCCATCTGGTTCGTGGACATGACGAGTCACCCTCCGTCGGGTCGGACACGCTGCGGAAGACCGGGTCCCGGACCGTGCGCCGGTCCGGAACCCGATGACCCCACGATCCCGTCCGGAGCGCGCCCGGTCGATTACCCGTCGGGTAATGATGTCGATCCACCGCCACCCCTTGTGGGACTGACAGGGGAACATGACAGACTGCGGGCAGACTTGGGCGCGTTGGGGAGGCGTGGCGTGAGTGAGCGGCGGGCCGCACCCACCGTGGGCCAGGTGGTCCTCGGCAGACGGCTGCAGGAACTGCGCGAGACGGCGGGCCTCAGGCGCGAGGAGGCCGCCAAGGTGCTCCGGGTGGCCCCGGCGACCGTGCGGCGCATGGAGATGGCCGAGGTCGCGCTGAAGATACCGTACGTCCAGATCCTGCTGACGGCGTACGGGGTGCCCACGAGCGAGGTGTCGGCGTTCGTCGCGCTGGCCGAGGAGGCGAACCAGCCGGGCTGGTGGCAGCGGTACCACGACGTGCTGCCGGACTGGTTCAGCATGTACGTGAGCCTCGAGGGCGCCGCCCGGATCGTCCGCTCCTACGAGCCGCACTTCATACCCGGGCTGCTGCAGACCGAGGACTACGCGCGCTCGGTCCTGGAGGCCGGGACGATCGGGAGCGCGGGCCGGGACGCGGTGGAGCGGCACGTGTCCCTGCGCATGGAGCGGCAGCGGCTGCTGGAGGGCGCGGACGCGCCCCACCTGTGGGTGGTGATGGACGAGACGGTGCTGCGGCGCCCGGTGAGCATCGACGGCCGGGTGATGCGCGACCAGCTGGACAGGCTGCTGGAGTTGTCGGCCCGGGACCGGGTGACGCTCCAGGTCGCCGAGTTCGAGGACGGGCCGCATCCCGGGACGTACGCGCCGTTCACGCTCTTCCGGTTCGCGGAGCCGGAGCTGCCCGACATGGTCTTCACCGAGTATCTGACCGGTGCCCTGTACCTGGACTCCCGTGCGGAGGTCTCCGCGCATCTGGAGGTCCTGGACCACATGACGGCGCGGGCCGCCTCGGCCCAGCGCACCGAGAAGGTCCTGCGCGAGTACCGCGAGATCTTCTGAGTCGGCGACCCTGCCGCACCAGGCCCGAACATCGACCGCGTACGAGCACCGACCACACCCGCACCCCCGACCACGCCGAACCCCGACCACACCCGAACACCTGACCAGGCTCCGAGGAGACGACAGCGCATGACCGGATCCGACGCCACCCCCGCCCCCATCGACACCAGCCGGCCGCATCCGGCCCGCGTCTACGACTGGTGGCTGGGCGGCAAGGACAACTACCCGGTGGACGAGGAGCTGGCCCGCAGGATCCTCGCGGCGGACAACACGGCGGTCCGTGGGGCACGGGCCAACCGCCGGTTCATGCACCGGGCCGTCCGTACGCTCGCCGAGACCGGGATCCGCCAGTTCCTGGACATCGGCACCGGCATCCCCACCGAGCCGAACCTGCACCAGGTGGCCCAGGCCGTGGCTCGCGAGGCGCGGGTCGTCTACGCCGACAACGACCCGATCGTCCTGCGGCACGCCCAGGCGCTGCTGCACGGCTCGGCGGAGGGGGCCACCGAGTACGTCCACGCGGACGTCCGGGATCCGGACCTCATCCTGCGGCTGGCGGGCGAGTCCCTGGACTTCGCACGGCCGGTCGCCCTGTCGCTGGTGGCCCTGACGCACTACCTCGGTGACGCGGTCGACGGTGACGACGCGCACGGGCTGCTGAAGCGGTACGTCGACGCCCTCGCGCCCGGCAGTTTCCTGGTCCTCTCCCAGGTCACGCCCGATCTGAACCCCGAGGCGGTGGGCAAGGCCGCCGGTCTGTTCGCCCGCGGCGGCACGCCGTTCTACCCGCGCTCGCTCACCGAGTTCGCGCGCTTCTTCGACGGCCTGGACCTGCTGGGCCCCGGCGTCATCCCGGTCACCGGATGGCGGCCGGACCCGGAGGACGTGGCGGTCCAGGCGGAGGGCATCGTGCCGGTGTACGCGGGGGTGGCGCGCAAGCCCTGACGGGCCCGGCCGCCGGTGCCCGCTGACCCGTACGGGCGCCGCGAACAGGTGCGCTCCCCCGCCCGCCCCTAGGTTCGAGAAGCCAGGGCACGGTCGATCAAGGGAGCGCACGTGACCGACACCCGGACACCGCCCACCGAGCCGGGCGCGGCGCTGCTGCGGGCGGGGCGGTTCTTCCGGCCGGGCACGGCCGCGCCCGACCTGCACAGCATCGGCCTGGTCGGCGGCCGGGAGGCGGACGCCTTCTACCGGGACCGCTGGAGCCACGACAAGGTCGTGACCTCCACGCACGGCGTGAACTGCACCGGTTCCTGCCGCTGGAACGTGTTCGTCAAGGACGGCATCATCACCTGGGAGACCCAGGCGACGGACTATCCGTCGGTCGGCCCGGACAGCCCGGAGTACGAGCCGCGCGGCTGCCCCCGGGGCGCGGCGTTCTCCTGGTACACGTACTCGCCGACCCGCGTGCGCTACCCGTACGTGCGCGGGGTGCTCCTCGAGATGTACCGGGAGGCGAAGGCGCGGCTGTCGGACCCGGTGCTGGCCTGGGCGGACATCCAGGGCGACCCGGAGCGCCGACGGCGCTACCAGCGGGCGCGCGGCAAGGGCGGCCTGGTCCGGGCGACCTGGGACGAGGCGGTCGAGATGGTCGCCGCGGCCCATGTCCACACCATCCGCACACAGGGTCCGGACCGTATCGCGGGCTTCTCCCCGATCCCCGCGATGTCGATGGTGTCGCACGCGGCGGGGGCCCGCTTCCACTCCCTCATCGGCGCCCCGATGCTGTCGTTCTACGACTGGTACGCCGACCTGCCCGTGGCGTCCCCGCAGGTCTTCGGCGACCAGACGGACGTGCCGGAGTCGGGTGACTGGTGGGACGCGGCGTACCTGATCATGTGGGGCTCGAACGTCCCGGTGACCCGCACGCCGGACGCGCACTGGATGGCGGAGGCCCGGTACCGGGGCCAGAAGGTCGTGGTCGTCTCCCCCGACTACGCCGACAACACCAAGTTCGCCGACCAGTGGCTGCACCCGCACCCGGGCACGGACGCGGCGCTGGCCCTGGCGATGGGGCACGTGGTCCTCAAGGAGTTCTTCGTCGACCGCGTCACCCCCTTCTTCGACGACTACGTACGGCGCTTCACCGACCTGCCGTTCCTGGTGACGCTGGACGAGCGGGACGGGGCGCACGTCCCGGCGAAGTTCCTGCGCGCGGCCGACCTGGGGCAGGAGGGCGAGGACGCGCGCTGGAAGACGGTCGTGCTGGACGAGGCGTCGGGCCGGGCCGTCGTCCCGAACGGCTCCCTGGGCTTTCGCTGGAACGAGGCCGACCGGGGCAGGTGGAACCTCGACCTCGGTGACGTACGGCCCCGGCTGAGCCTGCACGGCCATGAGATGGCGTCCGGCGTCGAGGTACTGCTCCCCCGCTTCGACACCGACGGCGGTACGCACGCGCAGGGCCGCGGGGAGGTCGTCCGGCGGGGCGTCCCGGCGACCCGGCTGGGCGGGGCGACCGGGCCGCTGGTGACGACGGTCTTCGATCTGCTGCTGGCGCGGTACGGCGTGGCGCGTGACGGGGTGCCGGGTGACTGGCCGGCGTCGTACGAGGACGCGGACGCGCCCGGCACCCCGGCCTGGCAGGAGACGCA
This sequence comes from Streptomyces sp. NPDC017225, assembly GCF_044331465.1. Taxonomy (NCBI): domain Bacteria; kingdom Bacillati; phylum Actinomycetota; class Actinomycetes; order Kitasatosporales; family Streptomycetaceae; genus Streptomyces; species Streptomyces sp. NPDC017225. The sequence goes on along the minus strand of NZ_JBIRNE010000007.1, from coordinate 107,778 downwards.
CACCTCGGTCCCGGCGGCGGCCTGTGTGCGGATCGCCCGGGAGTTCGCGCGCACCGCCGAGCGCTCCAAGGGGCGCTGCATGATCCTGATGGGCGCGGGCACCAACCACTGGTTCCACTCCGAGACGATCTACCGGGCCTTCCTCGCCCTGCTCCAGCTGACCGGCTGCCAGGGCCGCAACGGCGGCGGCTGGGCGCACTACGTGGGTCAGGAGAAGTGCCGGCCGGTGACCGGGTGGGCGTCGCTGGCCGCCGCGTCGGACTGGTCGCGTCCGCCGCGCCAGATGATCGGCACCGCGTACTGGTTCCTGAACACCGACCAGTGGCGCTACGACCGGTTCGGCGCCGACGTGCTGGCCTCGCCGCTGGGCGAGGGGCGGCTGGCGGGGATGACGGGCGCGGACTGCCTGGCGCTTTCGGCGCGCACGGGGTGGATGCCGTCGTATCCGACCTTCGACCGCAACCCGCTGGAGCTGGGCGAGACGTTCGGCGACCCGGTGGCGAACGCGGTGGCCGAACTGCGCGCCGGGACTCTGAGGTTCGCCTGTGAGGATCCGGACGCGCCTCGGAACTGGCCGCGGATCCTGACCCTGTGGCGGGCCAATCTGCTCGGTTCGTCGGCGAAGGGTGCCGAGTACTTCACCAAGCACCTGCTGGGCACGCACTCCTCGCTGCGCGCCGAGGAGGCCGCGCCGGGTGAGCGGCCCCGGGACGTGGTGTGGCACGACGAGGCGCCCGAGGGGAAGCTCGACCTGATGCTGTCGCTGGACTTCCGGCACACCTCGTCCACGCTGCTGTCCGACGTGGTGCTGCCCGCCGCGACCTGGTACGAGAAGCACGACCTGTCCAGTACGGACATGCATCCCTACGTGCACGCCTTCTCCCCGGCCGTGGATCCGCCGTGGCAGACGCGGACCGACTTCGACACCTTCAAGGTGCTGGCGGAGAAGCTGAGCGAGCTGGCCGCCGGTCATCTCGGCGTGCGCAAGGACCTGGTGGCGGCCCCGCTCCAGCACGACACGCCGGGTGAGATCGCCCAGCCGGGCGGCGTCGTACGGGACTGGCGCAGCGGGGAGTGCGCTCCGGAACCCGGCAGGACCATGCCGTCCCTGGTCGTCGTGGAGCGGGACTACACGGCGGTCGGCGCGAAGTTCGCGGCGCTGGGCCCGCTGGTGGAGTCCAAGGGCCTGCCCGCCAAGGGCATCACCCTGAGGCCGGACGAGGAGGTGGAGCGGCTGCGGCACATGAACGGCGCGGTGCGCGGCGGCCCCGCCGACGGTCGTCCGGCGCTGGACACGGCCGTGAAGGCCGCCAACACCATCCTGGCCCTGTCCGGCACGACCAACGGGCGCCTGGCCGTCCAGGGCTTCCACACACTGGAGACGAAGACCGGGCAGGCCATGGCCCACCTGGCCGCCGAGCACGAGGGCAAGCGGGTCACGTACGCGGACACCCAGGCGGCGCCCGTGCCGGTGATCACCTCGCCGGAGTGGTCGGGCAGCGAGGCCGGCGGGCGCCGGTACACGGCGTTCACGCTCAACACCGAGCATCTCAAGCCCTGGCACACCCTCACCGGCCGCCAGCACTTCTTCCTCGACCACGACTGGATGCACGAGCTGGGCGAGGCGCTGCCGGTGTACCGGCCGCCGCTGGACATGAGCCGGCTCTTCGGCGAGCCGCAGCTCGGCCCGGACGGGCACCGGGAGGTGACGGTCCGCTACCTCACTCCGCACAACAAGTGGTCCATCCACTCCGAGTACCAGGACAACCTGTTCATGCTGGCGCTGTCCCGGGGCGGCCAGACCATCTGGATGTCGACCCAGGACGCGGACGCGATCGGTGTGTCCGACGACGACTGGATCGAGGCCGTCAACCGCAACGGCGTGGTCGTGGCCCGCGCGATCGTCTCGCACCGCATGCCGCCCGGCACGGTCTACATGCACCACGCGCAGGAACGCACAGTCAACGTCCCCCTGTCGGAGACGACCGGCAGACGCGGCGGCATCCACAACTCGCTCACCCGCCTCATCCTCAAACCGACCCATCTCATCGGCGGTTACGCCCAGTTGTCCTGGGCGTTCAACTACCTAGGTCCGACGGGAAACCAGCGCGACGAGGTCACCGTGATCCGCCGCCGTAGCCAGGAGGTCGAGTACTGATGCGCCCGATGGCCCAGGTCGCCATGGTCATGAACCTCGACAAGTGCATCGGCTGCCACACCTGCTCGGTCACCTGCAAGCAGGCATGGACCAACCGGCGCGGCATGGAGTACGTCTGGTTCAACAACGTCGAGACCCGCCCCGGCCAGGGATACCCGCGCCGCTACGAGGACCAGGAGAAGTGGCGGGGCGGCTGGGAGCTGAACCGGCGGGGCGCGCTGAAGCTGAAGGCGGGCGGCCGGTTCAGCAAGCTCGCCGGGATCTTCTCCAACCCGAGGCTCCCGGAGATCAAGGACTACTACGAGCCCTGGACGTACGACTACAAGAACCTCACCGACGCCCCGCTCGGCGGCGACTACCCCGTCGCCCGGCCCGTCTCGCAGCTCGACGGCAAACCGATGAAGATCGCCTGGTCCTCCAACTGGGACGACAACCTGGGCGGCGCCCCCGCCTACGGCGACCTCGACCCGATGGTGGAACGCACCCGCGAGCAGGCTTCGGAGAAGGTCCGGTTCGCGTACGAAGAGACCTTCATGTTCTACCTGCCGCGCATCTGCGAGCACTGCCTCAACCCGTCGTGCGTGGCGTCGTGTCCGTCCGGGGCGATGTACAAGCGCTCCGAGGACGGCATCGTCCTGGTCGACCAGGACCGCTGCCGGGGCTGGCGGATGTGCGTGACCGGATGCCCGTACAAGAAGGTGTACTTCAACCACCGCACCGGCAAGGCCGAGAAGTGCACCTTCTGCTACCCGCGCATCGAGGCCGGCCAGCCGACGGTCTGCTCGGAGACCTGCGTGGGACGGCTCCGGTATCTGGGAGTCGTGCTGTACGACGCCGACAAGGTGACCGAGGCCGCCTCCACGCCGGACGAGAAGGACCTGTACGAGGCCCAGCTGGGCGTCTTCCTCGACCCCGAGGACCCCGCGGTGCGGCGGGCGGCGGAAGAGGCGGGCATCCCGTTCGACTGGATCGAGGCGGCCCGGCGCTCCCCCGTGCACGCGCTGGTGAGCAAGTACCGCGTCGCACTGCCCCTGCACCCGGAGTACCGCACCATGCCGATGGTCTGGTACATCCCGCCGCTGTCGCCGGTGGTGGACGCGCTGACGGAGACCGGGCACGACGGCGAGGACGCGGGCAACCTCTTCGGCGCGATCGACACGCTGCGCATCCCGCTGGAGTACCTGGCGGAGCTGTTCTCGGCGGGAGACGTCGCACCGGTGCGGGCCTCGCTGGAGAAGCTGGCGGCGATGCGCTCCCACATGCGCGCGATCAACCTCGGCGAGGACCCCGACCCGGCCGTCTGCGCGGGCGTCGGCATGCGTGCCCAGGAGGTCCAGGACATGTACCGGCTGCTGGCGATCGCCAAGTACGAGGAGCGGTACGTGATCCCGACGGCGGCCGTCGGGGACGCGCACCGGCTGGAGGCGTCCGCGCTGCCGGACACGTGCAGCCTGGACACCGACGGCGGGCCAGGCATGGGCGGCGACGGTCCGTTCGGCCAGGACTCGGGCCGCAAAAGGCTGCCGCTGGTGCCGGTGGAGAACTTCCACATCCTGCGCAGACGGCAGACCGCGGACGACGAGAGGGAGGCCTGATCCGATGCCCGGGTTCGAGGTGCTGTACCAGGCGGCGGCGCTCTGTCTGACCTATCCCGACGACGACTTCCGCGTCCGGCTGCCCCTGCTGCGCGAGGCCGCGCCGCAACTGCGCGCCTTCACCGACCACGCGGCCGTGACACCGCAGGGCGAACTCCAGGCGCACTACGTGGAGGTCTTCGACTTCAAGAACCGGCACAGCCTGTACCTGAGCTGGTGGACCGACGGCGACACCCGCAACCGGGGGATGTCGCTGGTCCGTTTCAAGGAGCTGTACCGCGCCCACGGCCTGGAGTTCACCGACGAGGAACTCCCCGACTTCCTCCCGGCGGTCCTGGAGTTCGCCTCGCGCACCGGGGACGTCGGCATGCTCACCGAGCACCGCGACGCCCTGGACCAGCTCCGCTCCCGGCTCACCGCCTTCGGCACGCCCTACGCGTGCGTCCTGGACGCCGTGTGCGCCACCCTGCCGCCCGCCTCCACCGGAGCCCGCCGATGAACGTCTTCCTCTGGGGCGTGCTGCCCTACGCCGCGTTCGCCCTGCTGATCGCCGGCCTGGTCTGGCGGCACCGCTACGACCGCTTCGGCTGGACGACGCGCTCCTCGCAGGTCTACGAGTCGAAGCTGCTGAACATCGCGTCGCCGGTGTTCCACTACGGCATCCTGTTCGTGCTGGTCGGCCATCTCGTCGGGCTGTTCGTCCCCGAGTCGTGGACGGACGCGCTGGGCGTGAGCGAACACGCCTACCACCTGCTGTCGCTGTACGGCGGCACGGCGGCCGGGGTGCTGGCGGTGGCCGGCATCCTGATCCTGGTCTACCGGCGGCGCACCAACGCGCCCGTGTTCCGTGCGACGACCGCCAACGACAAGGTCATGTACGTCTTCCTGCTCGGGGCGATCATCCTGGGCATGGTGGCCAAGCTCGCGCACTCGTCCGGCACCGGCTACGACTACCGGCACACCATCGCGCCCTGGTCGCGCAGCCTGTTCACCCTCCAGCCGAAGACGGAGCTGATGGTGGGGGTGCCGGTGCTGTACCAGGTGCACGCGGTGATCGGGATGGTGCTGATCGCCCTGGTGCCCTACACCCGGCTGGTGCACATGTTCAGCGCGCCGGTGCAGTACCTGTTCCGGCCGTACGTGGTGTACCGGTCGCGCGACCCCAGGCAACTGGGGCCGCGCCCGGACCGTCCGGGTTGGGAGCGTGCGGGCTCCTAGGCCCGTGCCCCCGTCCCGACTAGGCCAGCTTCGCCGTCAGGGTGATGGTCGTGCCGGTCAGGGCCTGGCTGACCGGGCAGTTCTTCTTGGCGTCCTCGGCGGCGGCGACGAACGCGTCGTTGTCGAGGCCGGGGACGGTGCCCTCCACCGTGAGGTGGATGCCGGTGATGCCCTCACCCGGCTGGAAGGTGACGTCGGCGGAGGTGGTGAGCTTGGTGGGCGGGTTGCCCGCACCGGCGAGGCCGTTCGACAGCGCCATGGAGAAGCAGCTGGAGTGGGCGGCGGCGATCAGCTCTTCCGGGCTGGTCTTGCCGTTGGCCTGCTCGGCGCGCGACGGCCACGACACCGGCTGCTCGCCGATGCCGGACGAGTCGAAGGTGACGACACCCTTGCCCTCGAGCAGGTTGCCTTCCCAGACGGTGTGTGCGGAGCGCGTGGTTGCCACGACGGGTCCTCTCGAATTCTCTTGCTGTACAGGGGCGGTGGGAGCCCGTTTCCGGGTTCCTCACCCCCATCCGATCACACTCCGGCTCAGCTCACGCGACTTCAGGGGGCGGTGGGCGCCTGGGCGCGCTTTGTGCGGGCCGCCATCACCGCGTAGACCAGTACGCCCGCGAAGAGGAACAGCACGCCCTGGTACACCGCCGCGTAGCCGGCGCCGGCGACCAGCCAGAGGGAGAAGGCGGCCGCGACCGCCGCGATCACGCCGTCCCGCACCAGCCGCACCCGGTCGACCTTCTCGCCCTGCCCGGAGACCAGGTGGAAGATCTGGGCGGCGGTCGCCAGCAGGTAGGGCACGGTCGCGGTGAAGGTGGTGACGAGGACGAGGACCTCGAAGACCTTCGCCGAGCCGGACGTGTAGTTGTAGACGGTGAGGAGGGAGGCGAGGACCACGGTGACGGCGACGCCGACCGTGGGCACGCCGCGCCGCCTGCGGGCGAACGCGGCGGGGAAGAGCCCGTCCTTCGCGGCGGCGTACGGGGTCTGGGCGCTGAGGAGCGTCCAGCCGTTGAGGCAGCCGGTCATCGACACCAGGGCGGCGAGCGCGACGGCCCAGCCGCCCCAGGCGCCTCCGAACATGGCGTTCACGGCGTCGGAGAAGGGTGCGCTGGAGTCCACCAGCCGGTCGTGGGCGACCGTGCCGAAGACGGACAGGGTGCCCAGCAGGTAGACGAAGGCGGCACCCGCGGTGCCGATGACGGTGGCCCGGCCGACCGTGCGGCGGGGGTCCTTGACCTCGCCGGCGCTGACGGCGGCGGACTCCACGCCGAGGTAGGAGAAGAGCAGGATCGCGGCGGCGGCGGAGACCGCGCCGATACCGCTGCCGCCGCTCGCGTTGAACGGGCCGAGGTTGTCCGGATCGAAGAAGAACAGCCCGCCGACGGCGACGAGCAGCAGCGGCGCGAACTTCAGCACGGTGGAGACGATCTGCACGGCGCCGACGTAACGGGTGCCCGCGAAGTTGGCGAGGGCCGGCAGCCACTGGATGACGAGGGCGGCCAGGCAGGCGGTCCAGCGATGGTCGTTCACCGGGATCAGGACGTCGAGGTAGCCGACGGCGGCGACGGCGAGCGCCGCGTTGGACACCCACGTGGTGATCCAGTACGCCCAGGCGGCGAGGAAGCCGGCGAAGTCGCCGAAGGCCTCACGGGCGTAGACGTAGGGGCCGCCGGTGCGCGGGTCGCGGGCGGCGAGGCGGCCGAAGACCAGGGCGAGGGCGATGGCTCCGACCGTCAGGACACCGAAGGCGAGCAGGCTGATGGTGCCGAAGGGGGCGACGGAGGCCGGGAGCAGGAAGATGCCGCCGCCGATGATGTTGCCCATGACCAGGGCGGTGGCGACGGGGAGCCCGAAGCGGCGGGCGTGTCTGCCGTTGCCGGACGCCGGGGCGGAGTCGGGGGCCGCGGGGGTCTCCCGCGGATCCGGAGCCGGTGGGGGGACGGTCCCGGTGACGTGCATGGGATGGGGCGCCTTCCTTGGAACTGGTGCCCGGGATCGCCGGGACGGCGCCCATGGTCGGACACGGTCCGACACCGCTCCAAATCAGGCGCTTTTGTCCTGTACGAACCCGCCCGGGACCGGAAAAGGTCCGTCTTGGACGGTCCTGGGCCGGGGATCCTCCACGGGCACCTGCGGGCCGCTCGACTCGCGCAGCCAGCGGCGCAGGACCCGGTGCACGTGCTCGGCGCCGACGATCTCCGCACCCTCGGCGACCGGCGCGGACAGGACGACCGGGGACAGCAGGAAGGCGCGGGACTGGGCGCCGCCGAGTCCGCCGTGCGAGCCGATCTGCTCCTCGAAGGCGAGGACCTCGCCGTCGGCCGGGTCGTGGAAGGAGTTGACCATGATGTCGGCGGTGTGCGGGAAGGAGTGCGTGCGGCGCACGGCGTCGGCGGCGCCGGGCCCGAAGGGCGCGAGCGGTCCCGGGTCCTCGTCGAGCCGGTCCAGGGGGATCTCCGCGCCCCGCGCGCCGAGCACCACCCCTCCGTGCTTCTCGCTGCGCACCAGCAGGAAGCCGATGCCGGGGTGGTTGGCGAGGGTCGCCAGCAGGGCGGGGTGGCGGGCGTCGATCTCCTCCCGGGTCATCCGGTGGTGCACGTCCGGGAAGGAGACCAGGCCGAGATTGCCCGAGGCCAGCACGATCGGCTCGGAGCGGCGGCCCGAGGGGGTGTCGGCGGGGCGCTGCTGCCCGGCGCCCTCCTCGACGGGCCGGTGCAGGGCGGCGCGTACGGTGTTGCGGGCCTCGGCGCCGCTGCGGGTGCGCTGGGCGCGGCGCGGCACGTGCAGTCCGCAGCCGGCCCGCACCAGGTCGCCGAGGGTGAGGCCGTAGCGGGCGCGGAAGGTCTCGCCGGGGCTCTGGCCGTGGTCGGACAGGAGGACGATCCGGTACTTGCGGGGGGCGTGCTCGGCGACCTCCTCGATCAGCGCGAGGGACCGGTCGAGGCGCCGGAGGACCTTCGCGGCGTCCCGGCTGCGCGGCCCGGAGTGGTGCGCCACCTCGTCGTAGGCCACCAGGTCGGCGTAGACGGCGGTGCGGCCGGCGAGCATGTCGCCCATCACAGCGGCGACGACGACGTCCCGTTCGACGACGGTCGCGAAGGCGCGGACGAAGGGGTAGAGACCGCCGCGGGAGACGCGCGGGCGGACCTCGTGCACGCGGGCGCGGGTGGACTGGCCGATCTCCCGGCACACCTCGGCGACGAAGGACATGGCGGTGCGGACGGCGTTGGCCGGGTCGGAGAAGTAGGCGAAGTAGCCGGACCGGGACCGGGTCTCCGGGCCGCGGCGGCGGGTGGCGATGGAGAGCACGAGGGCCTGTTCGTCGGCGCCGCCGCCGAACAGGTTGCCGCGGCTGGCGCCGTCGAAGGTGAGCAGTCCGCCGTCGCCGGTGTGCTTGACGGCGCGGTGCTGGAGTTCGGCGGCGCTGGTGGGGCGGTTGCAGACCACGACCTCGCCGCTGTCCTTCTCGTACCAGCGGAAGGCGGGGACGTCGTGGTTGGAGCCGTGCAGGATGCCGAGCTGGCTGGCGCCGGTCTGGCTGGACCAGTCGGTGCGCCACTGGGCGAGCCGGTGGGTCGCGGACGTGCCGTCGCGGCCGAGCCAGCGGGCGACGGTGGGCATGGCGCCGTCGTCGACGGCGGCCAGCAGGACGTCGTGGCCGACGCCGTCCAGTTGCAGGAAGAGGGTGCCGGGGTCGGCCGGGCAGGGCGGGCCGGATCTGCGGCGGCGGTCGGCGAGGCGGTAGAGCCGGCGCCGGTAGGCGTCGTCGTCGCGCACGGCCAGGGCACCGCCGGTGGCGGAGGCGACGGCGGACATGACGGCGGCCACCACGACCGCCGTCTCGGGGGCGACGCCCCCGCGCCCGGCCGGGTTCACGTCGATCGCCAGGAGCAGCAGTCCGCCGTTGAGGAAGAAGACGAGGAGCCCGAGGACGAGGGCCGGCACCAGGAGCAGCAGCCGGACCAGCAGCGGCCACACCAGGGCGGACAGCAGGCCGAAGGCGCCCGCGCCGACCGCGGCGGTCATGGCGATGTCGGTCGCGCTGTCGCCGTCGGGCGACTGGAGCCGGAAGTCCGGCAGGATCCCGGCGAGCAGGAGCATGGTGAGCGTGGAGACGGCCCACACCGCGACACTCCGCCCGATCTGACTGGCGACCCGGCGCCAACGCCCTCCACCCACGCTCCGCACACCTCACGTCCCGGGCCCGTCGTCCGCGCGGGCCTTCCCCACCCTGTCACAACGGTCCGGAGCGCCCGTTTGTCCCCCCAGGTCCGGTTCACACCCCTGTGGTCGGGCGGCGGCGGTCAGCGGCCGTCGTACCCGGCCGTCGGCATCGACAGCCGCCGGTGCACGCACGCCTTCATCCGGGCGTCGTAGGACGGTTCCGCGTGGCCGGCCGTCTCGAGGCGGACCCCGCGTCGCGCGCACTCCGCGGTGAACTCGTCCACGGACGACAGCGCGCTCTCCAGCACGCGGCGACTGGGCGCCACGAACAGGTCGCGCCCCGGGCGGACGCCGTCCCACAGGGCGTCGTGGTCGGGTCGCAGACCGCGTACCAGCAGCTCCCTGGCGACGACGTAGCCGTGCTCCGCGGCCCAGTGGGCGCACATGGCGTGCTGGCTGCGGGAGTCGACCAGGAAGGGATCGTCGTCCAACTGCTCCAGTGGCGTCAGACTCGCGATCGACGTCACCCGCACCGGCCCCATGATGTCCCCCTCACCTCCCGTTTTCGCCGCCGACCCTACTCCTGGACGTAGGCTTCGGGGAGTCGCGCGAAGGAGGCAGAGGAGTGCCGGTGGAGCTCACGTGGTGGGGTCACGCCACCTGCACGGTCGAGGACTCGGACATACGTGTGCTCACCGACCCGTTGTTCGTCCGCAGGCTCGCCCACCTGCGCCGCAGGCGGGGCGCGGTGCCGCCGCCGGACGCCTGGCGCGCGGACGTGGCGCTCGTCTCCCATCTGCACGCCGACCATCTGCACGTGCCGTCGCTCGCGCGGCTCGCGCCGGGTACGCGCCTGCTCGTGCCCCGGGGCGCACGACGGGCGGTGCCGGGGCTGCGCCGGCTCGGGCACCTGAAGGTGAGCGAGGTGGCGCCCGGCGACGAGACGATCGTCGGCGACCTGCGGATACGGGCGGTACCCGCGCGGCACGACGGGCGGCGGCTGCCGATCGGACCGCACCGCGCGCCCGCGCTCGGCTACGTCGTCGAGGGCGAGGCCCGGACGTACTTCGCCGGGGACACCGGCCTGTTCGACGGCATGGAGAAGGAGGTCGGTCCGGTCGACGCGGCGCTGCTGCCGGTCGGCGGCTGGGGACCGTACCTGGGCGAGGAGCATCTGGACGCGGGGCGCGCGGCGCAGGCGCTGGCCCGGCTGGCGCCGCGCACGGCGGTGCCGGTGCACTACGGCACGTACTGGCCGATCGGGATGGACGCCGTGCGCCCCCACGAGTTCCACACGCCGGGCGACGAGTTCGTGCGCCTGTCGGCGCTGCGCGCGCCGGAGGTCGCGGTGCACCGGCTGGGGCACGGCGGCAGTGTGCGGGTGGAGGTCGCGCGGTGAGCTGGCTGAGTGCCGCCACGACGAGCATTCCGACCGACCCGGCCCAGCAGGTGTTCGGTTATCCGTCGTTGTTCCTGCTGGTGCTGATCGGTGCGCTGGTGCCGGTGGTGCCGACGGGCGCGCTGGTGAGTTCGGCGGCCGTGGTGGCGATGCACCAGACGGTGCCGTTCTCCATGCTGATGGTCTTCGTGACGGCGTCGCTGGCCGCTTTCTGCGGGGACATGGCGCTGTACTGGCTGGGGCGGCGCGGGGTCGGCTCGAAGAACGGCTCGCGCTGGCTGGAGGCGATCCGGTCCCGGGCGCCCGAGGACCGGCTGGAGCAGGCGCAGAAGAAGCTCGCCGAGCACGATGTGGCGGTGCTCGTGCTGTCCCGGCTGGTGCCGGCCGGGCGCATACCGGTGATGCTGGCCTGTCTGCTGGCCAAGTGGCCGCTGCGCCGGTTCGCCCGCGGCAACCTGCCGGCCTGCCTGGCGTGGGCGGTGACGTACCAGCTGATCGGCGTACTGAGCGGCGCCCTGTTCAGCAAGCCGTGGGAGGGTGTGGCCGCGGCGATCGCGCTGACCGTGCTGGTGGGCGGGGCGCCGAGCGTGTGGCGGCGCTGGCGGGGGCCCGCCAAGGCCTGAGGTCACTCCAGGACGCGCGAGGCGCCGACCGGCAGGTCCCACAGGTGCTCCCGGGGCAGACCGGCCCGCTGCCAGGCGGCGCGTACGCGGGTGAGCGGTTCCAGTACGGGTTCCGCGGAGAGCACGAACGTGCCCCAGTGCATCGGCGCCATCCTGCGGGCGCCGACGTCCTGCGCGGCCCGCACCGCCTCCTCGGGGTCGCAGTGCACGTCGCTCAGCCACCAGCGGGGGTCGTAGGCGCCGATGGGGAGCAGGGCGAGGTCGATACCGGGGTAGCGGCGGCCGATGCGGGTGAACCAGTGGCCGTACCCGGTGTCGCCGGCGAAGTACACGCGCCGGCCGTCGGGGTCGGTGAGGACCCAGCCGCCCCACAGAGTGCGGCAGGTGTCGGTGAGGGTGCGCTTGGACCAGTGGTGGGCCGGTACGAAGTCGAATCGGACGCCGTCCAGCCGCGCCGCCTCCCACCAGTCCAGTTCGGTGACGCGGGTGAAGCGGCGGCGGCGGAACCAGCGGCCGAGCCCGGCCGGCGCGAAGACGGGGGTGTCGCGCGGCAGCCGGCGCAGGGTGGGGGCGTCCAGGTGGTCGTAGTGGTTGTGGCTGATGACCACCGCGTCGACGCGCGGCAGGGCGCTCCACGCGACGCCGACCGGAGTGACACGGGCCGGGGTGCCGAGGATGCGCCGGGACCAGACCGGGTCGGTGAGGACGGTGAGCCCGCCGATCCGCACCACCCAGCTCGCGTGCCCCGCCCAGGTGACGGCGACGGTGCGGGCGTCCACGCGGGGCAGCGGGCCGGGGGCGCAGGGCAGCCGGGGGATGTCGGCGAGGCCGTCGGGGCCGGGTCTCACCGCGCCCTCGCGGGCGAATCTGGCGAAGGCCTTCAGGCCGGGCAGCGGCGCGGTCAGCCGGTCGTGGAAGGCGCGCGGCCACACCCGGTGCTCGGCGAGCGGCCGGGGTTCGGCGAGCGGGGGGTCCGGGGGCGCCGGGGAGGTCGTGGCCGACGGCGCGCCGGCGCCCTCGGCGGAGGTCGGAGTGGACGCGGACGTGGGCGTGCTCGCGGTCGGACGGGGCTGCTGCGTCATCGAGGAGGCTCCCCTCGCTGAGCGTCGCGGAGATCGCCGAAGACCGATTTCAGCCCGGACAACGCGCGTCGCACGTGTGGCAGTTCCAGCGGGTCGGGGGACGTGAGGACCTCCGCCCGCTGCTCGTCGGTGCCGCCGTCCAGCAGCGGGCCGGTGGCGAGCCGGACGCGCAGGGCCGGGAGGTCGTCGCCGAAGCGGTGCCCGCCGGGGGCGGGCATGCCGAGCCGGGCGGTGAGGAAGTCCTCCAGTTCCTGGGCGTCGCCGACGCCCTGGGCGGCGAGCGCGTCGCGCAGCGGGCCGAGGTCGGCGTACAGGTGGCGGCCGGCCTGCGGGGGGCGGGCGGTGGCGCCGGCGGCGACGACGGCGGCGTGCACGGCGGCGGCCACGCGCGCGTGCAGGCGCACGGCGGCCGACCGGCGGGCGGCGACCGGCTCGGGTTCGGCGAGCGCGTACCCGGCCGCGGCGGCGACGGGGGCGGCGACGCGGGCGCCGAGCGCGGTGAGCACGTCGAGCACGCGTGCGTGCAGGCCGTCTCCGGCGGCGGACGAGGGGAAGCGTGCGGCGGCGGCCGGCCAGCCCGGCGGCAGCAGCGCACCGGCCAGGTCGGTGACGACGGTGACCCGTTCCGGCAGCATCTCGGCGGGGCTGAGCAGCACGGTGGCGTGCGGGTCGTGCAAGGTGTCGCGCCAGGTCTCGTCGCTGACCAGGTGCAGTCCCTCGCCGGCCGCGGCCTCGACGGTCTCGTGCAGCAGATCGGGCGGCGCGACGGTGCCGGTGGGGTCGTCGGCGACGGACAGGACGAGCAGACGGGGGTCGCCGCCCTCGGCACGCACCCGGCGGACGGTTTCCAGGAGGGCGTACGGATCGGGGACACCGCCGGACTCGGCCGGGGTCGGCACATGGAAGACGGGCCTGCCCAGCAGCCGCGCGTACGGCGCCCACCAGGCCGCGCCGGGGCGGGGCACCAGGACGTCGCCGCCGAGCGCGGCGGTCAGGGCGAGCAGGAGGGCGTTGGGGCCGGGGGCGGCCGCGACGTGGCCGGGCTCGGTGGGCAGGCCACGCCGGTCCCAGTAGCCGCAGGCGGCGTCCAGGAGGGCGGGGGCGCCACCGGCCGGCTCGTCGTGGCCCCGGCCCGCGGCGGCGGCCAGTACGGCGGACAGTTCGGGCAGCACGGGCAGCCCGTCGTCGGGGAGGTGCGGACCGTAGCGCACGGGGCCGTGCCCGACGGGGTCGTGCCCGGGGGCGTGGCCTTCGCGGTCATGGCCTGCGCCGTCATGGCTCACGCCGTCATGGCCTACACCGTCGCCACCTGGGCCGTCATGGCCTTCACGGTCGTGGCCTTCGAGGTCCGTCCGCCGCATGCGTGCCTCCGCGCGGTCCGTGGTGCCGTGTCCTGTCGCCGCCCGACCGGGTGCTCTTCGCTCGGTCGTTGCTCCCAGTACCCGCCGTGCCGCCCTGCCATGGCTGTGGCCCGGGTCGCGTGGTCCGCGGGCCGTGCGGGTCAACGGTGCTCGGCGTCCCCGCGCAGGCGGTGCCGCAGCCGGTGCGCGGCCGCGCCGAACGCGCCCGCGATCAGGACGCCGCCCGCGACCAGGGCGGGCGTCGAGTCGGTGAAGGCCCCGCCGGTGCCGGCCCGGACCCCGTGCTCCACGGCCGCCGCGCCGCAGGACTTCCCCCGCGCGGAGGCCTCGCCGTGCGGGGCGGTGGGTTCCGGACACGCGGGCTCGGTGGCACAGGACGTACCGTGCCCGGGCCCCTCGCCGTGCGGTGCCGCCGGGTCGGGACACGCCGGCTCGGTGCCGCCGCACGGCTCGCCCGGCGTGCCCCGTGTACCCGGTGAGCCTGGTGCTGCCCCTTCACCGGGTACGGCCGGCTCACCCGGTACGGCCGGCTCACCCGGTACGGCCGGCTCGGGGCACGGGGACGTGCCGGCGCCGGCGTTCTCTCCGGGGATGGTCATCGTCGCGCTCCACGGGTCGCCCTCGCCCCCTGACGCCTCCGGGCAGGCGCCGTCGACGGTCCACGCGCCCTCGGAGCCCGCCATGGCCGGGTCGGCCTCGAAGTCCTCGGCGGCGGCTATCCGCGCGGTGCCCCGATAGGCGGGCCCGGACGTGGTCCCGTCCTCCTCACCCTCCACCCTGCGCAGCGCGACGGTGCCCTCGTCGAAGGCGGGCGAGGTGGCGTCCAGGGTCGCGGGCGCGGCCCCGCCGGTCGAAGCGCAGGCGACGGAGACGGTGACGGTGCCGCCCGGGGTGACGTCGGCCGGGCTCACCTCGGCGGCGGGTTCACCGGCTGCGGCCGACGGCTGGGGAACGCCGGGGTCGGCGGGCGGCGGGGGAACGCCGGGGTCGGCCGAGACGGGGCCCGCGAAGACGCCGAGGGCGGCACTGGCCAGGACGGCTGCGGACAGGGCGCGGGCGGTGCGGCGCATGGAGCGGGCTCCTTCGAGCGGCGAGCGGCGAGCGGCGAGCGACGGCTGCGGGGGCACGGCACTCGCGCCCCCTCGGCCATCACAGCCCGCCCGGTACCGGCGCGCGCGCCACCGTGCGCCGTTCGCGGGAACGGGGCGCCCGAGCGGGTGAGTACGAGGTTTCGACCCACTCGCCGCCGTGACGACCTCTCGCGTCGCCCACCGGGCCACCGGCGCACTGCGGCACCGCCGCACCGCGCGGAGCCGTTCCGCTCAGGCGGCGGCGTCCCGCAGCACCTGCTCCCGCACCCGGTCGCAGCAGCGGCTGATCAGCCGGGAGACGTGCATCTGGGAGATGCCGAGCTGTTCGGCGATGCGGCTCTGGGTCATGTCGTCGAAGAAGCGCATGTAGAGGATGGCGCGTTCACGCTCGGGCAGTGCGGCGAGGCGGTCCTTGACGGCCTCGCGGTCGACGACGGTGTCGAGGGCCGGGTCCGAGCCGCCGAGGGCGTCGCCGAGCGAGTAGCCGTCCTCGCTGCCGGGCAGTTCCGCGTCCAGGGACAGTGCCGTGAAGCTCTCCAGGGCCTCCAGCCCGGTCCGGACGTCCTCCTCGCTCAGATCGGCGTGCTCGGCGATCTCGGCGACGGTGGGACTGCGGCCGGAGATGGTCTGGGACAGGTCCTGGCCGGCGAAGCGCACGCGGTTGCGCAGGTCCTGGACCCGGCGCGGCACGTGCAGGGTCCACATGTGGTCGCGGAAGTGGCGCTTGATCTCGCCGGTGATCGTCGGCACGGCGTAGCTCTCGAAGGCGTTGCCGCGCTCGGGGTCGTACCGGTCGACGGCCTTGACCAGCCCGAGGGCCGCGACCTGGCGCAGGTCCTCGTAGCTCTCGCCTCGGCTGCGGAACCGTCCCGCGAGCCGTTCGGCCATGGGCAGCCAGGCCTCGACGATCCGGTCGCGGACCGCGTCGCGTTCCGGCCCGTCGGGAAGGGTGGTGAGTCGGTGGAAGGCGTCGGCGGTGTCGGGGGCGTCGTCGTGCGGGTGCTTCACGCTGGCGTGGATCGGCATGGTGCGTCGCAACTCCCTCGGAGCGCGGGGTCCTGCCGTCGCGGCCGGGCGCCGGTGCGGCCGGCGCCGGGGCTCGTCGAGCCTCCGGTGCGCGGGACGGGCGTCACCGGTGCGACGACACGGCCCTTGGGTTCGGGCGGTCACCGTGGGAGGGCGTCCGGCCCGGACGGACGCATCCGTGGCGGCGTCACGCCGCTCCCACGGACGTGCCTCCTGTCCGAAGCACTGCATGTGCGCCTGCCCCCCGGGCCCCATGGCAAACACCCGAATGTCCCCCGATTTCTCCGGCACGGGAACGGGGACCGGCCCGTGATCGCCAGGGGTGATCACGGGCCGGTCCCCGCAAGAGGCAGGGCTGGGCGAGTGCCGTCGGAGCGGCGCTCACCCCTTGCGCGGCTGGTTGAAGCGCAGCATGTTGCCGGAGGGGTCGCGGAAGGCGCAGTCGCGGACGCCGTAGGGCTGGTCCACCGGCTCCTGGAGGACCTCCGCGCCCGCGGCCCGGACGCGTTCGAAGGTGCCGTCGACGTCGTCGGTGGTGAAGATGACGCCGCGCAGCAGGCCCTTGGCCAGCAGTTCGGCCATGGCCTCCTTGTCGGCGGCCGAGGCGTTCGGGTCGGCGAGCGGGGGTTCGAGGACGATGTCCACGCCGGGCTGGGCCGGGGAGCCCACGGTCACCCAGCGCATGCCCTCGAACCCGACATCGTTGCGCACCTCCAGTCCGAGCACGTCCCGGTAGAAGGCGAGCGCCTTGTCGTGGTCGTCGACGGCGATGAAGCACTGCGAGAGGTTGATGTCCATGCGCCTCACGCTACGGGCGGGGACACGGGCCTCGCTTCTCCGTTCCTGACCGGTCGCGTGTAGATCTTGGCGACGCAGGCCGGGATGCCGGCGCCGTCGGCGTGGTCCCGGGCCCGGTAGGCGCTCGGGCTCTCGCCGACCAGTTCGGTGAAGCGCGAGCTGAACGAGCCCAGCGAGGTACAGCCGACCTCGAAGCAGACCTCCGTGACGGACAGGTCGCCGCGCCGCAGCAGGGCCTTGGCCCGCTCGATCCGGCGCGTCATCAGGTAGCTGTACGGGGTCTCCCCGTAGGCGGCGCGGAAGCTGCGGGAGAAGTGGCCCGCCGACATGAGGGCGACGCGCGCCAGCGCCGGAACGTCGAGCGGCTCGGCGTATCCGCGGTCCATCAGGTCGCGGGCCCGGCGCAGCCGGGCCAGGTCCTCCAACTTCGTCACCCCACCACGATCCCACAGCGCCGGTCCGACCCGGTACCGGCGCCGCGGGAGGCCGTTCGCGGTCAGGCGCCGACGTAGGCCGCGAGATGTTCGCCGGTGAGGGTGGAGCTGTCCGCGACGAGGTCGGCGGGGGTGCCCTCGAAGACGATCCGGCCGCCGTCGTGGCCGGCGCCGGGGCCGAGGTCGATGATCCAGTCGGCGTGCGCCATGACCGCCTGGTGGTGCTCGATGACGATGACCGACTTGCCGGCGTCGACGAGCCGGTCGAGCAGGCCGAGCAGTTGCTCGACGTCGGCGAGGTGCAGGCCGGTGGTGGGCTCGTCGAGTACGTAGACGCCGCCCTTGTCGCCCATGTGGGTGGCCAGCTTGAGCCGCTGGCGCTCGCCGCCGGACAGCGTGGTGAGCGGCTGGCCGAGGGTGAGGTAGCCGAGTCCGACGTCGGCGAGGCGGTCGAGGATCTTGTGCGCGGCGGGGGTGCGGGCCTCGCCGGTGCCGAAGAACTCCTCCGCCCGCGCCACCGACATCGCCAGCACCTCGCTGATGTCCCGGCCGCCGAGGCGGTACTCCAGCACCGACGGCTGGAACCGCTTCCCCTCGCAGTCCTCGCAGGGCGTGGCGACGCCCGCCATCATCGCCAGGTCGGTGTAGAGGACACCGGCGCCGTTGCAGGTGGGGCAGGCGCCCTCGGAGTTGGCGCTGAAGAGGGCGGGCTTGACGCCGTTGGCCTTGGCGAAGGCCTTGCGGATCGGGTCGAGCAGTCCCGTGTACGTCGCCGGGTTGCTCCGCCGGGAGCCCTTGATGGGGCTCTGGTCGACCGAGACGACGTCCGCGCCGGCCGGGACCGAGCCGTGGATCAGCGAGCTCTTGCCGGAGCCCGCCACGCCGGTGACCACGCAGAGCACGCCGAGCGGGACGTCGACGTCGACGCCCTGGAGGTTGTGCGTCGTGGCGTCGCGGATCTCCAGCGTTCCGGTGGGCTCGCGGACCGTCTCCTTGAGGGAGGCCCGGTCGTCGAGGTGGCGGCCGGTGACCGTGTCGCCGGCCCGCAGCCCTTCCACGGTGCCTTCGAAGCAGACGGTGCCGCCCTCCGTGCCGGCGCCGGGGCCGAGGTCGACGACGTGGTCGGCGATCGCGATCGTCTCCGGCTTGTGCTCGACGACGAGGACCGTGTTGCCCTTGTCCCGCAGGCGCAGCAGCAGGTCGTTCATGCGCTGGATGTCGTGGGGGTGCAGGCCGATGGTGGGCTCGTCGAAGACGTACGTGGTGTCGGTGAGGGACGAGCCGAGGTGGCGGATCATCTTCACGCGCTGCGCCTCGCCGCCCGACAGGGTGCCCGCCGGACGGTCGAGCGAGAGGTAACCGAGGCCGATCTCGACGAACGAGTCGAGGGTGTCCCGCAGCGCGGTGAGCAGCGGCGCCACCGACGGGTCGTCCAGAGCGCGGACCCACTCGGCCAGGTCGCGGATCTCCATCGCGCAGGCGTCGGCGATGCTGAGCTTCCCGATCCTCGACGACCGGGCGCCCTCGCTGAGCCGGGTGCCGTCGCACTCGGGACAGGTGGTGAAGGTGACCGCCCGCTCCACGAACGCCCGGATGTGCGGCTGCATCGCCTCCTTGTCCTTGGACAGGAACGACTTCTGGATCTTCGGGATCAGTCCTTCGTAGGTGAGGTTGACGCCGCCGACCTTCACCTTGACCGGCTCGCCGTAGAGGAAGTCCCGCAGTTCCTTCTCGGTGTACTCGCGGATCGGCTTGTCCGGGTCCACGAAGCCGGACTGGGCGTAGACCTGCACGGTCCACTGGCTGTCCGACTTCCAGCCGGGGATGGTGAACGCGCCCTCGGACAGCGACTTGGAGTCGTCGTAGAGCTGCGAGAGGTCGATGTCGGAGACCTTGCCCCGGCCCTCGCAGTTCGTGCACATGCCGCCGGTGCGCTCGTACGTCGCCTTCACGGCCTTCTTGTTGCCGCGCTCGACCGTGATCGCGCCGCTCGCCCGGACGGAGGCGGTGTTGAAGGAGTACGCGCTGGGCGGGCCGATGTGCGGATCCCCGAGCCGGCTGAAGAGGATGCGCAGCATCGCGTTGGCGTCGGTGGCGGTGCCGACCGTGGAGCGGGGGTCGGCACCCATCCGCTGCTGGTCCACGATGATCGCGGTGGTCAGGCCGTCGAGGACGTCGACCTCGGGGCGGGCGAGCGTCGGCATGAAGCCCTGGACGAACGCGCTGTAGGTCTCGTTGATCAGCCGCTGCGACTCGGCGGCGATCGTGTTGAACACCAGAGAGCTCTTGCCCGAGCCGGAGACGCCGGTGAACACCGTCAGCCGGCGCTTGGGGATCTCGATGCTGACGTCCTTGAGATTGTTCTCGCGGGCGCCGTGCACACGGATCAGATCGTGGCTGTCGGCGACATGCGGCACGGCCTGCTGCTGGTCCGTTCCCCTGGCGCTGCTCATCGTGTCTCCATCTGTCGGGCGGGTCGGCAGGGCCACGCTAGACGGAGTGCGGTCGGCCTGGCTTCTCGATTCCTGATCCGATGTCCGCTTCTCCCGACGAGGCCGCGGACGCCTCCGGGCCGGGGGCCGGGGAAGGGGCCGGGGCCGGGTCGTCGGGCGGCGGCGTGGTGCCAGGCAGCACCAGTTCCTCGTAGCGGCCCAGGGCCAGCACCACGCCGAGCATGAGGACCGGGATGAACACAGCGAGCAGCACCGCCATGGTCCGTCCTTCCCGACGAGGGGTGGGCGTGGGGGTGGTGTCGCGGGCCGGGTTCCCCGTGCCCGCCGTACAAACCGACGGTGCGCGCGAGCACACGCCACGTGACCGGGGAAATCGGACCGGACCCGTCCGGATGAATCCGTGTCGGCCCGCGGTGCCCGGGTACGCGGTCGGCACCCCCTGAAGGATGTGGAGGGAGACATGCAGCGAGGCAGTGACCGGATGAGCGTCCATCGTGACGACGAGATGAAGCACGAACTGCAGGGTCTGCTCAGGTCCGGGCACCCCACCCGCAGCGAGGAGTGGAACGACCCGGAACCGGCCGCGGAGGACGACCCCGAGGTCACCTACGGACCGGTGACGCCGGGCCGCGGGCCGACGTACCTGGAGGCCCTCCGGCTCGAACTGGCCCGGAACCTGACCCGGGGCGCCTTCCCCGCGAACCCGCGGGAACTGACCCGGGCGCTGCGCCGCGGCCACGCGCCCGACGCCCTCGTCGAGGGTCTGGAACGGCTGCCGCACAAGGCGCGCTACGACAACGTGCAGGAACTGGCGGTGGCCCTGACCGAGAGCGGCGGATCCGAAACGGCCGGGCCACGGAGCGCGTAGGCCCCGGGAAGGGTGACTCCATGGCCGAGTACGCGGCCGAGTACGTGAGGAACGTCATGACCCCGGGCGTGGCCGCCGTCCGCCCGGACTCCTCCCTCGTCGAGGCGGCGCGGTTGATGCGTACGCAGAACATCGGCGACGTGGTGGTCGCGGACGGGCAGGGCGTCGTGGGCGTGCTCACCGACCGGGACATCACGGTGCGGGCGGTGGCGGAAGGCCTCGACCCGATGGCGGCGGGTGTGCGGTCGGTCTGCACCTCCGACCCGCTGACGGTGTCCCCGGACGACCGGGCCGCGGACGCGGCCGCGCTGATGCGCGAGCACGCCGTACGCCGGCTGCCGGTCGTGGAGGACGGGCTGCCGGTGGGGATGGTGAGCCTCGGCGACCTCGCCGAGGCTCACGATCCCGCCTCGGCGCTCGCCGACATCAGCCGAGCGGACCCGGGCTCCACGGGCGGCGGCTGAGCCGCGCCGAGCCGCGACACACACGGCCGAACGACACACGCGCGCCGGGCGGCGACGCCGGCCGACGCGCCAGGAAGGGAATCCGATCACATGCGTATCGCGTTTCTTACCGCGCCCGAGGGCGTGGAGCAGGTGGAGCTGACCGAGCCGTGGCAGGCGGCGAAGGACGCGGGGCACGAGCCCGTGCTCGTCTCCACCCGGTCCGGCGAGATCCAGGGCTTCAACCACCTCGACAAGGCGGACACGTTCCCGGTGGACGAGGTGGTGGGCGACACGTCGGCCGACTCGTTCGGCGGGCTGGTCCTGCCCGGCGGCGTGGCCAACCCGGACTTCCTGCGGACCGACGAGAAGGCCGTGGCGTTCGTCAGGGACTTCTTCGAACAGGGGCGTCCGGTGGCCGCCATCTGCCACGCCCCCTGGACGCTCGTCGAGGCGGATGTCGTACGCGGCCGGGTCATGACCTCGTGGCCCAGCCTGCGCACGGACCTCCGCAACGCCGGCGCCACCTGGGTCGACGAACAGGTGAAGGTGTGCGACCACGGCGACAACATCCTGGTCACCAGCCGCAAACCGGACGACCTCGAGGCGTTCTGCGAGACCTATCTCGCGGAGTTCGCCAAGGCGGTCGGCTGACAGAGGGCGAGAGCCTCACGCCGGGCCCGGTCCACCGGTGCGCCACGATCGCACCGGAGGGCCGGGCCCCACGCGTGTCGGACCGCCCGCGTGTCCAGACCGCCCGCGTGTCGGACCGCCCGCGAGCCCGCGTGTCGGACCGCCCGCGAGCCCGCGTGTCGGACCGCCCGCGAGCGGACTCCACCGGACTCAGCCGCCGGGGGTGGTGCCCGCCCCGCAGTTCCGTTCCCGGGCGCCCTCGCGGGTGCGGCCCGCGGCGACCGGGCGCCGGGGGTTGCGGCGCAGCCACTCGCCCTCCAGCTGTGCCATGCGGTCGTTGTGGGCCCGCAGCGCGTCGTTCGACCCGTACAGCAGGGTGTCGTGACGCGTGCGGTGGATGGTCTCCAGCTCCTTCATGAGCTGCTGGTCGTCCAGGCGGCCCGGGTCCACTCCGGTCATGGTGCCCACTCCGGTCCTGGTGTCGTCCCTCGTGTCGTGTTCGTTCATGCGGTCCGGGTACCCGCCCCCGAAGCACTACCACCCCCGAGCGGCACCCGGGAGGGAGCCATGGATCTCGCGTTTCTGCATCCTCTCTACGAACATCAGGGGCCCTGGGCCTCCGTGTACGTCGACCTTTCCCGGAACACGGAGGACACCCCCCACGAACGTGAGCTGACGGCCGCCGCGGTGGCCAGGGAGCTGGCGGAACAGGGCGCGGACGACGCGACCTGCCGGGCCGTGAAGGAGGCGGTGGAGGGATTGCGCCACGCCACCGACCCGCACGGGCGGGCACTGTTCGCGTGCGCCGGACGGGTGGTCCTCGATCCGCCGCTCGCCCGGCCCCCGTACGGCGGGACCACCGCCGACTGGGCGCCGCTGCCGCATGTGGCGCCACTGCTGGAGCTGGCCGGCGAGGACCCGGTGTGCGTGGTGGCCTACGTCGACCGCAAGGGCGCCGACTTCGAGCTGCGCAGCGCGCTGGGCAGCTCGGACGCGGGCGGCGTCACCGGCCGGCAGTGGCCGGTGCACCGCACGAGCAGCGTCGACTGGTCGGAGCGCCATTTCCAGCTGCGGGTGGAGAACACCTGGGAGCACAACGCGGCGGAGATCGCGGACGCGCTCGCCGTGTGCCAGGAGGAGACGGGCGCCGATCTGCTGATCCTGGTGGGTGACGACCGGGAGCGGCGGTCCGTGCACGAGCGGCTGCCCAAGCGGTTGCGGGACCGGGTCGCCGAGGCCTCGCGCGGCGCCGGCAGCAGGCTGCTGGACGACGAGGTGGAGCGGCTGCGCGACGACCATGTGCGCTCGCGCGCCCAGGATGAGCTGGGCCGGTTCCTGGCCGCCCGCACGCCGGACGGCGAGGGCCGGGCCGGCGCCGCCGAGGGTGTGCCCGCCTTGGTCGAGGCGGCCCGGGAGCACCGCATCGACGAGCTGCTGATCATCCCGGACGGCCCCGACACCCACCGCGAGGTCTGGATCGGCGAGGACGCCGACCAGTTGGCGGTGCGCCGTACCGAGCTGAAGACGCTCGGCGAGCAGAACTCCTGGTCGGCCCGCGCCGACGACGCCCTGCTGCGCTCGGCGGTGATGACCGGCGCCCCGGCGATCTCGGTCACGGCGGCACTGCCGTCCGAGGCCGCGGAGAAGGCGCCGGTGGGCGGACTGGGGGCGCTGCTGCGCTGGAAGTGACCGCCGTGCCCGACGGCGTCAGCGGGCCCGCTCCACCCGCCGTTCGTCCCAGACCGGCTCCGGTGTCTCCCGTACGCGTCCGTCGCTGCCGAAGACGAGGTACCGGTCGAAGGAGCGGGCGAACCAGCGGTCGTGGGTGACCGCGAGGACCGTGCCCTCGAAGCCCTCCAGGCCTTCCTGGAGGGCTTCGGCCGATTCCAGGTCCAGGTTGTCGGTCGGCTCGTCGAGCAGCAGCGCGGTGACGCCCTGGAGCTCCAGCAGGAGGATCTGGAAGCGGGCCTGCTGGCCGCCGGAGAGCCGGTCGAAGGTCTGCTCGGCCTGCTGGGTCAGCTCGTAGCGGCGCAGCCTCGACATGGCGGCGCCCCGGTCCTGGGCGTGCTCGGTCCACAGGATGTCCAGGAGCTTTCGGCCCAGCAGTTCGGGGTGGGCGTGCGTCTGCGCGAAGTGTCCGGGGACCACACGCGCGCCGAGCTTCCAGTTCCCGGTGTGGGCCACGTCGCCGCCGGCGAGCAGCCGCAGGAAGTGCGACTTGCCCGAGCCGTTGGAGCCGAGGACGGCGACGCGTTCGCCGTAGAAGACCTCCAGGTCGAAGGGTTTCATCAGGCCGGTGAGTTCCAGCTGTTCGCAGGTGACGGCGCGTACGCCGGTACGGCCGCCCTTCAGGCGCATCCTGATGTCCTGCTCGCGCGGCGGCTCGGGCGGCGGTCCGGCCTCCTCGAACTTGCGCAGCCGGGTCTGGGCGGCGGCGTAACGGGAGGCCATGTCGTGGCTGATCGCGGCTGCCTGACGCAGCGTCAGTACCAGTTTCTTCAGCTGCGCGTGCTTCTCGTCCCAGCGGCGGCGCAGTTCCTCGAAGCGGGCGAAGCGTTCACGCCGGGCGTCGTGGAAGGTGGCGAAGCCGCCGCCGTGCACCCAGGCGTCGGCGCCCGCGGGGCCGGGTTCCAGGGAGACGATCTTCTCGGCGGCGCGGGCCAGCAGTTCCCGGTCGTGGGAGACGAAGAGCACCGTCTTGCGGGTCTCCTTCAGCCGCTCCTCCAGCCAGCGCTTGCCGGGCACGTCGAGGTAGTTGTCCGGCTCGTCGAGCAGCAGCACCTCGTCGGTGCCGCGCAGCAGCGCCTCCAGCACCAGCCGCTTCTGCTCACCGCCGGACAGCGTGCTCACCCGCCGCCACTGGGCCTTGTCGTACGGCACCCCCAGAGCGGCCGTGGTGCAGATGTCCCACAGGGTCTCGGCCTCGTACCCCTGCGCCTCGGCCCAGTCGGCGAGCGCCTGCGCGTAGCGCATCTGGGCGGCCTCGTCGTCGACGGTCAGGATCCCGTGCTCGGCGGCGTCGACGGCGCGCGCGGCCTCGCGGATGCGGGGCGAGGCCACGGACACCAGCAGGTCGCGTACGGTCGTCTCGTCCCGGACGGAGCCCACGAACTGGCGCATCACCCCGAGACCGCCGCCGACGGCGACGGTCCCGCCGTGCGGCTTCAGCTCCCCGGACAGCAGCCGGAGCAGGGTGGTCTTGCCCGCCCCGTTGGGTCCGACGAGGGCCACGACGGCCCCCTCCCCCACCCGGAAGGAGACGTCGCCGAGCAGCGCCCTTCCGTCGGGGAGGTAGTACTCCAGGTGCGCGGCTTCGAGATGACCCATGAGACCGGATTCTGCGGCTCCGGGCACGTCCGGGGCAAACTACTTTCCCGCGCCCTTGCCCCGCCGCGGCCCCGGGCACCGGTACGTGGGGCGCGCCACCCGCAGGAAACGCCGTCCGCAGGGTAGGCGGGAGCCATGAGCCCCGACGTAGACCTCACCTCCCCGACGCCCGGCCCGCATCCGGTCCGCACCGGTTTCCTCCGGCTGGACCAGCGTGTGTTCGAGGCCGTCGCCGCCCGTACCTGGCCCGGCGCCGACCCCCTCCTCCCCCTGCTGAGCCGTAGCGCCAACCACGGCGTGCTGTGGTTCGCGGCGGGCGCCGTCCTGGCCGCGTCCCGCACCCCGAGGGCCCGCCGCGCCGCCGCCAGGGGTCTCGCCTCGCTGAGCCTGGCCTCGCTGACGATCAACACCCTCGGCAAGCGCTCGGTCCGCCGCCCCCGTCCCGTACTGGACCCGGTGCCGCTGATCCGGCAGCTGAAGCGGCAGCCGATCACGACGTCGTTCCCCTCCGGCCACGCCGCGTCGGCGGCCGCGTTCGCGACCGGTGTCGCGCTGGAGTCCCCGGCGTGGGGCGCGGCGGTGGCCCCGGTGGCCGCCGCGGTCGCCCTCTCGCGGGTCTACACCGGGGTCCACTTCCCGAGTGACGTACTGGCGGGTGCGGCCCTCGGCGCGGGGGCCGCGTTCGCCGTACGGGGCATGGTGCCCACGCGCGCCCAGCTCACCCCGCCGGCCCGGCCGCGTGCCGAGGTGCCGGCGCTGCCCGGCGGCGAGGGGCTCGTCATGGTGGCCAACATCGGCTCGGGCACCTCGGACCGGGTGCGGGCGCTGTGCGACGCGCTGCCCGACGCGGAGGTCGTCGAGTGCGAACCCGCGGACGTCCGGGCGGAGCTGGAGAAGGCGGCGGGCCATGCCCGGGTGCTCGGCGTGTGCGGCGGCGACGGCACCGTGAACGCCGCCGCCGAGACCGCGCTCCGCCATGGGCTGCCGCTGGCGGTGCTGCCCGGCGGCACCCTCAACCACTTCGCCTACGACCTGGGCGTGGAGGACGTACGGGATCTGTGCCGGGCACTGGAGCGGGGCGAGGGGGTGCGCGTGGACGTGGGCCGCTTCGCCTCCGGCGGGCAGCGCGGCATCTTCCTGAACACCTTCAGCCTCGGTGTGTACCCGGAGCTGGTGCGCGAGCGGGAGCGCTGGTCGCCCCGGATCGGCGGCTGGCCGGCCGGGGTGCTCGCGGCCGTACGGGTGCTGCGCGCCGACCGGCACCCACTGGAGGCCGAGGTGCGGGGCCGTCGGCGCCCGCTGTGGATGCTGTTCGCGGGCAACGGCACGTACCACCGTCGGGGCCTCGCCTCGGGGCGCCGGCTCGACCTGGCGGACGGGCAGCTGGACGTGCGGGTGGTGCACGGTGGCCGCCGGCCGGCCGTGCGGCTGCTGTCCGCGGCCCTCGCGGGTCCGCTGACCCGCTCCCCCGCCCACGCCGCGGTGCAGATGGGCCGACTGCGCCTGTCCGGGGTCGCGCCGGGCACGCTGATGGCCTTCGACGGCGAACTGACGGAGACGGAGGGGGAGCTGACGCTGGAGAAGCTGCCCGAGGCACTCACGGTGTACCGCCCGCTGCCCGGTGACGGACTCCCCTCCTGACCTCGCCCGACGCCCCGGCGGTCCATATACTGATACGTGGGTCTCATCATTCGACCGGTGCGCGTACGGTGAGCGCATCGTCGGGAGAGGGGACCCACCATGCCGAAGCCGCGGGAGACCGCCATCTACACGCACGGGCACCACGAGTCGGTGCTCCGCTCGCACACCTGGCGCACGGCCGCCAACTCCGCCGCCTACCTGCTCGGATCCCTCGAGCCCCACATGCGGGTCCTGGACATCGGCTGCGGTCCGGGCACCATCACCGCGGACCTGGCGGAGCTGGTCCCACAGGGTCGTGTCACCGGCGTGGACCGGGCGCCGGAGATCGTGGAACGGGCCCGGGCCACGGCTGCCGAACGCGGGCTGGCCAACACCGCCTTCGCGGTCGCCGACGCGCACGCGCTGGATTTCCCGGACGACACCTTCTGCGTGGTCCACGCCCACCAGGTCCTCCAGCACGTCGGCGACCCGGTCCAGGCCCTGCGGGAGATGAGGCGGGTCGCGCGGCCCGGCGGGATCATCGCCGTCCGCGACTCCGACTACGGCGCGATGACCTGGTACCCGGCCTCGGCCGGCATGGACGACTGGCTGGACCTGTACCGCCGGGTCGCCCGCGCCAACGGGGGCGAGCCGGACGCCGGACGCCGGCTGAAGGCCTGGGCGCTCGAGGCGGGGTTCACGGACATCACGGCCACCTCCGCCACCTGGACCTTCGCCACGCCCGAGGAGCGGGAGTGGTGGAGCGGCCTGTGGGCGGACCGCACCGTCGCGTCGGCATACGCCGAGATCGCCGTCGGGGCCGGCCACGCGACGACGGAGCGGCTGCGGACCGTCGCGGCGGCCTGGCGGGAGTGGGGCGAGCGGCCGGAGAGCTGGTTCAGCGTCCTGCACGGGGAGATTCTGTGCCAAAAGAAAGCCTGACGGGTGCCTGATCGATGGAATTCGGGAAAGCAGTACGACAGGAGGTTCACATTATGGTTCCGCTTCTGATCGTACTGCTTCTCGCCCTCATTCTCTTCGGCGCCGGATTCGCCGTGAAGATTCTCTGGTGGATTGCCCTGGCAGTCCTGGTCCTGTGGTTGCTGGGTTTCCTGGCCCGCGGGACGAAGGCCGGCGGCGGCAGGGGCCGCTGGTACAGGTGGTGAACCGCGGACGGTGAACCACAGGTGACGAGGCTGCTGCCCCGGGAGGCTCACTCCCGGGGCAGCAGCGGTCCCAGCGGCCCGAGGTCCAGGTTCAGGTCCTCGGGCCGCAGGCCGTAGCGGTCGCGCAGTTCGGTCATCCGGTCGTCGAGGAGCATCAGGGTGAGCCCGATCCGCTCCTCCTGCTCCTCGTTCAGGTCGCCCTCGTCGACGCGGCGCAGCGCCTGGCGCTCCATGAGCTGGCGCAACAGCTCGACGACCGTCAGCACCAGTTTGATCAGGTCGCGCTCGACCGTGTCGGGTTCGAGGTCGAGGCGCTTGCGGGGCTCAGGATGTTCACTCACGTCAGTCCCCGAACGGCGACGGTACATTGCGGTTGACCGAGCTGATCAGCGCGTTCAGGTCGATGCGGACCAGGTCGACGTCCGCGATGCGCAGCGTGACGTCGCCGGTGATGACGACGCCGCCGGCCA
The DNA here is from genome assembly GCF_044331465.1 of Streptomyces sp. NPDC017225. Lineage (NCBI taxonomy): Bacteria > Bacillati > Actinomycetota > Actinomycetes > Kitasatosporales > Streptomycetaceae > Streptomyces > Streptomyces sp. NPDC017225. The sequence continues at coordinate 79,849 of NZ_JBIRNE010000007.1, read as the reverse complement.
GCAGCCGGTCCAGCAGGTCGACGAGGGCGATCTCGCGGCGTTCGACGACGGTCATGATCCCACCCCCGTACCCTCCCCACCGGCGGCCTCGCCACCGGAAGCCTTCCCACCGGCGGCCTCGTCACCGGCGAATGAATACGCGGCCCACGGACCGGTGAGTTCCACGCGAATTCCCGGTGCGTCGTCCTTCGTCCGGTCCACCATTTCCACGAATTCCTCGGAGACGTCCCGCCGCACCAGATAGGCGGCGTTGAGGACATTCCGTCCGGCGGCGCCGGAAATGCTGGGGTTCTGCGGCGCGTGCAGTCGCGCGTCGTCGGCCCTGGAGGAAAGCGTTTCGTGCAGGCGCGTGGCGAACTCCTCCGCTTTGGTCCACAGATCGTCGTTCGCCCGCGTCCGCATGCGCCGCTGCCGCAGGTAGTCCCGGCCCGAGGCGGGCTTGGAGGCGGGCTCCGCCGGGCCGGCCGCCCGCTCGGGCGCCGCCTCGACATACACCTTGACGCCCCATTCCACCCGCCCGTCCAGCCGGTCGAGCGTGCGCCGGAAGGCCTCCTCCCGCTCCTCCAGCATCACGCGTACGCCGCTGTCGTCCCGGAAGACGGTGGCCAGCCGGAGCGGGAGCGGGGTGGTGACGGCGGTGAGCGCGTCGATGACCTGCTGGTGGGCGCGGGCGGTCCCGGCCAGCCAGTCCAGGTTCTCGAGGTGGGCGCGCAGCGCCTCCTCACAGAAGTCGGCCTCGGGCACATGGCTGACCACGGCGACCAGGTCGCGGTGGGCCAGCAACCGGGGCGGGTCGCCCGCCACCCCCGTCAACTGGGCCTGGAGGGCCGCGTCGAAGGGGCGGCAGACGGCGTAGACGTACCGCAGTCCGGTCACGGTGCCTCCCTCGGTACGCGGCCCGGGTCCAGTTCGCGCAGGCGTTCACGCAACTCGGCGTTCTCCCTTGTCAGTTCCTCGTGCCGGGCGCGCGAGGAGAGTGCGGGGTCGCTCTCCCACCAGTCGATGCCCATTTCCTTGGCCTTGTCGACGGAGGCGACGACGAGCCTCAGCTTGATGGTGAGCAGCTCTATGTCGAGCAGGTTGATCTTGATGTCGCCGGCGATGACGACTCCCTTGTCGAGCACCCGTTCCAGGATGTCGGCGAGGTTGGCGCTCTGTCCCTGGCCGCCGTAGGGATCGGGCAGCCGGCTGGGCGTGGTCATCGACGGCTCCCGCGGTCGGCGTCCTCGTGCTCGTCGTACGCGTCACGGGACTCGTCCTCGCCGGCTTCCTTGTCCTCCTCCTCGTACTCGCCCTCGGGCTCGGGCTCGGACTCCGGGTCCTCCTCCTCGTACTCGTCCTCGTACTCGCCCTCGGGCTCCTCCTCGTAGCCGGCCTCCGCTTCTTCCTCGCCCTCTTCCTGGTCGTCCTCGGCGTACTGAGCCTCGTCCTCGGGGGCGTCCCGGTCCTCCCGGTCCTCCTCTTCCGCGCTGGGCTCCTCGCCCTCCTCGCCCTCCTGCTCCTCAGCGAGGGCGTCCTCGTGGCTGCGGACGACCTCGCCGTCGCGGATCTCGCCGCGCCAGCCGTCGTCCGCCTCGCCCTTGAGGGTGATGTGGCGGACGTAGTTCTTCAGGTCGAGGCGGGCCCGGCGGCCCTGGGCGCGCCAGATGTTGCCGGTCTTCTCGAACAGGCCCTTGGGGTAGTACTCGATGACCAGGATCACGCGGGTCAGGTTGTCGGCCAGCTGGTGGAAGCTGACGACGCCCTTCGTCGTGCCCTTGGCACCCTCCGACGTCCAGGAGATGCGGTCGTCGGGCACCTGCTCGGTGGTCTTCGCCTTCCAGCTGCGATTGGACCAGAAGACCTTCAGCTGCCAGTCGGACGAGGTGTCGTCGGCACGGTTCGCGCTCTTGACGCCCTTGGCGAAGGTGCTGAAGTCCTGGTACTGGGTCCACTGGTCGTAGGCCGTGCGCAGCGGCACGCCGACGTCGACGTACTCGATGATGACGGTCGGCTTCTGACCGCCGCCGCCCTTCTTCCTGCCCTTGCCGCCACCGAGGTTCTTGAAGGCGCCGACCACGTTGTCCTTCACCTTGCCGGCGCCGACCTCGAACGCGGTCCGCATGGGGCCCTTGCCCTCGGCGAGCTTGCGTCCGCCGTCGAGGGCGAGCTTGGCGAATCCGGGGCTGTTGCCCTCGGCGATGTCGTTCAGCTTGCCGGTGGTCTCCCCGAGCTTGGTGCCGACGCCGGTCAGCAGCCGCGTGACCTGTGCGGCGAGGTACTCCTGCATTTCCGCCTTGAGGCGGTCGGCCGCCTCGCTCTGGGCCACGTCGGCGATCGGGTTCTTCTTCGCGGCCTTGCCCGCCGTGGAGGCCGCGGAACCGAGAGTGTCGGTCATCGTTCACCACCGCCCTTCGACTGCCGGGTTCCCACGCCGCGGGCGGCGCTCCTGGGTCCGGCCGCCTTCTTGCCGGCCGCCTTCTTCGCGGGCTGCGCCCGCTTGGCCGCGGTCTTCTTCGCGGGTGCCTTGGCCGCCGCCTTCTTCGCGGGCGCGGGCGCCTTCCGTGCCTCGGGCGGGGCCTTCTTCGCGGCCCGCTCGCCTCGCGGCTCCCGTCGCCGCGGCCTTGGCTCCTCGCGCTCCCGCCCGGACCGCTCGTCCTCCGGCTCGTCCTCCTCGTAGCGCTCGTCGTCGTCCGCCGCGCGCCCCTCGGCGTCCTCCGAGTCCTCCGAGACCTCGGAGTCGCGGGAGTCGCGGGAGTCGCGGGAGTCGCGGGAGTCGTCGGAGTCGTCGGATCCGACGCCCGGTACCTGGGACGTCACGCCGGAGAGCTGGTCGCGCACCTGGGCGGTGCGGCCGTGCAGGCGGTCGGCGAGCGCGTCGATCTGCCGCTCCACCATGGCACCCGAGGCCGCCTTGCCCACGCCTCGCAGGTCCGTGCGCAGCTGGTCCCCGATCTCCTTGAACTGGGGGTTGTTCTGCAACTGCGTCGAAACCAGTTCGGCGATGCCCTTCGGGGTCAGGTTCATCTTCTTGCCCGCCACCATGGTGCCGACGGCGACCGCCAGTTTCAGCTTCTTCGTGCGTCCCAGCAGATATCCGGCCCCTACCGCGAGGCCCATTCCCACTCGATTCATGGTGCCGTCCCGTTGCCCAATCCCGCGCTTGTGCGCGTAGCGATCTCCAGCCGGTCCAGAAGCTCGTCCTCCTGTCGGTCGAACTCCTCCTCGGTGATCTCGCCGGCCTCCAACTGCTCCTCCAGACGGGCCAGTTCGGCTCTGATCGTGGCCGGGTCGTAGTAGATCCGCTCGGCCTCGCTCAACACCTGTCTGATGGCCCACGCGCCGCCGCGCACCGGGGCGAGCGGCAGCATCAGAACCTCCGAGATCAGTCCCATCTCGTCACCCCGCTCCGGCGTCAGCCCCGCCGGCCGCGGTGCCCGCAGGCTCGGCCGGGCCGGGCTCGACGAAGCTGTACGGCGGCAGGGGTCCGTTCACACGCACCTCCAGGTGCGGCATGTCCCCGCGGGCCCGTTCCACTGCGGCGAGGAACTCCTCGGCGGAGTCCTGCTTCACCAGGAACGAGACGTTGGCCAGCCACCCGGTGGACTCGGGGCCCACGCTCACCGCGTCGGCGACCGGTTCCAGGGCGCGCTCCAGCACGACGGCGTCCTCGGCCTCCTTGCCCTGGATCGCGGCCGCGACCATCTCACCGAGCTGGATCTTGCTCTCGTAGCTGCCGCCACCCGACTGCCGGTTGGACTCGGCCAGGGCCCGGATCTCCGGGTTCTCGGCCATCACGTGGTGCAGCACGGCCTCTTCGACGTGGTTGGCCTTGACGTTGTACTCCACCCGGCCGTCCAGCGCCCCGAGGCGTTCCCTGTAGTGCTCGGCCCGCTCGGCGAGGACGCCGGTGACCGTGCTGTCGTCCGGAGCCACGCTGCCGAACCGCATGGGCAGCACACAGCCGCCCGCGCCCGCCTCGCTGAGCACGTTCTGGTGGGCGAGCAGTTCCCTGCGCTTGGGGCGCAGTCCCTCGGGCGCGTCGCTGACGACGGCCGCCAGGTCACCCGCCCCGATGACGCGTACCTCGCGCGGTGGTTCACCGACGCCGGTCAGTCCCTCGGGGAGCGAGGGATGGGAGCCGGCGGTGATGCCGTAGACGTACGTACTCACTCCTGCTCCTCCTTCCGGCGCGAGGGAGCGGCCTTACGGGCGCGCGGACGCGACGCGGTCTCGCGCTCGCGCTCGGAGCCGTCCTCGTCACGGGCCTGCTTGAAGGCGTCGGATATGGTCTCGGCGGCGCCGGAGAGCGCCCCCTTGGACTTGCCCTTGGCGCCGGACTCGGTCATCTTCCCGACCAGGTCGGGCAGGCCCGGGTCCTTGCGCGGTCCGGCCTCCAGATCGAGCCGGTTGCATGCTTCGGCGAAGCGCAGATAGGTGTCGACGCTCGCGACGACGATACGTACGTCGATCTTCAGGATCTCGATGCCGACCAGGGAGACGCGGACGAATGCGTCGATGACGAGCCCCCTGTCCAGAACAAGCTCAAGTACGTCGTAAAGGCCGCTACTGCCGCCTCCACCGCCGGACTGTTGTGCCGGTACGACAGTCATGCCTGCTGTTCCTCCGTCTTTTCGCGGGTGTGAGTGTGCTGAGTCGGTCCGCGGCGGGCCGCCTAGCGGCCGCCGGACCCACGGGCGTCGGACCGGCCGCGCTCGTAGCGCCTGACTCGCCGGTAGCCCGTGAGCTGCCCCTCGGCGTCGAGCTCCACCTGGTAGCTCCCCATCAGACTCATCGTGTCGGGCACGCGCTCCAGCTCGAGAACCTCGACCTCCAGCGCCCAGCCCTCCTCCGTCTGCTCGAAGGACGACACCGTCTCCGCGGTCATTCCGGTGAGCTCCGCCAGCTGGGCGCGCGCCTCGCGCAGCACCTCCATCGGCCGGGGCCGACGCGACGCCTGTGATTCCTGTGACTCTTGGGACTTCTGTGGTTTTTGTGTTCTGCGTGAACTCTGTTGTGAGCCTTGCGATTCGGACGTGTTGTTCGTGTTCGACATGGCCACCTCCCCCTCCGTGTGGCCGCAAGAGTGTTCGCCAAACCTCCACGGGCGCATGCATGTGCCACCCGCGGATGCCCCCCTACGGCCCCGGGCCGGCTCAGCCGCGCAGGGCGTTCAGCCGCCGCCGGGCGGGGCCCAGGGCCCGGGGGCGGCTCATGGCCCCGGCCCAGGGCCGGGTGCGCGCCTGGTCGACGGCGTCCGCGATCGTCCAGCGGCGGGCGTGCAGCGCGGGGTCGTCCAGCTGGTCCCACGAGACGGGGGTGGCCACGGGTGCGCCGGACCGGGCGCGGACGGTGAAGGGGGCGACCGCCGTCTGCGCGTAGGCGTTGCGCTGGATGTCGAGGTAGAGCCGATCGCCGCGGTCCTTCTTGCGGGCGGCGGTGGTGAGCCGGTCGGGATGGGCCGCGGTCAGCACTTCGGCGACGTCCCGGGCGAACTCCCGTACGTCGCCGAAGTCCTGACGTGCGCTCAGCGGAACGACCACGTGGAGTCCTCGGGACCCGGTGGTCATGAGGGCCGAGGGCAGTTCCAGCTCGTCGAGCAGCTCGCCCAGCAGCCGGGCCGCCTCCCGTACGGCCTCGAAGTCGTCGCCGGCCGGGTCGAGGTCGAAGACCATCCGGTCCGGCCGGTCCACCTGCCCGGCCCGGGACAGCCAGCGGTGCAGGGTGAGGGCGGCCTGGTCGGCGAGGTAGAGGAGGGTGGCGGTGTCGTCGCAGACGGTGTGGCGGACGGTGCCGCCCTCCTTGCCCACCTCGACGCGGCCGATCCAGTCCGGGTAGTGCTCCGGGGTGTTCTTCTGCATGAACCGCGGTCCGTCGACGCCGTCCGGGTGCCGCTCCAGCATCAGGGGGCGGCCCCGCAGGTGCGGCAGCATGAAGGGGGCGACGGCACGGTAGTAGTCGACAAGGTCGCTCTTGGTGTACTCCTTCGCGCCGCCGCCTCCCCCGGCGCCGCCGTCACCCGTGGGGAACAGCACCTTGTCCGGCCGGTGTACCTCCACCCTGTGCCGGCCTGCCCGGACGGTCCGTGCGGCGCCACCGCTCACGGGATGATCGCCTGCTCCACCAGCATCCGTACGGCGGCCTCGATGGACTCGGCGTCGATCCCGGCGGCGTGCAGCTCCTCGGCCGGGGTCGCGGAGCCCGGCATCGTCCCGACGGCGAGCCGGACCAGACGGGGCACGGGCCGTCCGTCGCAGAAGGCGTCGAGGACGGCGTCGCCGATGCCGCCCTCCTGGCGGTGGTCCTCCACGGTCACCAGGCAGCCGGTTTCCTCGGCGGCCTTCCGCAGGGTGGCTCGGTCGACGGGCTTGACCGAGTACAGGTCGATCACCCGGACCGGGATGTCGTCCTGGCCGAGCGCGTCGGCGGCGGCGAGCGCCTCGTGCAGGGTGACACCGGCCGCGACGACGGTCAGCCGGTCGCGGTCGGAGGAGCGCGGCACCTTGCTGCCGCCGACGGGGAACTCCTCGTCGGCGCCGTAGATCACCTTGCTCTCGCCCCGTGAGGTACGCAGGTAGCGGATCCCCTCCAGGCCGGCCATCTCGGCGACGAGGCGGGCGGCCTGGTTGGCGTCGCACGGGTAGAGCACGGTCGAACCGTGGATGGCCCGCATCATCGCGAGGTCCTCCAGGCCCATCTGGCTGGGGCCGTCCTGGCCGATGGCGACGCCCGCGTGGGAGCCGACCAGGTTGAGGCCGGAGCCGCTGATCGACGCCATGCGCACGAAGTCGTGGGCGCGGGTGAGGAAGGCGGCGAAGGTGGTGGCGTACGGGACCCAGCCGCGTGCCGCCATGCCCACCGCGGTGGCGACCATCTGCTGTTCGGCGATGTAGCACTCGAAGTAGCGCTCGGGGTGTTCCTTGGCGAAGAACTCGGCGCGGGTGGAGTCGCCGACCTCGCCGTCGAGGGCGACGACGTCGCCGCGGGCGGTGCCGAGTGCGGCGAGCGCCTCGCCGAAGGCGTTGCGGGTGGCGACCTCGTCGCCCTTGTCGTAGCGGGGCAGCTCGGTCTGACCGGTGCCGGCCGAGTGCAGTGCCCGTGCGGACGGCGGCTCCTGCACCCGGACCCGGAGGTCGCGCGGGCCGCCGAGTTCCGCGATGGCCTCCTCGGCCTCGGGGAGGGGCTTGCCGTGCTGGCCCTCGCGGTCCTCCACGGCCTCGACGCCCTTGCCCTTGAGGGTGCGGGCGATGATCGCGGTGGGCTGGCCCCTGGTGGACAGGGCCTCGCCGTAGGCGCGATCGATGGCGTCCACGTCGTGGCCGTCGATCTCGATCGTGTGCCAGTCGAAGGCCCGGAAGCGGCGCGCGTACGCGTCGAGGTCGTGGCCGTGCCGGGTCTGACCCCGCTGGCCCAGCCGGTTGACGTCGACGATCACGGTGAGGTTGTCGAGGTTCTCGTACCCGGCGTGCTCGGCGGCCTCCCACACGGACCCCTCGGCCATCTCGCTGTCGCCGCACAGCACCCACACACGGTAGTCGGCGTGGTCCAGCCGCTTGCCGGACAGCGCGATGCCGACACCCACGGGGAGCCCCTGGCCGAGTGAACCGGTGGCCGTCTCGACCCACGGCAGCCGCTGCGGGGTGGGGTGCCCCTCCAGGCGGCTGCCCAGCTTGCGGAAGGTGAGCAGTTCCTCGTCGTCGATGGCGCCGGCCGCCTTGTAGGCGGAGTAGAGCAGGGGTGAGGCGTGTCCCTTGGAGAGGACGAAGCGGTCGTTGCCGGGGTGGGCGGGGCGCTCGAAGTCGTAGCGGAGGTGGTTGGCCAGGAGTACGGCCATCAGGTCCGCGGCGGACATCGAGGAGGTCGGGTGTCCGGAGCCCGCGGCGGCGGACGTCCGTACGCTGTCGACGCGCAGCTGCTGTCCGAGGTCGACGAGTTCACCGGTGTTCATGAGTCTCCTTCCACTCCGCGGCCGTCGGAACGCTTGACGGGGCCGGGGGCGATGTCGGGTCCGGGGGGCGGCTGGTCCGCCGGGGGTTCGGGGCCGGGGTCGTCGGGCGCGCCGGCGGACCGGGCGGGGGTGGGCGCGGCTCCGGTGGTCCGGGGTTTACCGGGTGCCGCACCGGTGGGCCGGGGTTTGCCCGGCCCAGCACCCGGGCGCCGTGGCTCGGCGGGCGCATTGGCGGAGGGCGGCTTGGCGGGCGCAGTGGTGGACGGCGGCTTGGCGGGCGTCCCGGCGGGGCGGGACCCGGCGGAGGCGTCGGCCGGGCGGCCTCCCTTGGCCGGCTCAGCGCCGGGCCGGCTCTTGGCGGGCCCACCACCGGGCTGGCTCTTGGCCGGCTCAGCGCCGGGCTGGTTCCTCGCGGGCTCACCACCGGGCTGGCTCTTGGCCGGCTCACCACCAGGCTGGCTCTTGGCCGGCTCACCAGCGGGCGTGCCCGTCGGCGGCGTCGGCGTCGTCGGCTTGCCGTCGGCGGGTTCGGTACGCGACCGGCGGTCCTCCGCGGGCTCGGGGGCGGCTCGGCGCCCCGGGCCGTCTCCGTCCGCCGTCCCCGCCTTCTTCCGGGTGTCCGCCCCGCCCGGCACCCGCGCCACCTCCGGCGACGCCGATTCCAGGGGCACGGACCAGGACCGTACGAGGCCCAGCTGGACCGCCTGGCGGGGCAGTACCGCGTCGAGCAACCAGTCCGCGGCCACCCGCACCCGATTGCCCGGCATCGCCGCGAGGTGGTAGCCCCGCGTCACCACGCCCGCCGCCGGACCGGACATCGGCACCCCCAGCGGGTTGGCGGCGGCCTTCACGCCGCCCAGGTCCACGACGAATCCCATGTCACGGTGGCGGTACGCCCTCCGCTCCCCGCCGACACCGAGCGACGCGGCGACGTTCCGCGCGCAGACCTTGCCGTGCCGCCACGCGTGCTGCGCGGTCATCGGCGTGTACTGGCCCGGCTGGTTCAGGTCCGGCACCGCGGCCACGTCACCGCACGCGAACAGTTCGGGCCGCCCGGGCACCTGGAGGTGCGGGTCCACGAGCAGCCGGCCGCGTTCCATGGGCAGCCCGAGGGACTCCACCAGGGGGTCGGGCCGTACGCCCACGCACCACACCAGCGTGCGCGTGTCGACACTCGTGCCGTCGGTCAGCAGGACCCCGTCGTGCGTGGCCTCCTTCACGGAGGTCCCCATCCGCACGTCGACGCCCCGCTGCCGCAGTACCCGGTCGGCGGTGCGGGAGAGCCGTTCGTCCATCTCGGGCAGCACCCGGGGCGCCACGTCCAGCAGCATCCAGCGGGGCCGCATACCGGTGCGCATCGGGTGCTTGCGGACCTGCGCGTCGGTGTACATCTGGCCGTGCGCGGCGACCTCCGTACCGGTGTATCCCGCCCCGACCACGACAAAGGTGCACCGTGCGGCGCACTCCGCGCGGTCATCGGCCGCGGCGGCCAACTCCACCTGCCGGGTCACGTGGTCGCGCAGGTAGAGGGCCTCCGGCAGCCCGCGGAAGCCGTGGGCGTGCTCGGCGACGCCGGGGATGGGCAGCAGCTTGTTGACGCTGCCCGCCGCGAGCACCAGCCGGTCGAAGCGCAGGGTGCCCTCGCCGCCCTCGGGGCCGGTGTAGTGCACGGTGTGCCCGTCGAGGTCGATGCCGTCGGCCTCCCCGAGCACCAGCCGCACGCGCGGCAGCGTGCCCGACAGGGACACGCTGACCCGGCGCGGTTCCAGGATGCCGGCGGCGACCTGCGGCAGCAGGGGCAGGTAGAGGAAGTAGTCGGTCGGGTTGAGCAGGGTGATGTCGGCCTGGTGCCGGGTGAGCCGGGACAGGGTGCGGGCCGTCCGGTACCCGGCGAAGCCGGCACCGACGATCACGATGCGGGGTCGGCTCACGGTTCGCCTCCGGGCTGTCGCGTACCTCGTGAGCCTTCCGCGTCCCCCTGACCAGGGCACCCAAACGTGCGCCGGGCCCGTACGGCGGGGCGGTACCACGGCCCGCTGCGCGGTGCCACGGCCCCGTACCGCCGGTTTCCGGCCAGGCCGCCGGGTACCCGGCCCGGGACCCACCCGCCCCATGTCCCGGAGGCAACCCCCCATGCCCGAGTACGGCTATTTCCTCTCGTGCGAGCAGTACGGTCCCGCGGAGCTGATCGAACAGGCGCGGATGGCCGAGCAGGCCGGATTCCAGGCGCTGTGGATCTCGGACCACTACCACCCCTGGAACGGCGAGCAGGGGCAGAGCCCGTTCGTGTGGTCGGTGATCGGCGCGCTGTCCGACGCGGTGTCCCTGCCCATCGAGACGGCCGTGACCTGCCCGACCATGCGTATCCACCCAGCGGTCGTGGCGCAGGCCGCGGCGACCAGCGCGGTGATGACGAACGGCCGTTTCCGGCTCGGCGTCGGCACCGGCGAGGCGCTCAACGAGCACATCTTCGGTGACGCGTGGCCGGCCGCGCACGTACGCCTGGAGATGCTGGAGGAGGCCATCCTGATCATGCGCCGGCTGTTCACCGGCGAGGAGGTCAACCACCACGGCACGCACTACACGGTCGAGAACGCCCGTCTGTACACCGTCCCGGACGAGCCCGTCCCGATCGACATCTCCGGCTTCGGCCCGGCGGCGACCAAACTGGCGTCCCGGGTGGGCGACGGCTACATCACCATGATGCCGGACACCTCGATGGTGGAGCAGTACCGCAAGGGCGGGGGCGGCGGCAAGATGGTCAGCGGGGGCACCAAGGTCTGCTACGACACCGACCGGGACGAGGCGGTACGGACCGTGCACCGCCTGTGGGCCAACGAGCAGCTGCCGGGCGAGCTGGGCCAGGTGCTGCCCTCGCCCAAGCACTTCGAGCAGGCGCAGACCCTGGTCACCGAGGACATGGTCCGGGACAACCGGGTGTGCGGCGACGACGCGGACGAACACGTCGCGGAGCTGAAGGAGTTCGCCGACGCCGGCTTCGACCGCGTCTACGTCAACCAGATCGGCCCCGACCTGCGCGGCTTCTTCGACTTCTACCGTACGACCGTGCTGCCGCGGCTCCAGCAGAGCGTCTGAAGCAGAGCACCTGAAGCAGAACGTCCGACCCGCGCGGCACGGCGCCCCCCGAACCACTCGGGGAGCGCCGTGCCGTCCTGTCCGGGTCGCGGCCGGTCAGCCGCGGCCATGAGTGCCGTGCGGAGCCTCGGGGTCGATGTCGTCCTGGCGCGGTGCCGCCGCCCCGGAGCCACCCGGCGCGGGCGTGCCCGCCCCCGGGGCGCCGGTCGCACCACCGACCCCGCCGGGCGCGACGGGCGGCATCGGCGGGTAGGGCATGCCGAATCCGTTCGGCGGCACACCCGGCGCGTCACCGCCGGGGGTGCGGTCGTGCCCCGGGCCGTGGGCGGACGCCGGCCGGGCCGCGCCGCGCAGCAGGTAGGCCGCGACGCCCAGGAGGGCGGCCGTGATCAGCGCGGCGGCCCAGTCCGGCATACCGACGGCGAGGGCCAGGCCCACGGTGAGCGCGAGCGCGGCACCCGCGTACAGGGCGGCGGCGCCGGACGCGGCGTACAGCGTGGCCTTGCGGCGCTGCTTGCGCGTCTGCTCACGCAGCTCGTCGCGCACGGTCTCGCGTGCCACCTGCGCCAGTTCGTCGACCAGATGCTTGTCCAGGTGTTCCAAGTGATCCATGCGGTCCATACGTCCCGAGTACCCGGAGGCGCAACTTCCATGGGCCGGACCGCGCGTGGGACCCCGCCGATCCCAACTAGGCTCGTCCGCATGGACATTCTGGGAGCCACACTGCGCATCTACGTCGACGACCTGGACAAGGCGATCCCCTTCTACGAAGGCCTGGCCGGCGGCCGGGCCCACCGCTCCGAGCGCGGCGGTGTCGAAGTCGCCGCGGTCGGCTGCTTCCTGCTGATGAGCGGGCCCGAGTCCCAGCTCGAGGTACTGCGCAAGATCACCGCGACGATCGCCGTGACCGACGTCGAGGAGACCCACCGGGTCCTCGCCTCGCTGGGCGCGGACATCGTCGCGGGTCCGGTCCCGACGCCCGGGGGCCGCAACCTGATCGCCCGGCACCCGGACGGGACGATCTACGAGTACGTGGACCGGCGGGCGTAGCGGCGGACGCAGCGGCGGGCGGGCTGCTCACTCCCCGCCCGGCCGCATCCGGAAGTCGTGCCGGGCGGGGAGCGGCCGGTCGCCGAGCCGGGCCCACAGCCGGTCGATGCTCTGTGCGCCCTCCCGCAGGTCGGCGACCTCGAAGCCCTCGTCGAAGACGGCCCGTGCCTCGTCGCGGCGGCCCTCGGCGGCCAGCAGCTCCGCCTCGGTCAGCCGGAACCGCCCGCGGGCCCGGGTCGCGGGGCGCAGCCGCTCCCACACGGCACGGGCGTCCACCGTGCGCCCGACGGCGAGCAGCGCCTCGATCGCCTCACGGCCGAGCGCGGCGGAGACGGCCGCCCACTCCTCGTCGCCGCCGCGGTCGTCCGTCTCCTGCCGCCCTTCCGCCAGCCGCTCACACAGGTCGTCGAAGGCCCCGGCGTACCGGTCGGCGGCCCGCTCGTGGTGGCCGTCCTCCTGGTCGGCGACGGCGAGGCAGCGCAGCAGCGGCCAGCCGGCGGCGGCGGTCCTCAGGCCGCGCTCCCAACTGCGTACCGCCTGGGCCCGGTCACCGCCGTGCCACTGTGCGATGCCGAGGTGGTACTCGGCGACCGGCGTGGCGGCCGTGGTCTCCAGCATGTCCCGCCAGGGCCGGGCGACCAGTGTGCCGCCGGGCGGCCGATGATGCTCGGGACCGGGCAGCGATCCGGCGCGCAGCAGATGCAGCCAGGGCCGCTGCTCGTCGCCGAGGGTGCTCTCCTCGAAGGGTGTACCGGGCAGCTTCCAGCCCGCGCGCAGCACTTCGAGCGCGCCCCAGCCCGAGCCGGTGGCGAGGCTCTCACCGGGCTCGGCGTCGGCGTGTGGCCGCCAGGTCTCGTACGCCGCGTCGACACGGGCGCGCGGCAGGACCGTCTCCAGCCGGTCCTCGGCCCCGCGCAGTACGGTGTGCCACTCGCCTCCGGGTGACGCGTCGAGCGGCCCGTAGGCCTCCAGCCACGACACCTCGCTCTCCGCCTCCAGCCTGACGTGTTCGAGCTGGGTGCGGGCGAGCCCGGCCTGGATCTCGCAGTAGCCGCCGGTGCCGGGCTCGGTGAGCCACTCCTGCCAGCGCCGCCCGCCGGGTCCCGTGCCCCACACGAACAGCTTGCGCCCGCGCAGCACGTCGGTGGACGTCTGCACGAGCCCGGTCCCGTGTTCGTCGAGTGCGGCGATCCAGCGGCGCCGGCCGTCCGGCACCTCGTAGAAGTAGTCGGCGGGGTAGGTGCTGTTCAGCGGGTACGTCCGGTCGGTCCCGTCGTACGACGGGACGGGCACCCGGCGCAACCGCCTCTCGTAGCCGAAGAGCCAGGCCTCGTCGGCCGGGGCGAGGACCCGGCGCTCCTCGGGGACCGCGATGTTGGACCACCAGTACGTCGGCACCGGGCGCTCGTGCGGGTTGCGGATCCGGACGCCGACGTGGAGGAAGTCCGAGCCCTCCGGCAGCCACAGGTCGACCTGGAAGGGCAGGTCGCGCAGCCGCTCCCACTCCCACAGGCGCAGCATCTCGCCGCCGTCGGGGGCGGGCACGCGGGCGGCGTGGAGGGGCGAGCAGGACAGGGTGGTGTGGCCGGTGGCGCCGATGTTCCACTCGATGCCGCCGGAGAACCAGGCGCCGTTGAGGGCGAAGTTGGCGGGCTGGAGCACGGGGTTGACGTAGAGGAGTTCGCGGTCGGTCGGCTTGTGGTGGAGGGAGGCGACGCGGCCGCCGAGGCCGGGCAGGACGGTGGCCCGCAGCCGGTCGTTCTCGATGACGAGGGCATCGGTCTCCCGTGCCCGGCGGGTCCGGTCGTAGCCGTCCCGGACCCGTACGGGCAGCAGGCCGCGCAATGGTTCGTAGTCGACCTGGCGGGCCATGTCGCGGGGCAGGCCTGCCCGGTCGCGTTCGTCGATGCGGTGGGCCTCGTCCAGGGGGCGCAGCGGCGGCAGGGGGTTGTCCGGTCCCAGCGGCGCGGCGGGCAGGGTCAGTACCTCACGTCGGATCGTCGTCACGGTTCCCCATGGAAGCCGCTCGTCGGCCCGCTGAACAGGGGGCGCCGTCGGTCACGTTCGCGCGACGTCGCTCACGTTCGCTACGACGGGGACCGGCCGGAGGCCACGGTCTCGGCGGTGATCGCCCAGCGCTGGTGGTCGCGCCAGGCCCCGTCGATGTAGAGCATCCTCGGCGAGAAGCCCTCCAGATGGAAGCCGCAGGCTCGGGCCAGCGCGATCGAGGCGGCGTTGCCCGGCTGCACGTTGATCTCCAGCCGGTGCAGCCGCATCGGCCCGAACGCGTACCGCACGACGAGGTCCAGCCCCTCGCGCATCAGCCCGCGGCCCGCCGCGTGCGCGAAGGCGCCGTAACCGAGCGCGCCGCTGCGAAAACCGCCCTCGACGATGTTGTTGATGTTGACGAACCCGGCGATGGAACCGCCGTCCGTCCCGCTCGTGTCCTTCTCGCACACCAGGAAACCGGCCTTGGTCGGGTCCTCGATCAGCCGCGCCGCGTAGGCGTCGTACGCCCGGGCGCTGTCCGGCGGGAAGAGCCACGGGTGGTGCAGGTCCTTGCTCTGACGGGCCCGGGCGGTGAACTCGGCGCCGTCCTCAAAGGTGAAGTGCCGCACGACCACGCGGGGGCCCTCGGCGAGCAGGCGGGACGGGGTGTGCGGCATTCCGTCAGCCTACGACGCCGGGTCGCCGCGCGCCGGTCCTGGTCAGCGCAGCGCCGGCCGGTCCAGCGTCAAGGTGCCCGCGTCCGCGTCGAGTTCCGCCGTTACTCCGAACGGGACGGTCAGCGCCCCCTCGCAGTGCCCGAAGCCGAAGTCCTCGACGACCGGCACACCGAGGCCGCCGAGCCGGTCGGCCAGCATGGGCCGCAGCCGCTCGTAGGGCGCGCACTCGTGCCACGAACCGAGCAGCACGCCGCCGACCCCGTCGAGCCGGCCGGCGCGCAGCAGCTGGGTGAGATAGCGGTCCAGCCGGTACGTCTCCTCCCCCACGTCCTCCAGGCACAGCAGCCCGCCGCGCGTGGACGGGCGGGCGTGCGGGGTGCCCAGTTCGGCGGCGAGCAGGGCGAGGCAGCCGCCGAGGGTGACGCCCCGCGCCCGGCCGGGGACCATCGGGGTGCTGCCGCCGGAGGCGATCACGCGGACCGTCTCCGGGGCGAACAGGGTGGCCTTCAGGTGCTCCTGTGCCCGCGCGTTCTTGAGGAAGTCGATCCCCGCGGCCATCGGCCCGTGCAGCGTGACCAGGCCCAGCCGGGTGGCGAACGCCTCGTGCAGCGCGGTGATGTCGCTGAAGCCGACGAGCACCTTCGGCCCGGCCGCGCGCATCGCCTCCCAGTCGAGCAGGTCGGTCACACGCTGGACGCCGTACCCGCCGCGGGCGCACAGCACCGCGTCCACGGTGGGGTCGCACCAGGCGGCCTGGAGGTCGGCGGCCCGGTCGGTGTCCGTGCCCGCGAGGTAGGCGAAGGCCCGGTGCCGGTCAAGGACGTGCGGCCCCACGACCGGCTCGAGGTCCCAGCCCCGCAGCACGTCCAGCCCCGCCTGCAGCCGCTCCTCGGGCACGGGCCCGCTGGGCGCGACGACGGCCACCCGCGCTCCGGGGCCGAGCCGGGCCGGCCGGGTCAGCTCCTCCACCCTCTCCCCTCCCCTCACCCGGTCAGTTCCAGGGTCGGGATGCCGCGCGGGTCCAGGCCGAAGACCTGCGCGTAGAGGGAGAGCTCGGCCTCCAGGGCGCGCACCATGGTCCCCGCCCGGCGGAATCCGTGCCCCTCTCCTTCGAAGGTGAGGTACGCGTGCGGCACCCCCCGGCCCTGGATGCGGGCGAGGAACCGCTCGCACTGCACGGGCGGGCAGATCACGTCGTCGAGACCCTGGAGCAGCAGGAAGGGAGCGGTGACCCGGTCGGAGTGCTCGGCGGGCGACCGCTCGACGTACCGGTCGGGCACCTCGGCGTACGGGCCGATGAGGCTCTCCAGGTACCGCGACTCGAAGTCGTGGGTCTCCCCCGTGCCCCAGCCCGTCAGGTCGAGGATCGGGTAGATGACCGTGCCGCAGGCGTAGACGTCGGTCGTGGCCAGCGAGGCGGCGGCCGTCCAGCCACCGGCACTGCCACCGCGCACGGCGAGCCGCTCCCGGTCGGCGGTGCCCTCGTCTGCCAGGGCGAGGGCGACGGCCGCGCAGTCCTCGACGTCGACGACGCCCCACTGCTCGCGCAGCCGGTTGCGGTACTCCCGGCCGTGCCCGGTGGAGCCTCCGTAGTTGACCTCCGCGACGCCGATGCCGCGCGAGGTGAAGTAGGCGATCTCCAGGTCCAGTACGAGGGGGGACCGGCTGGTGGGGCCGCCGTGCGCCCAGATAACGTACGGCGGCAGCTCGCCGTCCAGCGCGGCACAGCCGGGGTTGTGCGGCGGGTAGAGGTGGGCGTGGATCTCCCGCCCGGCGGGTCCGGTGAAGGTGCGGATGCGCGGTTCGGGGTAGTACGCCGGGTCCACGGCGTCGTCGTGAGGGGCGCCGACGACCCGCGCCCGGCCGGTGCGGGCGTCCAGCTCGACCACCTCGTAGGAACTGCGCGGACTCGCGCCGACTGCCACCACTCGCTCACCGTGCGCGGCGAGGGTGGCGGCGAACTCGGTCCAGGGGCCCGCCGCGTCGACGACCTCGCCGGTCTCCGGGTCGAGTATGCCGAGGGCGGGGGCGCCACGGCCGTGCACGACGGCGATCAGGCCGCTGTCCAGTGGCGCGAACCAGCGCTGCCCGAGCTTCCACAGCGGCCCGCCGAACTCCTCCTCGCGGGCGCACAGCGGCTGCCCGTCGCGGTAGAGGTTCCACCAGCCGGTGCGGTCACAGGCGTACAGCAGGGCGCCGTCGGGGGCCCAGTCCGCCTGGGCGATCGACTCCTCGGGGCCGCCGGCGATCGTCCGCGCGTCCCGGAACGTGCCCTCGGGGCCGACCTCCGCGACGATCAGCTCGGTGCCGTCCCAGGGCATGCGCGGGTGGTCCCAGGCGAGCCAGGCCGCGCGCCGCCCGTCGGGCGAGAGGCGGGGGCCGGTGACGAAGCGGTGCCGGTCGCCGGTGAGTTCGCGGACCGCGTCCCGGTCGTCGGCCGCCGAGCCGTCCAGTGGCACCGCCGCCAGGACCCGGCGCACGTCGCCGGGCCCGTCGCCGGTGTACTCCTCCAGGACGCACCAGACCTCGCCGTGCTCGTCACGCACGTCCGGTTCGGCCCAGCGCAGCCCGCCGCCCACCGGCGAGACGGGCGTCAGCGGACGCGGTTCAACGTCGCCCGGCCGGTAGGCGTACAGCCGCTGGTCGGCGAAGTTCACGAAGACCACCAGCGGCCCGGTCCCGGTCAGGTGCGCGGCCCAGGGCCGGCCGCCGTACTCGATGACGCGGCTGCGCACGTTCCAGGGGGCGGGCAGCACCGGCTCCTCGGTGCCGTCGGGACGCCGCCGCACCAGGGTGCGCCGGCCGCCCTCGGCGGGCCGGGGCGCGGTCCACCACACCTCGTCGCCGACGAGGCCCACGTCGTCGGGCCGTCCGTCGTGCGCGGCGGCGAGGGCCGCGTCGACGGGCGAGGGCCACGATCCGTACGCCAGGGTCGGCACTGACTTCCCCACTTCTCCTCCAGTTCCTTGTCGAGCGGTCCCAGGGTGTCCGCTACGCCGTGCGCAGGAATCGGTCGAGGACGCGGACGCCGAAGTGCAGGGCCTCGGCGGGGACGCGTTCGTCGACACCGTGGAAGAGCGCCTGGTAGTCGAAGCCCTCGGGCAGCTTCAGCGGCGCGAAGCCGTAGCCGGTGATGCCGAGGCGCGAGAACTGCTTGGCGTCCGTGCCACCGGACATGCAGTACGGCACCACGTGCCCCTCGGGGGCGAACTCCTCGACGGCGGCGCGCATCCGCGCGTACGTCGGCGAGTCCACCGGCGCCTGGAGGGCGACCTCGCGGTGGGCGAACTCCCAGTCCACGTCGGGCCCGGTGAGCCGGTCGAGGGTGCTGCGGAACTCGTCCTCGCAGCCGTGCAGGAAGCGCCCGTCGACGTACGCGACGGCCTCCCCGGGGACCACGTTGACCTTGTAGCCGGCGTTCAGCATGGTCGGGTTGCCGCTGTTGCGGACGGTGGACTCGACCAGCCCCGCGGCGGGCCCGAGCTTGTCCAGCAGCGCGTCGACATCACGCAGGTCGGTCTCGATGCCGTAGACGGCGGCGAGTTCGGTGAGGGCGGCGCGCACGGTCGGGGTCAGGCGCAACGGCCACTCGTGGTCACCGATGCGGGTGATCGCCGCGGCGAGCCGGGTGACCGCGTTCTCCCGGTTCACCTTGGACCCGTGGCCCGCCCGCCCCCGCGCGGTGAGCCTGAGCCAGCCCGTGCCGCGCTCACCGGCGGCGATCGGGTAGAACTGCCGGCCGGCGCCGTCGTGGAAAGTGAACGCCCCCGACTCGCTGACACCCTCGGTGCAGCCCTCGAACAGCGCGGCATGCCGGTCGGCGAGGAAGCCGGAGCCGTCCTCGGCGCTGGCCTCCTCGTCCGCGGTGAACGCGATGACGACGTCCCGCCGGGGCCGTACCCCCCGCCGGGCCCAGTCGCGCACGACGGCCAGGATCATCGCGTCCATGTTCTTCATGTCGACCGCGCCGCGCCCCCAGACGACCCCGTCGCGGATCTCCCCGGAGAACGGGTGCACGCTCCAGTCGGCGGCCTCGGCGGGCACCACGTCCAGGTGACCGTGCAGGAGCAGCGCGTCGGCCGACGGGTCGGTGCCCTCGATCCGGGCGACGACGTTGGTGCGGCCCTCGGTGCGTTCCAGCAGCGTGGGCTCGATCCCCGCCTCCGCGAGCCGCGCGGCGGCGTACTCGGCGGCCGGGCGCTCCCGGCAGTCACCGCCGCCGCGGTTCGTCGTGTCGATCCGGATCAGCTCGGAGGTGAACCGCACGACCTCGTCCAGCGCCCGGGCGTCGTCCGTACTCCCGGGCGTGCCGTCGGACGGGCGCTCGTAGCTGCTCCCGGCCTGCTCAGCCATACTGCTCCTCCACCGCGGCCGAGGCGATCGTGGTGACCGCCTTGAAGGTACGGATCGCCTCGAACATGGTGTCGTGGGTGTACGCCACCTTCCGCTCCGCGATACGGGCCACCCCCGGCACGACGGTCGTGGCCGCCGCCAGGTGCTCGGCGTCGAACTCCACGGCGACGGTGAAGGGCCCCCCACTCACCGGCTCGTGCCGCACCGCGAGCGCCGCCGCCTCCTTGGCCGCCGCCCGGATGTCACCGGCGGTCCTGGCCGGCGTACGGCACACGGCCGCGTACCGCGACACATGGTCCTTGACCGCGACCTTCAGTGCCTCGGGCGCGTACCCGAGCGCGTCCTCGCACGCCACGTCGTCCCCGGTGACGAGCACCACCGGCACCCCGTACTCGGCGACGACGTGCGCGTTGAGCAGCCCCTCGCTGGCCCGTACGTCGTTCAGCCACACGCCGGTGATCTGGTTGGCGAGGAAGGTGTGGGCGAGGACGCCCTCCATCCCGGCGCCCGCGTGGTACCCGATGAAGGCGATGCCGTCCACGTCCCCGTGCTGGACGCCCTCCACCATGGACAGCGGTTTGTGCCGGCCGGTGAGCATCTGCGTCCGCTCGTCGAGCCGCTCCAGGAGCAGGTTGCGCATGGTCCAGTGCGCCTCGTTGACGAGCACCTCGTCGGCTCCGCCGTCGAGGAAACCCAGCACGGCGGCGTTCACGTCCGAGGTGAACATCGACCGGCACCGCTCCCACTGCGGCGTCCCCGGCAGCACGTCGGCCGGCCAGGTGACACCGGTGGCGCCTTCCATGTCGGCGCTGATGAGGATCTTCATGCCTCGAAACCGTACGCGTCGGCCGGCCGCCTCGGCCAGAGCTGTGGACAACTACCGGTGGTATGGACCACTGAACTCACCTCGTACGGCCTACGACCAGCCACTCCATGGATTCGACTGATCATAGGACCGTCGCTCCCCACCCGCCGAGCACCAGCCTTCCACACCCCCCGCTGCCCACGGGAACAGGCCCTCCCTCCCCCGACGGCGTACACCCGGTCGCCCCGGCTGCCGGAGCAGGGAAGAGTGGCACCGTGCACGCCGTCAGCGAGAACGTCCACGCCGGTACGCGACTGGGACCGCTCGGCGCTCCGGGCGCCGACTTCGCCGTCGTCACTCCGTGACCCGGCGGTACGGCGGCGCCCCATGACGCATCCGGGCACTCTCGTCCTGATCATGGCCGCCGCCGTCCTGGCACCACTCCTCGTACACGCCACGGGACGTCGGCTCCGCGTCCCGCTGGTCGTCTTCGAGATCGTTCTGGGCATCCTCATCGGTCCGCGGGTCCTGGGGTGGGCGCACCCGGACAAGGTCGTCGACACGCTCGCCGATCTCGGACTGTCGATGCTCATCTTCCTGGCGGGCTACGAGATCGAGTTCGCCGCCGTCCGCGGTGACACCCTGCGCCGTTCCCTCTGTGCCTGGCCGGTCTCGCTCGTCCTCGGGATCGGTCTGGGCTTCCTCTTCAGCGGCGGTGAGGTCTTCGAGGCCTTCGTCGTCGGCACCGCCCTGACCAGCACAGCGCTGGGCACGGTGCTGCCGATGCTGCGGGACCGCGGTGAGCTGCGGGGCCGCTTCGGGACGGTGGTGTCGGCGTTCGGCGCGGTCGGCGAGTTCGGTCCCGTCGTCGCCATGGCGTTGCTCCTCGGCGGACGCCGGCCCGCCGAGTCCGCGGCCCTGCTGATCGCGTTCGGGGCGGTCACCGCCGCGGCCGTCTTCTGGGCGCTGCGCCCGCGCCCGCCGTGGTTCGGCGAGCTGACCGAGCGGACCCTGCGCGGCAGCGGCCAGTTCGCGGTCCGGTTCGTCATGCTGCTGCTGGCCTGCATGCTGGGCCTCGCCGAGGTCTTCGGCCTCGACGTCCTGCTGGGCGCCTTCGCCGCCGGCGTGCTGACCCGCATCGTGCTGCACCGGGCCGCGCCCGCGAGCAGCGAGGAGGTCCTCGGCAAGGTGGAGGCCCTGGGTTTCGGCTTCCTCGTGCCGTTGTTCTACGTGGTCACCGGTATCGAGTTCGACCTGGACGCGTTGCTGGACGATCCGGTCGCACTCCTGCTGGTGCCGGCCTTTCTGTCGCTGTTCCTGCTGGTACGCGGCGGACCGGTGTACCTGCTCGCCCCGAAGGACCTGAACCGTACGGACCGGTCGGCCCTCGCGTTGTTCGCCTCGACCTGCCTGCCGCTGGTCGTCGCGATCACGACCATCGGCGTCGACCAGGACCTCCTCGGCACGGACCGGGCCGCCGCGCTGGTCGGCGCCGCGATGATCTCCGTCCTGGTGCTGCCTCTCCTCGCGATGCGCCTGCGCTCGGCGACCGGCGGGACGGCGAGGCCGGCCTCCGCCCAGGAGGGGGCGAAGGACACGGAGGCGTGGTGACGCCGAGACGGACCGTACGCCGTCACCCCGCGGCACCGGACAAGCCGCCGCCGGCGTGCCGCGACTCGCGCCGCCCCGCCACCACCCACCTCGAGGGCAGTTCTATCCGGGTGCCGTCCGCCGTGTACTCCGTGGTGACCAGCGGGAGTTCGCCGCTCGCCAGGACGGTGAGTCCGGCCGCGACCAGGTACTCCGGTATCGCCTCGTCGGGGACCGCGCCGGGGGTCAGGCCGTGCCGGAGGACGGGCGCGAGCTTGGCCGGCGGTCCCTCGGGGCCCTGGGCCAGCCCCCTCAGTACGGCCCTGGCGGCCTGGGACGGCTCCACCAGGAAGGCACGGCCGCGTTCCCCGACGAGTGCGGCCAGGGCGTCGGCCAGTGGCCGGCGGTCGTCGGGCTCGCACTGGTGCAGGACGCCGCGCACATAGACGTTGGCGTCCCCCAGCTCCGCGTGCAGCGTCTTGGCCTCGGTCTTGTCGGTCGCGTCCAGCCGCCGGTACGCCGCCTGGCCGGCGGGGTCGGCGTAGCGGGCACGGCCGAGGGCGGCGGCGGACAGGTCGGCGCCGACGACGTGTGGAAAACGGTCCGCGAAGTAGCGGGTCTGGGTGCCGTTGCCGCAGCCGAGGTCTATCAGGGGCAGGCCGGGGTCGGTCAGGTGCGGCTCGAAGTACGCCAGGTGACGGCCGGCGGTCAGCATCGGCTCCGCGTCCCAGAACACCGACCCCTGCCCTTCGGGCGCCTCGCTCCAGAAGCTCTCCCAGGCGTCCCGGTACCGACTCGTCACGCTCATGCCCGTCTCCCCACCTGCGACGACGTACGGCCCGCCGAAGGCGACGGGCCCGTACGGTGTACCGCGCCCGGCGCACGGCCACAAGCACCCGGCGCACACCTTCACCGGACATGCCAACGGCGCACGCCCCCGGGGCCGCCGGGGGGGGGAACGGATCAGTGGCGGCGGCTCAGCGGCGGGGCAGCGTCAGCTCGAACCAGACGGTCTTGCCCGCCTTCGTACGGCTCGCTCCCCACTCACGGGCGAGGGTGCTGACGACCTGCAGGCCGCGCCCGGCCTCGTCGTCCGGACCGGCGGCGCACAGCGTGGGCAGTTCGTGGTCGTCGTCGTCCACCTCGCACAGCAGCGTGTCGGCGCGGACCAGCCGCAGCTCGACGGGGCGGGCGTGGGCGTGCCGTACGGCGTTGGTGACCAGTTCGCCTGCCATCAGCTCGACGGGGTCGGCCAGCTTCGGCAGGCCCCAGTCGTGGAGCTGCTCGCGGACCGCCGCGCGGGCGCGGCCGACCTCGGCCGGGTCCCGGGCGAGGCGCCATTCGGCGACGGCGTCCGACGCGATGCCGGTGAGCCTGGCCATCAGCAGGGCCACGTCGTCCTTGCGGCCCCCGCGCGTGCCCAGCGCGCGGATGATGGTGTCGCAGGCGTCGTCCATGGACGCGGCCGGGTGGGCGGCGGACTCGCAGAGGGTGGCGAGGCCCACGCCGATGTCCTCGCCGCGCACCTCCACCAGGCCGTCGGTGCACATCACCAGCCGGTCGCCGGGCCGCACGCGCACGCGCACCGACTCGAAGGGCACTCCCCCGACCCCGATCGGCGCCCCCGTGGGCAGGCCGATCAGCTCACTGGCGCCGTCCTCGGCGCGGACCAGGACGGGCGGGATGTGACCGGCGTTGGCGAGGCGCAGCTCACCGGCGACGGGGTCGTAGACGGCGTACAGGCAGGTCGCCAGGTGGGTGTCGCCGAGCCGCTGGGCGAGGTCGTCGAGGTGGCGCAGGAGCCGGGCGGGCGGCAGGTCGAGGCCGGCCATGGTCTGCACGGCGGTGCGCAGCTGCCCCATCATGGCGGCGGAGCCCAGGCCGTGGCCCATCACGTCGCCGACGACGAGGGCGGTGCGGGCGCCGGGCAGCTTGACCGCGTCGAACCAGTCGCCGCCGACGCGGCCGAGGAGGGTGCCGGGCAGGTAGCGGGTGGAGATGTCGCAGCCGGCCATGTGCGCGGGGATGTGCGGCAGCATGCTGTCCTGGAGCGTCTCGGCGACGTTCTCCTGGTACGTGTACATGCGCGCGTTGTCGATCACGAGCCCCGCGCGGGCGGCGAGTTCGGCGCCGGTGACCCGGTCCATGTCGTTGAAGACGGGCCGCTCCGGGTGCCGGAGCAGGATCATGAAGCCCAGGACGACGTCGCGTGCCTTCAGGGGCACCAGCAGCATCGAACGGCCCGTGATGAGCGGCCGGATGTCCCGCTTCTCGAACTGGGAGGCGATGGCGTGGCCCATCTCCTCGGTGATGCGGGGCACCAGGACCGGCTCGCCACTGGTCATGCACCGGAAGAAGGGGGTGTGCGCCGGGAACGGCATGGCCTCGCCGACCGGTACGACGTCGTCCCAGCGGCCGGGTTCGTCGGTGTGCTCCAGGGCGACCCGGTGCCACATCGTCGTCGTGTCCGGCACGCCGTCGGGGAAGCCCTCGCCGGCGACGACCTGTTCGCGCAGATAGGTTCCGGCGACGTCGGTGAAGCGCGGGACGACCGCCTTGCTGACCTCGACGATGGTCCGGGAGAGGTCGAGCGAGGTGCCGATCCGGCCGCTGACCTCGTTGAGGAACTCCAGGCGTTCGCGTACGGCGGCGTACTCCAGGTCCTCGGCCTCGTCCTGCGGGTCGTCCGGTACCGGCTCGCCGGCCGCCGGCGCCCGGGCCGCGCGCTCGCGACGCGCCCTGCGCCCGGCCCGCCGGGGCACGCCCCAGTCGGGGGTGACGGGCACCCGGTCGTGCCGGCTGAACTCCAGGACCGGATAGCCCAGTTCCAGGACCTGCGCGACGATGCGGGCGCTCTCGCCGACGCTCATGCTGGGCAGGATCTCGGGGAGGCGGCGGGCGAGTTCCCCGGCGCCGGGGAAGTCGGTGTACAGCGCGAAGCCGGGCGCGATCCGCTCGGCGACCGGCCCGTCGCCGGCCGGCTCCCCGGCCCTCGTCTCCGGGGCCCGCGTACCGCCGGCGCTCCCGTCGGTGCCGTCCCGCCGCAGCCCGTCCGCGTCGGCGGCCAGTACGAGCAGCCGTTCCCGGCCGGGTCCCACCAGGGGGTACGCCCACCACAGCACGTCGACGCGGTCGTCGCCCGGCACGGTCAGACGGGCACGGCCCGCCGCCGGGTAGGACAGCTGTCCGTCGAGGGAGGTCTCCAGGCCGGGCCCGAGTCCGTCGTACGCCGCGTACTGGCCGTAGGCGGTGGCGTCCTCGGTCCCGTCGTCCGGGAGCACGCCCGAGACGGGCAGCAGGTCGGGGGCGGGCCGGCCGATCGCCTCCTCCTTGGGCAGGGCGAACAGCCGCCGTGCGCCCCGGCTCCAGTGGGAGACCAGCCCCTCGCGGTCGACCACGACGACGGCCAGCGGGACGCGGCCGGCCACGGGGTCCGCGGGCACGGGCGCCGGGTCCGGCCCGGCGGCCTGGAGGCGCGTCCCGCTGGGTGCCATGGTCCATGGCGTCAGGCCCTCTCTCCCCACGGCTCCGCAAGATCTGTGTCGCCGTCACCACCGTACGGCGGTGGCCGGTGACCGTGTGCGGCAACGGGGGAATTGGTGGCGCGCGAACACACCGGCGCGCGCCCGCGCGCCGGTGCCCGGTCTCAGTCCTCGTGCCCGAGCTGCAGGTCGCGTTCCGTGCGGCCGCCGCCGGCCACCTGGAGGACGGTCGCGACGGGCGGATAGCCGGCGGCGATGACGGTGTACTCGCCGGAGGACAGGTCGACGAACCGGAAGCTGCCGTCCGGCCCGGTGGTCAGTGTGTCCACCACGTTGCCCGCCGCGTCGAGCAGCGTCACGCGAGCGTCCTCCACGGCCCGTCCGCCGCTGGCGCGCACGGTGCCGCGCAGTACGGCGCCGCCGGCCAGCTCGACGTCCTGGCGCGTCTCCCGGGCGGCCTGGACGCTGACGGGCAGCGCGGCCGGACGGAAGGCGGGGGCGCTGCCGGCGAGGGTGTACTCGCCGGCCACCAGCTCGGTGATGACGTAGCCGCCCTCCCGTCCGCTGCGGGTGGTGGCGACGACTTCGCCGTGGACGTTGGTGAGGGTGACGGTCGCGTCGCGCACGGGGCTGCCGTCCGCGGTGAGCACGCTGCCGGCCAGGCGCCCGGCGCCGCCGAGGACCACGTCCAGTTCCACCGGGCGTTCGCCGACGGTCACGGAGACCGCCTGCGGCTGGTGGCCGCCGGCCGCGGCGATCAGGACGTACGCCCCCGAGCCGGGCGTGGCCAGCGCGTACCGTCCGTCGTCGCCGCTGGCGCCCCGGCCGATCTGCTGCCCGCCGACGTTGATGAGGGTGAGCGCCGCGCGGGGCACGACGGTGCCGTCGGGGTGCTGCACCGTGCCGCAGACCGGGATGCCGGCGGCGTAGGGCGAGCGTGCCTGGGGGACGGGGGCGACGGACTGCGCGGTCTGCGGGTCGGTGACGGGGGCGTTGTGGGACACCAGGGGTTTCTCCTTGAGGAAGAAGGCGATGAGCAGCCCGAGGACGAGCACCGGCACCAGGTAGAGGAAGATCCGCGGCATGGCGTCGGCGTACGCCCCGATGTAGGCGTCGCGCAGCGCCGGGGGCAGGGAGTGGACGAGCTGTGGGGTGATGGCCTCGGCGTCGGGCAGGCCGGTGCCGGCCTCGGCGGGGATCCGGTCGGCCAGGGCGTCGGTGAGCCGGTCGGCGAAGAGCGTGCCGAAGATGGCCGCGCCGACGCTGCCGCCGATCTGCCGGAAGTAGTTGTTGGCGCTGGTGGCGGTGCCCAGGTCGGCGGGGCGCACGGAGTTCTGCACGGCGAGGACCAGGACGGGCATCACCATGCCGATGCCGGCGCCGAGGACCGCCATCCAGAGGCTGTAGTGCAGGCGTGGCGTGTCGGCGTCGAGCCGGGACAGCAGCCACATGCCGATGACGGACAGCGCTCCGCCGAGGATCGGGTGGACGCGGTAGTGACCGGTCCGGCTGATCATCTGCCCGGAGATGACCGAGGCGCCGACGATGCCGCCCATCATCGGCAGCATCAGCAGGCCCGACTCGGTGGCGGTGGCGCCGTCGACCATCTGCAGGAAGGTCGGCAGGTAGCTGGCGGCGCCGAACAGGGCGACGCCGATGACGAGCCCGACCAGGCCGGTGACGTTGAAGACGGAGTCCCGGAACAGCCGCAGCGGGATCAGCGGTTCGGGCGCGAAGTGCTCGGCGACGAGGAAGAGGACGGTTGCCGCGACCGCCCCGGCGGCGAGGCCGAGGATGACCTTCGAGCCCCACTCGTACTCGGTGCCGCCCCAACTGGTCAACAGGACCAGGCAGGTGGAGGCGGCGGCGAGCAGCAGGGCGCCGAGGATGTCGAGGCGGGGCTTGGCCGTCGGCCTGGGCAGCTTCAGCACGACGGCGACGACGGCCATGGTGACCAGTCCGAAGGGCACGTTGATGTAGAAGCACCAGCGCCAGGAGAGGTGGTCGGTGAAGTAGCCGCCCAGCAGGGGGCCGGCGACCGAGGCGAGCCCGAAGGCGGCGCCGATCAGGCCCATGAAGCGGCCGCGCTCGCGGGGCGGCACGATGTCCGCGATGATCGCCTGCACGCCGATCATCAGTCCGCCCGCGCCGACGCCCTGCACCGCGCGGAAGGCGATCAGCTGGTCCATGGTCTGCGCCCGGCCGGCGAGTGCCGAGCCGACGATGAACACCAGGATGGCGAACTGGAAGACGCCCTTGCGTCCGAAGAGGTCGCCGAGTTTGCCGTAGATCGGCAGGCCGACGGTGGAGGTGAGCAGGTAGGCGGTGATCGCCCAGGACATCTTGTCCAGGCCGTGCAGCTCGCCGACGATCTTCGGCAGCGCCGTGGCGACGATCATCTGCTCCAGGGCGGCGAGCAGCAGCGCCAGCATCAGTCCGACGAAGACCAGCCGGACCCGGCGCGGGCTCAGCCCGGCGTCCCACTGCGGTGCGGGAGCGGGGGGTTCGGGAGGCGTCGGGGGTGCGGCGACCGGTTCGTCCTGCACCAGAGTGATCCCGCCCACGTACCGCTCCCCTCGTCACACCTGCTCACAATTGCCGCCAGAGGCGACAACTGCGAACAAGTGCGAAGGGTTACGGCATACAGCGGAATCGCATGGAGATCACTCGAACCGGTGAGACGGCACCCAGCCACTCAACGGCCTTCCAGCGACCGCCCTTTGGCTACTTCTCGACCTCGGCGGCGAGCTTGGCGAGCATCGCGTCGTAGATCCGGGCGAGGCCCTTGGGCGCGAAGGTCTTCTCGAAGAAGCCGCCGACGCCGCCGGCGCCCTGCCAGGTGGTGAGGACCACCACGCGGGACTTGCCCTCCCCGGCCGGAGTGACCCGCCAGGTGGTGACCATGGAGGAGTTGCGGTCCTTCTCGACGAGCTCTCCGTCGGTCGGCTCGGTGACCTCCAGCAGACAGTCGCGGACGCGCTTGCTGGTGGCCTGGAGCTTCCAGTGCACGAGGGTGCCCTCGCCGTCGCCGCCCTCGCGGACCTCGTACTCGCTGAAGTGCTCCGGCAGCAGCTTCTCGCGGGTGCCGCTGTAGTCGGCGAGGGTGTCGAACACCGTCTCCGCGTCCGCCGCGACGATCCGCTCCGTCTCCGCCTCGACCTGCGCCATCGGGTACCTCCAGGGCCTGGTTGTCGGGGTCGGGGCAAGCCAACCACCCCACCGTCCGGCCACCAAATCGGGGGGGGGGCGCGAAGCGGTCCCGGGCGACGCGTCCGCACGATCAAGGGAACACGTGTTCTATTGTGTGGACCGCAGCACTACCGAGGAGGCGCCATGCGCTGGGAGAACCTCACGGACTCCGACCACGCCCGGGCCGCCGGCCCCGCACTGTTCGGCGCGGACGCGGTCACCACCCGTACGTTCGACACGCCCGAGTTCCGCGGCATCACCTTCCACGAGGTGCGGGCCCGCTCGATCCTCAACCGGGTGCCGGGCGCCTCACGGATGCCGTTCGAATGGACGGTCAATCCGTACCGGGGCTGCACGCACGCGTGCGTGTACTGCTTCGCGCGCAAGACGCACGGCTACCTGGACCTCGACACGGGACTCGGCTTCGACTCACAGATCGTCGTCAAGGTGAACGCGCCGGAGCTGCTGCGCCGCCAGCTGGCCTCGCGGCGCTGGCAGGGCGAGCACGTGGCGATGGGCACCAACGTCGACTGCTACCAGCGCGCCGAGGGCCGCTACCGGCTGATGCCGGGCGTCATCACGGCCCTCACCGAGCGGGCGAACCCGTTCTCGATCCTGACCAAGGGCACGCTGATCCTGCGCGACCTGGACCTGCTGACCCGGGCGGCACGCGTGACGGACGTGGGAATCTCGGTCTCGGTCGGCTTCACCGACACGGAGCTGTGGCGCACCGTGGAACCGGGGACGCCCGCGCCGGAACGCCGCCTGGAGATCGTACGGACCCTCGGCGAGCACGGCATCGGCTGCGGTGTGCTGATGGCGCCGGTCATCCCCTTCCTGAGCGACGAGCCGGCCCAACTGCGCGCGACGGTACGGGCGATCGCCGCCGCCGGCGCCACGTCGGTGACACCCCTGGTGCTGCACCTGCGCCCGGGCGCCCGGGAGTGGTTCATGACCTGGCTCGGGCAGCACCACCCCCACCTCGTACGCCGGTACGAGCGGCTGTACGCGGAGGGGGCCTACGCCCCGAAGTGGTACCAGCGCCGGATCACGCGACAGGTGCACGACCTGGCGCGGGAGTACGGCATCGGACCCGTGCGCGCGGGGACTCCGCGACGGGTCGCGCTGCCGGAACCCGAGGCCGAGCCCACGCCGGCCGAGCCGGTCCAGCTCTCCCTCATCTGAGATCCGGGAACAGACGCCGCGACGCGCAGCCGCGCACCGCGGCAGGCGTCCGAGGCGTACGACCCGGCCCCGGGCC
The DNA here is from genome assembly GCF_044331465.1 of Streptomyces sp. NPDC017225. Classification (NCBI taxonomy): domain Bacteria; kingdom Bacillati; phylum Actinomycetota; class Actinomycetes; order Kitasatosporales; family Streptomycetaceae; genus Streptomyces; species Streptomyces sp. NPDC017225. Next base: position 50,430 of record NZ_JBIRNE010000007.1, on the reverse strand, counting down.
CCAAGCATTCGAGGGCATCTGCCGACCCGATCGGGTCAAGCGCGGTCCGGCGGCGTTCCTCCTGAGGCGCCCTCCGGGACGATGCGGCGAGGTCCGCGACCCGCGCGGGCCGCAGCCTCTCCGTCCTCGGAGGACGTCATGAGACAACGCGCAGCCGTGCTGTGCGGCGCCGCCGTCATCGCCGCAGGGACCGTGACGGCCGCCCCCGCGGGGGCGAGCGCTCCGCACCCCGTGGGCGTCCCCCACGCCGCGGAGCCCAACTGGGAGAAGTGCGGCACGGACGACTACCCGTCGCTCCAGTGCGCGTCCCTCACCGTTCCCCTCGACCACGCGCGCCCGGACGGGAAACAGATCACACTGGCGCTGTCCCGCGTCCCGCACACCTCCGAGAAGTACCAGGGGCCGCTGCTGGTCAACCCGGGCGGGCCGGGCGGCAGCGGGCTGACGCTCGCCGGGTTCGTGGCGTCCTCGCTGCCCGCCGAGGTGGCCGCGCAGTACGACGTCATCGGCTTCGACCCGCGCGGCGTGGGCCGGAGCGAGCCCGCCCTGAACTGCCGGCCGGGCCACTTCGACCCGGTGCGTCCGGACTCCCTGCCCACCACACCGGCCGTCGAGCGGGCCAACCTCGCGCGGGTGAAGTCCTTCGCCGAGTCCTGCGGCGAGAAGTACGCGGACGTGCTGCCGTACATCGACACGGTCGGCACCGCCCGGGACATGGACGCGATCCGCAGGGCGGTCGGCGCGAGCAGGATCAGTTACTTCGGCTACTCGTACGGCACCTATCTGGGCGCCGTGTACGCCAAGCTCCACCCGGGCCGGGTGCGGCGCCTGGCCCTGGACTCCGTCGTCGACCCGACGGACGTGTGGCACGACGCCAACATCAGCCAGGACCTCGCCTTCCAGGACCGCCATCGGGACTTCCTGGCCTGGACCGCCGAGCACGACGGGGCGTACGGGCTGGGCTCCGACCCGCGGCGGATCGAGGCCGCCTGGTACGGCATGCGGACGGCGCTGGTGAAGAAGCCGGCGGGCGGGAAGGTCGGCGCCTCGGAGCTGGAGGACACCTTCCTGCCCGGCGCCTACTACAACGGGTACTGGCCCTACCTGGCGGAGGCGTTCGGCGCGTACGTGAACGACGGGGACACCGGCCCGCTCGTCGAGGCGTACGAGAACTTCGGGGCGGTGGACGCCGCCGGCGACAACGGTTACAGCGTCTACACCGCGGTGGAGTGCCGTGACGCCGGCTGGCCGCGTGACTGGGACGAGTGGCGCGACACCAACTGGGGCGTGTACGAGAAGGCACCGTTCATGGCGTGGAACAACGCCTGGTACAACGCGCCGTGCGCGTTCTGGCCCACGGACTCGCGTCGGCCGGTGGACGTGACCAACCACGAGCTGCCGCCCGCACTGCTGTTCCAGGCGACCGGTGACGCGGCCACCCCGTACGAGGGCGCCCTCACCGCGCACCGGCTGCTGCGCGGCTCCAGCCTGGTGGTCGAGGAGGGCGGCGGGAACCACGGCATCACACTGAGCGGGAACACCTGCCTGGACGAGCACTTGTCGGCGTACCTGGCCGACGGCACCGTGCCACGCCGCGGCGGCGACGGCGAGGCGGACGCGGTGTGCCCGGCGCTGCCCGGCCCGAAGCCGCTGGAGTCGAGGGCGGCGTCGACCTCCTCGCGCGGCTCGACGCTGCACGGACTGCTGGGCTTGCGGGGGTAGTCGGGGGCGTTGTCAGACCCGTGGTCCACCATGGACGCATGAGTGAGCTGACCAGGATTCCCGCCCCCGACGGCGTCGCGCCCGCCGCCCAGTACACCCATGTCGTCCTCGGCACCGGGCGGTTCGTGGCCGTCTCCGGCCAGCTCGCCCTGGACGAGGACGGCGCGCTCGTCGGCGAGGACGATCCGGCGGCTCAGGCCCGCCAGGTCTTCGAGAACCTGCGCCGGTGTCTGGCGGCGGCCGGGGCGACCTTCGACGACGTGGTGAAGCTGACCTTCTTCGTCACGGACATGGCGCACATGTCCGCGATCCGCGCGGCCCGCGCCGAGCACATACCCGACGACCGGCTGCCGGCCGCTTCGGCGGTGCGGGTCGCCGGGCTGGTCCGGCCGGAGTTCCTGATGGAGATCGAGGCGTTCGCGGTCGTGGCCCCGTGAGCGTGGCGCGGGTGCGCAAGATGACGCTCGCCGACTGCGACCGCGTCTCCGCGATCCGTGTCCGGGGCTGGCAAACGGCCTACCGGGGCCTCGTGCCGCAGCCGTACCTGGACAGGCTCGACGTGCGCGAGGACGCCGAACGGCGCCGCGACCTCCTCGCCCGCGCCCCGGACGGCACGGTGAACCCGGACGGCACGGTGAACCTGGTCGCCGAGGACGACGCCGGCCAGGTCGTCGGCTGGGCCTGCCACGGTCCGTACCGGAGCGGCGAACCACACACCGCCGACGCGGAGTTGTACGCCCTCTACGTCGACGCCGGGCGGCTCGGCACCGGCATCGGGCAGGGCCTGCTCCGGGAGTCGGCACACCGGTGCACGGCCGCCGGGTACGCGCGCATGCTGCTGTGGGTGCTCGAGGGCAACGCCCGCGCCCGGCGCTTCTACGAACGGGCGGGTTTTCGCGCCGACGGTGCCGAGGAGCCGTTCGAGGTGGACGGGGTGACCGTGCCCGAGGTGCGGTACTCGAGAGCACTGACCGGCTGACGCGTCATCGCTGCCCCGGAATGCGCGCCAGCGCCCGTACCGCCGCCTGGGCCAGCGCCGGGTGGGCCAGGGCGTCGTTCAGGACGGGGCCGGCCCGGTCGTCACCGAGTGTGCCGAGGCCGTCGACGCAGGCGAGCGCCACGCGCCGGTACGGGTCGTGCGGGCGCAGCCGTCGCTCCAGCGTGGTGATCAGGGCGGGCACGGCCTCCGGGGCCCGCAGTGCGACCAGCAGCCGCACCGGGTGCAGGGCGTAGGCGACCCGCAGTTCGTTGGTGGCCAGGGCGGCGGCGGCACGGGCGGTGCGGGGGTCGCCGAGGCGGGCGAGAGCGTGGGCGGCGGAGGCGCAGCGCGGCGGATCGCGGTGGTTCAGCAGCAGCACGAGGGACTCGAAGGCCCGCCGGTCCCCGGCCACGCCCAGCCGGAACGCGGCCAGTTCACGGGCCCAGAGCGGCTGTCCGGGCTCGGTGAGCACCGCGGCCAGCTCGTCCAGGTCCCCGGTCGCCACGAGGCGGTCGTACGCCGCCGAGGCGCCCTGCGCGCCCTGCGCGCCCGAAGCCGCCGCTTCGGCCCGTAAGCGCTCCGTGAGCGTTCGCAACTCTTCGTCCATGACACCGAGGTTAGGGGCCTCACAGGACCTGTGGGACGTACATCACGAACACCGGGGGCTGGCGCGCTCGTTACCCGCGAGTTAATCTCAGACGAGCGAGTTACCCACTCGCGGTACTCCTCACGACGGTCTGGTGACGCGGCCGTCGCGAGCGCAGAGAGCAGTCGGTTCGGTACTCCAGGTACCCGGCAGTCCAAGCATCCGGATCTCGGGTCGTCGGGCAGTCGGGTCTCAGGTACCGCAGTACGGCTCGGCCTCGGGACAGGGCCGGTCCCAGACCGCCGCGCGGGCGTGTGCACGCCCTGAGCGACGGCACCGGGCGTGTGCGCCAGTCAGCCCGGCGACACCCGCACTCCACTCCCTTCCGCACGCACCCGGTGCGCCCCTCGGCGCACCCGGGCGTGTTCCCGTCGTCACCCTCATTCCTGGAGTCCCGCGATGGCCACTCCCCTGTCCGACACCCCTCTGTCCCCGCTGCGCCGCGTCGCCGTCGTCGGCCTCGGCACCATGGGCACCGGCATCGCCGAGGTCCTGGCCCGGGCCGGCCGCGACGTCGTCGGCATCGACATCAGTGAGGCGCAGGCCGCGACGGCCGTCGCCGCGCTGGAGTCCTCCACCGCCCGGGCCGTCGAGCGCGGACGCCTCACCGAGCGGGAGCGCGCCGACGCCCTCGCCCGCATCCGTACCTCCACCGACCTGCGGGCGGCGGCCGACGCCGACCTGGTGATCGAGGTGGTCCCGGAGTCCTACGAGATCAAGCAGCAGGTCTTCCGGGAGCTGGACGGGATCGTGCGCCCCGAGACCGTCCTGGCGACCGGCACCAACGCGTTGTCCGTGACGCGGCTGGCCGCCGACTCGGCCCGCCCGGAGCGGGTGCTCGGCCTGCACTTCTTCAACCCGGCACCGGCGATGAGGCTGGTGGAGGTCGTCTCCTCCGTGCTGACCGGGCCGGGCGCCGTCACGGCGGTCACCGATCTCGCCCTGGACCTCGGCAAGGAACCCGTCGCGGTCGGCGACCGGCCCGGGTTCGTCGCCGACGGGCTGCTGTTCGGATACCTCAACCAGGCCGCGGCGATGTACGAGGCGAACTACGCCTCCCGCGAGGACATCGACGCCGCGATGCGGCTCGGCTGCGGCCTGCCCATGGGCCCGCTGGCCCTGCTGGACCTGATCGGCGTGGACACCGCCCGCACCGTCCTGGAGGCCATGTACGCCGCCTCCCACGACCGTCTGCAGGCTCCGGCACCGATCCTGCGGCAGCTCAGCGAGGCGGGCCTGACCGGCCGCAAGGCCGGGCGCGGCTTCTACACCTACGAGGCACCGGGCAGCGCGGTCGTCGTGCCGGACTCCTCGACCCCGCGCGCGAGCGACAGCCCGGTCCCCGGCCGTACCGTCCGCGCGGTGGGCGTCGCCGGCTCCGGCACCATGGCGTCCGGCATCGCCGAGGTGTTCGCCAAGGCCGGGTACGAGGTCGTGCTCGCCGCCCGCAGCGCGGAGAAGGCGCGCACGGCCAGGGCCCGTATCGGCAAGTCCCTGGCGCGCGGCGTCGACAAGGGGCGGCTGACCGCGGAGGCCGCCGCGCAGGCGCTGGAGCGGATCACGCCGACGGGGACGTACGACGACTTCGCCGACGTCGATCTGGCGGTGGAGGCGGTCGCCGAGGACCTGGACGTCAAGCGGCAGCTGTTCGCCACGCTGGACAAGGTCTGCAAGCCGGGCGCGGTGCTGGCCACCACCACCTCCTCGCTGCCCGTCGTCGCCTGCGCCCGCGCCACCTCGCGCCCGCAGGACGTGATCGGCATGCACTTCTTCAACCCGGCGCCGGCGATGAAGCTGGTCGAGGTGGTGCGGACGGTGCTGACCGCCGACGACGTGCACGCCACCGTCCGCGAGGTCTGCGCCGAGGTCCGCAAGCACGCCGTGGACTGCGGCGACCGGGCCGGGTTCATCGTGAACGCGCTGCTGTTCCCGTACCTGAACAACGCCGTGAAGATGGTGCAGGAGCACTACGCGACGCTCGACGACATCGACGCCGCGATGAAGCTCGGCGGCGGTTACCCGATGGGCCCCTTCGAGCTGCTGGACGTGGTCGGACTGGACGTCTCGCTCGCGATCGAGAAGGTCCTGCACCGTGAGTTCCGCGATCCGGGCCTGGCTCCGGCGCCGCTGCTGGAGCACCTGGTGGCCGCGGGCTGCCTCGGCCGCAAGACGGGGCGCGGCTTCCGCGAACATGCCCGCCGCTGAGCCCGGTCCCGGTGACCGGTTCCGGTCCGAGGAGGACTGGGGCGGGCTGCTCGAACCGACCGTGTCCCTCCCGCCCTCCTCCGCGGGGTCTCGCCCGCCCTCCCCGGCCGGTCCTCCCCCGCCCTCCCCGGGCGGGGGAATCCCCGGTCACGCGCATGATTGCGTGCACATGCAGTACGTTCGGGGCATGTCCCAGCCCGCCAAGTCCTCACGTACACCAGCTACGCCCGACGCGCCGGAGAGCGCGGCCGGCAACCGAGCCGCCGCCCAGCGGCTCAAAATGCGCCGGGAGCTGGCGGCAGCGGCGATGGAGCTGTTCGCGACCAAGGGGTACGAGGCGACCACCGTCGACGAGATCGCGGCCCGCGCCGGGGTCGCCCGCCGCACCTTCTTCCGCCACTTCCGTTCGAAGGAAGAGGCGATCTTCCCGGACCACGACGACACCCTGGTCCGCGCCGAGGCGGTGCTCAACGCGGCGCCCGCGCACGAGCATCCGCTCGACACGGTGTGCCGCGGCATCAAGGAAGTCATGAAGATGTACGCGGCCCGGCCGGAGATCTCGGTCGCCCGGTACAAGCTGACGCGTGAGGTGCCCACCCTGCGCGAGGCGGAGATCGCGTCGGTGGCCCGCTACGAACGTCTCTTCACCCGCTACCTGCTCGGTCACTTCGACGAGCACGCGCACGACGACGACGCCAACGACGACCCGCTGCTGGCCGAGGTCGCCGCCTCCGCCGTGGTCACCGCCCACAACCACGTGCTGCGGCGCTGGCTGCGGGCGGACGGCCAGGGGGACGTGGAGACCCAGCTCGACCACGCCTTCGCGATCGTGCGGAAGACGTTCGGCACCGGCATCGGCGCCGGGCGCTCCACTGCCTCCTCCGCGCGGCCGGCCGCCTCCTCGGCCTCCGTGCGGGGCGAAGTGCTGGTGACGGTCGCGCGTACCGACGCACCGCTGCACGAGGTCATGCGCACCATCGAACAAGCACTCAAGGAGCGCTGACCCGCTCCACCGTCTGTGTGACAACGGCCACCCACCGGGTGGCCGTTTTCGCATGTCAACGCCCCTTCTCGTGGCCCGGCCGACCGGCGTTCGATCGATCATCGCTCATCTGATGGGTAAAGATTTCATCTGAGGCCAAGTTCTGGCACTCAGTGCCTTGCGGGGTGACACGCGGTGTCATACGTTGAAGGTGTCCGGGCTGTCCCCGCAAGCGACCGCCTGCGTGCCCGGCGCCTGCGTCACAGGCACCCTCCCGCGCCACAAAGCGCTGCCGCACAGCACCCTCCCCGCCGGACCGACGGCACCCCTCACCACACCCCTCAGCAGCACCGACGTAACCCTCAGCGCCCCTCCCTCAGGGCGCTCACCGCCGGAGGCAACACCGTGACCATGAAGGACATCCTGGCCGCGATCCAGTCGCCCGACTCGACGCCGGCCGACATCGCCGCCCTGCCGCTCCCCGAGTCGTACCGCGCGATCACCGTCCACAAGGACGAGACCGAGATGTTCGCGGGCCTCGAGACCCGCGACAAGGACCCGCGCAAGTCGATCCACCTGGACGAGGTGCCGCTGCCCGAGCTGGGCCCGGGCGAGGCCCTGGTGGCCGTGATGGCCTCCTCGGTCAACTACAACTCGGTGTGGACCTCGATCTTCGAGCCGATGTCGACGTTCGGCTTCCTGGAGCGCTACGGCAGGGTCAGCGAACTCACCAGGCGCCACGACCTGCCGTACCACGTCATCGGCTCCGACCTGGCCGGCGTCGTCCTGCGCACCGGCCCGGGCGTCAACGCCTGGCAGGCCGGCGACGAGGTCGTCGCGCACTGCCTCTCCGTCGAGCTGGAGTCGTCCGACGGCCACAACGACACGATGCTCGACCCCGAGCAGCGCATCTGGGGCTTCGAGACGAACTTCGGCGGCCTCGCCGAGATCGCGCTGGTCAAGTCCAACCAGCTGATGCCCAAGCCGGGCCACCTCAGCTGGGAGGAGGCCGCCGCCCCGGGCCTGGTCAACTCCACCGCCTACCGGCAGCTCGTCTCCCGCAACGGCGCCCAGATGAAGCAGGGCGACAACGTGCTCATCTGGGGCGCGAGCGGCGGGCTCGGCTCCTACGCCACCCAGTTCGCGCTGGCCGGCGGCGCCACGCCGATCTGCGTCGTCTCCAGCGAGCAGAAGGCCGAGATCTGCCGGCGCATGGGTGCCGAGCACATCATCGACCGCAGCGCGGAGGACTACCGGTTCTGGAAGGACGAGCACAACCAGGACCCCCGGGAGTGGAAGCGGTTCGGCAAGCGCATCCGCGAGCTGACCGGCGGCGAGGACGTGGACATCGTCTTCGAGCACCCGGGCCGCGAGACCTTCGGCGCCTCCGTCTACGTCACCCGCAAGGGCGGCACGATCGTCACCTGCGCCTCGACCTCCGGCTACGACCACAGCTACGACAACCGCTACCTGTGGATGTCGCTGAAGCGCATCGTCGGCTCCCACTTCGCCAACTACCGCGAGGCATGGGAGGCCAACCGCCTCATCGCCAAGGGCAGGATCCACCCGACGCTCTCCAGGGTCTACTCGCTGGAGGAGACCGGCCAGGCGGCGTTCGACGTCCACCGCAACCTCCACCAGGGCAAGGTCGGCGTGCTGTGCCTGGCGCCCGAGGAGGGCCTGGGCGTGCGCGACGAGGAGATGCGCGGCCGGCACGTCGACGCCATCAACCGCTTCCGCAACGTCTGAGGAGCGTCGCATGACCGATCGTCAGAAGGACCGGCCGTGGTTGATGCGGACCTACGCCGGCCACTCCACGGCCGAGGCGTCCAACGAGCTGTACCGGCGCAATCTCGCCAAGGGCCAGACGGGTCTGTCGGTCGCGTTCGACCTGCCGACCCAGACCGGCTACGACTCCGACCACATCCTCGCCCGCGGCGAGGTGGGCCGGGTCGGGGTGCCGGTCGCGCACCTCGGTGACATGCGCCGGCTGTTCCAGGACATCCCACTGGAGCAGATGAACACCTCGATGACCATCAACGCCACGGCCATGTGGCTGCTGGCGCTCTACCAGGTCGTCGCCGAGGAGCAGGGCGCGGACATCACCCGGCTCCAGGGCACGACCCAGAACGACATCGTCAAGGAGTACCTGTCCCGGGGGACGCACGTCTTCCCGCCGGGGCCGTCGCTCCGCCTGACGACGGACATGATCGCGTACACGGTCTCCCGCCTCCCGAAGTGGAACCCGATCAACATCTGCAGCTACCACCTGCAGGAGGCGGGCGCCACGCCGGTGCAGGAGATCGCGTACGCCATGTCCACCGCGATCGCCGTGCTCGACGCCGTGCGCGACTCCGGCCAGGTGCCGCGGGAGCGCATGGGCGACGTCGTCGGCCGCATCTCCTTCTTCGTGAACGCGGGCGTCCGTTTCGTCGAGGAGATGTGCAAGATGCGCGCGTTCGGGCGGATCTGGGACCGTGTCACCCGGGAGCGGTACGGCATCGAGGACCCCAAGCACCGCCGCTTCCGCTACGGCGTCCAGGTCAACTCGCTGGGCCTGACGGAGGCCCAGCCCGAGAACAACGTCCAGCGGATCGTGCTGGAGATGCTGGCCGTCACCCTCTCCAAGGACGCACGCGCGCGTGCCGTGCAGCTGCCGGCCTGGAACGAGGCGCTGGGCCTGCCCCGCCCCTGGGACCAGCAGTGGTCGCTGCGCATCCAGCAGGTGCTGGCGTACGAGAGCGACCTGCTGGAGTACGGCGACCTCTTCGAGGGCTCGAAGGTGGTCGAGGCGAAGGTGGACGAACTGGTCGAGGAGTCCCTCGCCGAGATCGGCCGCATCCAGGAGATGGGCGGCGCGATGGCCGCCGTCGAGTCCGGCTACCTGAAGTCCCAGCTGGTCGCCTCGCACGCCGAGCGGCGGGCCCGCATCGAGTCGGGTGAGGAGAAGATCATCGGTGTCAACGCCTTCGAGGGCACCGAGCCGAACCCGCTGACCGCCGACCTGGACACCGCGATCCAGACGGTCGACCCGGCGGTGGAGGCCCGTGTCGTCGCCTCGCTCCGGCACTGGCGGGACACCCGCTACCAGCCGCCCTTCAACCACCCGCGCCCCTGCAAGGCCCTGGAGAAGCTGAAGGAGGCCGCCAAGGGCACCGACAACCTCATGGAGGCCACCCTGGAGTGCGCCCGCGCCGGTGTCACGACCGGCGAGTGGGCCGGGGCGCTGCGCGAGGTGTTCGGCGAGTTCCGCGCCCCGACCGGGGTCTCGTCGGCGCCGGTGGCGGTCGCCGCCGAGGAGGGCTCGGCGCTCGGCGAGGTCCGCCGCAGGGTGGGCCGGACGGCCAGGGACCTCGGCGTCGGCAAGCTCCGCTTCCTGGTCGGCAAGCCCGGCCTGGACGGCCACTCCAACGGTGCGGAGCAGATCGCCGTGCGGGCCCGCGACGCCGGGTTCGAGGTGGTCTACCAGGGCATCCGGCTCACCCCGGAGCAGATCGTGGACGCCGCCCTGGCCGAGGACGTGCACGCGGTGGGCCTGTCCATCCTCTCCGGCTCCCACGCCCAGCTGGTGCCGGACGTACTGGAACGGCTGCGTGTGGCCGGTGCCACAGACATTCCGGTGATCGCCGGTGGCATCATCCCGAACGGAGACGCCGAAGAACTGCGCGCCGCCGGAGTGGCCGCGGTCTTCACCCCGAAGGACTTCGACATCACCTCGATCATCGGCCGGATCGTCGACGAGATCCGGCACGCGAACAAGCTCGACCCCCTGGAGGTCCCCGCATGACGACCGTCAACCGTCTTCGCCCCCGGCGCTCCTGCCTGGCGGTGCCCGGTTCGAACCCGCGCTTCCTGGAGAAGGCGCAGGGACTGCCGGCGGACCAGGTCTTCCTCGACCTGGAGGACGCCTGCGCGCCGCTCGCCAAGCCGGAGGCACGGCACACCATCGTCAAGTTCCTCAACGAGGGCGACTGGACCGGCAAGACCCGCGTCGTGCGCGTCAACGACTGGACGACCGAGTGGACGTACCGCGACGTCGTCACGGTCGTCGAGGGCGCCGGCCCGAACCTGGACTGCATCATGCTGCCCAAGGTGCAGGACGCCCAGCAGGTGGTGGCCCTCGACCTCCTCCTCACCCAGATCGAGAAGACGATGGGCTTCGAGGTCGGCCGGATCGGCATCGAGGCGCAGATCGAGAACGCGCGGGGCCTGAACAACGTCAACGAGATCGCGCAGGCGAGCCCGCGCGTCGAGACCATCATCTTCGGCCCGGCCGACTTCATGGCGTCCATCAACATGAAGTCGCTGGTCGTGGGCGAGCAGCCGCCCGGCTACCCGGCGGACGCCTACCACTACATCCTGATGAAGATCCTCATGGCCGCCCGCGCCAACGACCTCCAGGCGATCGACGGCCCCTACCTCCAGATCAAGAACGTGGACGGCTTCCGCGAGGTCGCCGGCCGCGCCGCCGCCCTCGGGTTCGACGGCAAGTGGGTGCTGCACCCGGGCCAGGTCGAGGCCGCCAACGAGGTCTTCTCCCCCTCCCAGGAGGACTACGACCACGCCGAGCTGATCCTGGACGCGTACGAGTACTGCACGTCCGAGGCGGGCGGCAAGAAGGGCTCCGCGATGCTCGGCGACGAGATGATCGACGAGGCCAGCCGCAAGATGGCGCTGGTCGTGGCGGGCAAGGGACGCGCCGCCGGCATGACGCGCACCGGCAAGTTCGAGATCCCGGAGGGCTGAGCGCGATGCAGTTCGGACGCACCTACGAGGAGTTCGAGGTCGGGGCGACGTACAAGCACTGGCCGGGCAAGACGGTCACGGAGTACGACGACCACCTGTTCTGCCTCCTCACCATGAACCACCACCCGCTCCACATGGACGCCAACTACGCCGAGAGGACGACCGACTTCGGCAAGAACGTGGTGGTCGGGAACTACGTCTACTCCCTGCTCCTCGGCATGTCCGTCCCGGACGTCTCCGGCAAGGCGATCGCCAACCTGGAGATCGAGTCGCTCAAGCACGTGGCGCCGACCTTCCACGGCGACACCCTCTACGGCGAGACGACCGTGCTCGACAAGTGGCCGTCCAAGTCCAAGGACGACCGGGGCATCGTCCACGTCGAGACCAAGGGCTACAAGCAGGACGGCACGATCGTGTGCGTCTTCCGCCGCAAGGTGATGGTGCCCACCGAGACGTACACCAAGGAGCGCGGCGGCGAACAGCCGGGCCGCCCCGAACCGAGGGAACAGGGGAAGCAGTAATGGCGCGACTCGCCCAGACCGCCGGTCTGACGGACATCCAGCGGGAGATCCTGTCCACCGTCCGGGACTTCGTGGACAAGGAGATCATCCCGGTCGCCACGGAACTGGAGCACCGCGACGAGTACCCGCAGGACATCGTGGACGGGCTCAAGGAGCTGGGCCTGTTCGGCCTGATGATCCCGGAGGAGTACGGGGGCCTGGGCGAGTCGCTCCTGACCTACGCCCTGTGCGTGGAGGAGATCGCCCGCGGCTGGATGTCGGTGTCCGGCATCATCAACACGCACTTCATCGTGGCGTACATGCTCAAGCAGCACGGCACGCGGGAGCAGAAGGACCACTTCCTGCCCCGCATGGCCGCGGGGGACATTCGGGGCGCCTTCTCGATGTCGGAGCCGGCGCTGGGCTCGGACGTCTCCGCCATCTCCTCGAAGGCGGTGAGGGACGGCGAGGAGTACGTCCTGAACGGCCAGAAGATGTGGCTGACGAACGGCGGCACGTCGTCGCTGGTGGCCGTTCTGGTGAAGAGTGACGAGGGTCACCCCGAAGGCACGGCGCCGCACAGGTCCATGACGACCTTCCTGGTGGAGAAGGAGCCCGGCTTCGGCGAGGTCCGGCCCGGGCTGACCGTCCCCGGCAAGATCGACAAGATGGGCTACAAGGGCGTCGACACGACCGAGCTCATCATGGACGACCTGCGCATTCCGGCCGATCGAGTACTCGGCGGCGTCACCGGCCGAGGTTTTTACCAAATGATGGACGGTGTCGAGGTCGGCCGCGTCAACGTGGCGGCACGTGGCTGCGGCGTCGCTCAGCGTGCCTTCGAGCTCGGCGTCCGGTACGCCCAGCAGCGTCACACTTTCGGCAAACAGATCGCCCAGCACCAGGCCATTCAGTTCAAGCTCGCGGAGATGGCTACCAAGGTGGAGGCGGCGCATGCGATGATGGTGAACGCTGCACGCAAAAAGGACTCGGGCGAACGAAACGACCTGGAAGCGGGTATGGCCAAGTACCTCGCCTCCGAGTACTGCAAGGAGGTCGTGGAGGACGCCTTCCGGATCCACGGCGGGTACGGCTTCTCCAAGGAGTACGAGATCGAGCGCCTCTACCGCGAGGCCCCGATGCTGCTCATCGGTGAAGGCACCGCCGAGATCCAGAAAATGATCATCGGCCGTCGACTGCTCGAAGAGTATCGATTCCAGGGTTAGATGTCCGGATACGGGGTGTTTTCTTGGAGAAGAAGGTCACACCCCGTAGGCACTGTTCGGCCGCCGACTCAGCTTCCTGGCTTACCCAGTTGCGGCGTGGAGCCGCTACGATCGCCGGAAAGCCGCCGTCCCCCGTCGAAGCGCGGCATCATCCGCTACGAAGGTCATCCATGCCCCACAGCCAAACCTCTGCATCTCGCGACAGCCTGGCCGGCGTACGCCTCGCGCGCGGAGCATCGCCGTGGCTTCTGCCGACCGTCGCCACCGCAGCCGTCAGCCTTCTCCGTGCCCGTCGCTCCGGCGCCGCCAAGGCCGTCGCCGTCCCCGCCACCGCGCTCGCGGCGGGGATGCTGTGGTTCTTCCGCGACCCCGAGCGCGAGATCACCCAGGGCCGGGTCATCTCGCCCGCCGACGGCGTGGTGCAGAGCATCATGCCGTGGAAGGACGGCCGTACCCGCGTCGCGATCTTCATGAGCCCGCTCAACGTCCACGTGAACCGGGCCCCGCTGGCCGGCGAGGTGACCTCGGTCGAGCACGTTCCCGGTGGCTTCGTTCCCGCCTTCAACAAGGAGAGCGAGAACAACGAGCGGGTGGTGTGGCACTTCGACACCGAGCTCGGCGACATCGAGATGATCCAGATCGCCGGCGCGGTGGCCCGCCGCATCGTCCCGTACCTGCCGCAGGGCACGAAGGTCGAGCAGGGCGACCGGATCGGTCTGATCCGCTTCGGCTCGCGCGTCGACCTGTACCTGCCGGAGGGCGTGGAGGTCGCGGTCGAGGTGGGTCAGAAGACGGTGGCAGGGGTGACTCGAATTGACCGTGATTGATCCACAGACCCAGGCCGGATGGGTACCGGAGGCCGACGAGATGGACGACGAGGAGGAGATGCCCCTCTCTCTCCGCCTGTCGATAGCCGACACGCTCACCCTGGGCAACGCCACGTGCGGCTTCATGGCGGTGTACTTCACCACCACGGGCATCCTCATCCCGCACCTCATGGGCGGCGACGAGTCGGGCATGGCCCGGCAGAGCGCGGCCACCGCGGTCATCCTGATGCTGTGCGCGGCGATCTTCGACCTGTGCGACGGCCTGGTGGCGCGCAAGCTGCGCAGCTCGCCGATGGGCGCCGAGCTGGACAACCTCTCCGACCTGATCAGCTTCGGGCTGGCGCCGGCGTACTTCGTCCTCGTCTACGGCATGGTCGCGCACGACGCCTACCAGCGGGTGGCGGCGGTGGGGGCGATCGTGGTGCTGCTGGCGGTGGTGCTGCGGCTCGCGCGGTTCTCCTGCGTCACCGTCAAGGACGGCACGTTCCAGGGCATGCCGTCGCCGTTCGGAGCGCTGACGGTGGTCTCGATCGTGCTGCTGGAGCTGCCCTTCGTGGCGACGCTGCTGGCGATCATCGGCACGGCCTGGCTGATGGTGAGCCGGGTCGAGTACCCGAAGCCGCGGGGGCGCCTCGCGGTGGCGATGCTCGCGTGGATCGTGCTGTCGATGGGGCTGCTGGCCGGCTGGGCCTTCGACGCGCCGAGCGGGCAGCTGCTGCTCCAGACGGGATGCGCGTTGCAGCTGGTGATGGGCGCGGTGATTCCGCTGTTCGCGACGGCTCGGCGGGTGAACAACTTCCGTGACAACCGGCGGGAGGCGCGGGCGGCGCAGTTGCCGTGACGCTCCGCTGGATGGGCCCCGGACCCGGGTCGGGTCCGGGGCCCTTTCGTTCGCACGGGTGAGGTTCCGGCGGGGGCGAGACTCGTCTAGACCAGGAAGTCCCGCGCGACGCGCTCCGCGACCCGTTCCAGGATCGGTCCGGCCTCGGCGATGCACTTCGCCACGTCCGGCTCGACATCCGTCAGCGGATACGCCCGCCGGATCCCGGCCCGCCCCAGCGCCTCGGCCGGCAGCGCGAGCCGCCCGCACACCGCGACGACCTCCTTGCCCGCGGCCCGCCCCGCCGCGGCGACGCCCGCCGGGGCCTTCCCGTGCAGGGTCTGCTCGTCCAGCGAGCCCTCCCCCGTGATCACCAGGTCCGCCCGCTCCAGCGCCGGCGCGAAGCCGAGCACGTCCAGCATCACCTCGATGCCGGGCCTGAACCGCGCCCCGAGCAGCATCGCGCCGAAGCCGATGCCGCCCGCGGCACCGGCGCCCGGCGAGGCGGCGTACTCGGCGGCCCGCGCTCCCACGGTCTCCGTCTTCTCCAGCACCGTCGCGAAGTGCGTGAGGGCCGCGTCCAGGGCCTCCACGTCCTGGGGGGACGCGCCCTTCTGCGGGCCGTAGACCGCCGGGGCACCCTTCGGCCCGGTCAGCGGATTGTCGACGTCGCTCGCGAGGACCAGCTCGACGCCGGACAACCGCGGGTCGATGCCCGACAGGTCGGCCGAGGCCAGGCCCGCGAGGCCGCCCCCGCCCGGCGCGACCGGCTCCCCGTCCCGGCCGAGGAACCGCGCGCCCAGCGCGGACAGCATCCCGGCGCCGCCGTCGGTGGTCGCGCTGCCGCCGACCCCGAACACGATCGTCCGCGCCCCCGCGTCCAGCGCGGCCCGCAGCAGCTCACCGGAGCCGTACGTGGACGCGGTGAGCGGTGCGAGTACGCCCTCGGGCAGCCGCTGCAGGCCACTGGCCTCGGCCATCTCCACGACCGCGGTGCCCTCGCGCAGCGCGTACGCCGCGGTCACCTGGTCGCCGAGGGGCCCTGCGACCCGTACCTCCCGGCGTTCGAACCCGGCCGCCACCGCGGCGGCGACGGTGCCGTCGCCGCCGTCGGCCACGGGCAGGGCCTCGACGCCCAGGCCCGGCACGACGCGGCGCAGTCCGGCCGTCACCCGCTCGGCGACCTCGACGGCCGTCAGCGACCCCTTGAACTTGTCCGCGGCGACGAGTACCCGGCGGGCCCCGTCCACTGCAGCGTCAGCCACCTTGCTCTCCCCTTGCTCTCCGAGCCTTGCGCACGTCAAGGCAGTCGCGCCGCTGCGACCTTAACCGCAGGACGGCCACGCCGTCATGCCCCTGCCCGCAGGGTGGACCCGCGGCCGCCCGGCGAGCCGGTGGGCGCCGGCGCGGAGGCCGGGTGGTGCGGGTCGGCACGACGGCCCCGTCCCCCCGCCGTGGCCGGCCCCGTTCTCCGCCGTGTCCGGCCCCGTGCTCCCGCCGTGTCCGGCCGCGGGCTCGTTACGCTTCCGGGATGACCACTCCTGACTACGCCACCTACATCGCCGGTCTCCCCCGCGTCCTCGCCGGTGCCGCCGCGGTCTTCCGGGACGCCGAGGGACGGGTACTTCTCGTCGAGCCCAACTACCGCGAGGGGTGGACGCTGCCCGGCGGGACCATCGAGTCCGACCGGGGGGAGACCCCGAGGCAGGGCGCGTGGCGGGAGACCGTCGAGGAGATCGGGCTGGACCTGCCGCTCGGCCGGCTGCTCGCGGTGGACTGGGCGAGCGGGACGGGCCGGCCGCCGATCGTGGCGTACCTGTACGACGGCGGGGTCCTGTCCGAGGACGACCTCAAGGCGATCCGCTTGCAGGAGGAGGAGTTGCTGTCCTGGCGGCTGGTGCCGCGCGAGGAACTGGGCGACCACCTGCGCGGCTCCCTGCACGGCCGGGTGCTGGCGGCGCTGGACGCGCTGGCGGAGGGCTCGGGGACGGCCGAGCTGGAGAACGGCCGCCGGGTCGACGCCTGAGGGCACACCCCCTGACCGCACCCGCGTGGCCGCACCCGCCGAGACGGCACACCCGGGGCGGCACATCCCGTGACGGCACAATCCGTTCGCCCGGCGGGCCCCGGCGTCCTACGCTCGGCCGCATGACCAGCAAGCCCCTCGTCGCCATCCTGAGCGGTGCCGGCGTCTCGACCGACTCCGGCATCCCCGACTACCGCGGCCCGAACGGGCTGTGGCGGCGCGACCCGGAGGCCGAGAAGCTCGTCACGTACGAGTACTACATGGGCGATCCGGAGATCAGGCGCCGCTCCTGGCGGATGCGGCGCGACAACCAGGCGCTGGGGGCCGAGCCGAACGCGGCACACCGCGCGGTGGCCGAGCTGGAGCGGCGCGGGGTGCCGGTCCGGGTGATCACACAGAACGTGGACGGCCTGCACCAGCTCGCCGGGCTCTCCGCCCGCAAGGTCCTCGAACTGCACGGCACCGCGCGCGGTTACGTGTGCACGGGCTGCCCCGCCCGAGGGCCGATGGAGGACGCCCTCGCCCGGGTCGAGGCCGGTGAGGACGACCCGCCGTGCCTGGAGTGCGGTGGCATCCTGAAGTCGGCGACCGTGATGTTCGGCGAGAGCCTCGACCCGGTGGTACTGGGCGAGGCTCTCGCCGTCAGCAAGGCGTGCCAGGTGTTCGTCGCCGTCGGCACCAGCCTCCAGGTGCACCCCGCCGCCGGACTGGCCGGCGTGGCCGTCGACCACGGGGCCCGGCTGGTCGTCGTGAACGCCGAGCCGACACCGTACGACGACCTGGCCGACGAGGTCGTCCGGGAACCGATCGGCACCGCCCTGCCCGAGCTGCTGCGCGGGCTGGGCCCCGGCACCGACCGGGGTGACTAGAAGAGCGCCGAGCCCCGTTCGAAGTCCAGCAGGCGCTGCTTTCGTTCCAGGCCGCCGCCGTAGCCGGTGAGGCCGCCGCTCGCGCCGATGACCCGGTGGCAGGGGACGATGATGCCGATCGGGTTGCGGCCGTTGGCGAGGCCCACGGCGCGGGAGGCCTTCGGGGTGCCGAGGGCGGCGGCGAGTTCGCCGTAGGTGCGGGTCTCGCCGTACGGGATGCGGCGGAGCTGGTCCCAGACCGCGCGCTGGAACGGGGTGCCGTTCAGGCGCAGGTCGAGGGTGAAGTCCTTCAGTTCGCCGGCGAAGTACGCCGTCAGTTGCTCCTCCGCCTGTGCGAACGGGCCGTCGTCGGCCGCCCCGAAGGTCTCCTCCGGCGGGCGGTGGCGCTGGTCGGTCATGTAGAGACCGCACAGGGTGCCGTCCTCGGCGACGAGGGTGAGCGCGCCGTAGGGGCTGTCGATCACGGTGTGCCGCTTCACGGATTGAGCGGATTCGGAAGACTGGGCGGATCGCAAGGATTTCTCGGGCGTCACGGGTGTCACGGGTGTCACGGGTGTCATGGGTGTCACGGCTTTCACAGGTCCCACGGGATTTTCCTTACACGGGCAGGAAGTTGATCGGGTGGCTGTCGGTCGCCCACAGGTACTGGACGGCGTAGGCGCGCCAGGGCCGCCAGGCCGCCGCGCGGGCGGTCAGCGCCGCCGGGGTCGAGGGCAGGCCCAGTTCCTCGGCGGCGCGGCGGATGCCTAGGT
Organism: Streptomyces sp. NPDC017225; assembly: GCF_044331465.1. Lineage (NCBI taxonomy): Bacteria > Bacillati > Actinomycetota > Actinomycetes > Kitasatosporales > Streptomycetaceae > Streptomyces > Streptomyces sp. NPDC017225. The sequence goes on along the minus strand of NZ_JBIRNE010000007.1, from coordinate 32,130 downwards.
CGGTGGGGAGGAAGGCGTCGGGATCGCCCAGGGCGCGCATGGCGATGACGTCGGCGGTCCAGGGGCCGAAGCCGGGGAGGGCGAGGAGCCGGGCGCGGGTCTCGGCCCAGTCGCACTCGACGCCCAGGTTGAGCGAGCCGTCGGCCAGGTGGGACACGAGGGTGGTGAAGGTCGTGCGGCGGGTGCGGGGCATCGCCAGGGTCTCCGGGTCCACCGACGCCAGCGCGGTCGCCGACGGGAAGAGGTGGGTCAGGCCGCCCTCGGGGTCGTCGACCGGGTCACCGTGTGCCGTGACCAGGCGGGCGGCGTGGGTGCGGGCGGCGGCGGTGGAGACCTGCTGGCCGAGTACGGCGCGTACGGCGAACTCCGCCTCGTCGACCGTGCGCGGCACGCGCCGGCCGGGTGCCTTGTCGACCAGCGGCGCGAGCAGCGGGTCGGTGCGCAGCTGGTCGTCGATGGCCGCCGGGTCGGCGTCCAGGTCCAGCAGGCGCCGGCAGCGGCTGATGGCGACGGTCAGGTCACGCGGGTCGCTCAGAGTGAGGCGGCAGGCGATGTGGTCGGGGTGGGGGGTGAGTGCCACGATGCCGTGACCGTACGGGAGGCGCAGGGTGCGGCGGTACGCGCCGTCCCTCCACTCCTCCACTCCGGGTACGGCGGTGGCGGCGAGGTGGCCGAAGAGGTTGTCGGGGTTGAGCGGGGTGCGGAAGGGGAGGCGGAGGGACAGTGCGCCGGAGGTGGTGCCGGTGACGGCGCCCGGGGTGGTGCCGGCGGCGCGGCCCTTCGGGACACGGGCGCGCAGCTCGCTCGGGGAGAGCGCGTAGACCTCGCGGACCGTGTCGTTGAAGGTGCGGATGGAGGAGAAGCCGGCCGCGAAGGCGACGTCCGCCATCGGCAGCGGGGTCGTCTCGATGAGCAGGCGGGCGGTCTGGGCGCGCTGCGCGCGGGCGAGCGCGAGCGGGCCCGCGCCCAGCTCGGCGAGGAGCTGGCGTTCGACCTGCCGGGTGCTGTAGCCGAGCCGGTCGGCGAGGCCGGGCACGCCCTCGCGGTCCACGACACCGTCGGCGATCAGCCGCATGGCGCGGGCCGTGAGGTCGGCCCGCCGGTTCCACTCCGGGGAGCCGGGGGTGGTGTCCGGGCGGCAGCGCTTGCAGGCCCGGAAGCCGGCCTGCTGACAGGCCGCCGCGCTCGGGTGGAAGGTCATGTTCTCGGGCTTGGGCGGGACCACCGGGCAGCTGGGCCGGCAGTAGATGCGGGTCGTCAGGACGGCCGTGAAGAACCAGCCGTCGAACCGCGCGTCCTTGGACCGGACGGCGCGCACGCAGCGCTCGGTGTCGGTGTGCATTCCCGTCTGCATGTGTCCAGGATGGTCCACCGGCCGGACCGGGGCTGGCGGAAATCCGACATGGACGTCACGCTTCCAGGGCTCCGCCGGATCGCTCTCGACGCTCCGAGGGTCCTCGTCGCCCCGGCCCTCCCGTCGTCACCCCGACCGCCAGGCCGACTCGCGCAGCAGCCGCAGCCCGTTGAGGCCGACCAGCACGGTCGATCCCTCGTGCCCCGCGACGCCGATCGGCAGCGGCAGGTGTCCGATCAGGTCCCACAGGACGAGGACGGTGATGAAGGCACCGGCGATGACCAGGTTCTGCAGCACCAGCCCGCGCGCGCGCCGGGAGAGGCGTACGACGGCGGGCACGGCCGCCAGCTCGTCGCGCACCACGACCGCGTCGGCCGTCTCCAGGGCCAGGTCGGAGCCGGCGCGGCCCATGGCGACGCCGGCGTGCGCGGCGGCGAGCGCGGGGGCGTCGTTGACGCCGTCACCGACGAAGAGCACCCTGCGGCCGGACCGCTCCAGTTCCCGTACCGCCTCGACCTTGCCCTCGGGCAGCAGCTCCGCGCGGACGTCGGTGATGCCGGTGGCGGTGGCCACGCGGGCGGCGGCGGCCGCGTTGTCACCGGTGAGGAGGGCGGGGGCGGTGCCGGTGAGGCCGGTGAGCGCGGCGGCGGCCGGGGCGGCGTCGACGCGGAGGCGGTCGGTGAGGGCGAGGGTGCCGACGGGGGTGCCGTCCCGGGTGACCTGGACGGTCGTTTCGGCGCCCTCGGGGGTGTCCGCGCGGCCGACCCGCACCTCGTGGCCGTCGACCACCGCCGTCACCCCGCGGCCCGGGGCTGCCGTGAAGTCCTCCGCGGGCGCGATGGGCAGGCCGCGGGTGCGGGCGGCGGCCACGATCGCGCGGGCCAGCGGGTGCTCGCTCGGGTGCTCGGCGGCGGCGGCGAGTGCGAGGAGGGCGTCCTCGTCGAGGCCGGAGCCGGGCAGTGGCCGTACGGCGGTCACCTCCGGGGTGCCTTCGGTGAGGGTGCCGGTCTTGTCCAGGGCGGCGGCGTCGATCTCGCCGAGGCGCTCCATGGCGACCGCGGACTTCACCAGGACGCCGTGCCGGCCGGCGTTGGCGATGGCGGAGAGCAGGGGCGGCATGGTCGCGAGGACGACCGCGCAGGGCGAGGCGACGATCATGAAGGTCATGGCGCGCAGCAGGGCGTCGGTGAGGCCGGCGCCGAAGGCGAGCGGGACGCCGAAGACGGCGAGGGTGGCGGCCACCATGCCGACCGCGTAGCGCTGCTCGATCTTCTCGATGAACAGCTGCGTCGGCGCCTTGGTGCGGGACGCCTCCTCGACGAGGGTGACGATCCGGGCGATCACCGAGTCGGCGGGGTCGCGTTCGACGCGGACGCGCAGTGCGCCGGTGCCGTTGAGGGTGCCGGCGAAGACGTCGTCGCCGGGGCGCTTGAGGACCGGGAGGGACTCGCCGGTGATGGTCGCCTGGTCGACCTCGCCGGCGCCGTCGAGGACCGAGCCGTCGGCGCCGATCCGCTCCCCCGGCCGGATCATGAGCACGTCGCCGACGGCGAGGGCGGCGGTCGGGACGGTCTCCTCGCGGTCCTCGGTGAGGCGAGTGGCGGTGGTGGGCGCGAGGTCGAGCAGGCCGCGTACGGAGTCGGCGGTGCGGGCGGTGGCCAGGGCCTCCAGGGCGCCGGAGGTGGCGAAGATGACGATCAGCAGGGCGCCGTCGAGGACCTGGCCGATGGACGCCGCGCCCAGCGCCGCGACGATCATCAGCAGGTCGACGTCCAGGGTCTTCTCGCGCAGGGCGCGCAGGCCCTCCAGTGCGGGCTCCCAGCCGCCGGCGGCGTAGGCGACGGCGTACAGCGGGCCGTACGCCCAGGCGGGGGCGCCGCCGAGGTCGAGGGAGAGCGCCGACAGGAACGCGAGCAGGGCGGCCAGCGCCCAGCGGGCCTCGGGCAGGGCGAGGACGCGGGTACGGCGGCGGGGCGCCGTCCGGGCGGGTGCGGGGACGGGAGCGGGGGCGAGTGTGGTGGACACGCCGCACACCATACAGGAACAGATGAAGACTCGTTCATGTGTTCATCTGTGGTGAGTAGGATGAGCGCATGGGTCACGGAGCCGCCACCACCGCGCAGGACGCCGCCGCACGCGTACGGCTGGACGCGGACAACGTCGCCAAGGTCGCCACCACGCTCCAGGCCCTGTCCACACCCTCCCGGCTCCTGATCCTGGCCCGGCTGCGCGAAGGACCGCTGCCCGCCACCGAGTTGGCGGCGGAGGTGGGCATGGAGCAGTCGGCCTGCTCGCACCAGCTGCGACTGCTGCGCAACCTGGGCCTCGTGGTGGGTGAGCGCCAGGGCCGCTCCGTGGTGTACGCGCTGCACGACCACCATGTCGCCGAGTTGCTCGACCAGGCCGTCTACCACGTGGAACACCTGCGGCTGGGCATCAGCGACGCGACGGACTGACCCGCCGCCGCACGCGGGCGGCGACGGGTCGGCCGGACTGTCGGAGTACGGGACCCGGGACCGGGGGCCCGGCCGGTGCTATTCGGTCGCCGTGGGCCGCCGCGAGGCCGCCGTCGCGTCCTTCACGTCGGTCAACGGGCGCAGCCGGTACGTGTAGGAGTAGTCCCGGTCGGCGAAGAGCTTGAACTCGTCGTGGGTGTGCGCGCCCCAGCTGTTGTCACCGCCGACGCCCATCTGCCGGTGGTTCAGGCGCAGGACGACCTCGTCCCTCGGGGTGAGCTGGTAGTCGTGCCGCACCCCGGCCGACAGGTCCTCCGGCGTGAAGAAGGAGGCGTTCGCCTCCAGCAGGGGTTCGCCGGAGGCGAGCAGGCCCACGCCACGGCGGTCGGTGAGGGCGATCCAGCGGACGTCGGTCTTGTTGCCGTTCTCCTGCGGTCGGATGTAGGGCGTCCACTGCTCGGCGACGGTGCCGGAGTACAGGCCGACGTCGGTGCCGGTGTTGCGGTCCCAGTGGTTCTCCTCGGGGCCGCGGCCGTAGTAGTGCAGGCGGTCCAGGCGGCGCGGCAGGAAGAGCAGGGTGCCGACCTCCGGGATGTAGGGCAGGCTCGCGGCCCCCGGATGCAGGGTGTTGTCGACCTTGATCTCACCGTTGCCGAACACCGTGTACGTGGTGGTGTACGTGGACTCCACCGTGGTGGGCAGCGTGCCGGTGACCTTGATCTCGACGGCCCGGTCGCCGAGGGCCCGCACGGTGACGTCCGTGACCTTCCGCCGGGCTCCGGCGTCGCGCCAGGTCTGGTTGCGGGTGTGCTGGCCGTTGCCCTTGTCGTTGTCGGTGGGCGCCCGCCAGAAGTTGGGGGCGGGCCCGGAGGTGAGCAGCCGGGTGCCCTTCGCCTCGTAGGAGGTGATGGTTCCGGTGCGCTTGTCGACGGTGACCGAGAAGCCCCTGCCGCTGACCCGCACGTCCTTGTCCCGGTCGTCGTGGCGCAGGGCCGGGACGCTGTCCAGGCGTACGGGGGTCACGCCGGGGCCGTCGGCCTCGACCGGGAGCTGCTGCCGGGCCACCTCGAAGCCGGCCTCGGCCCACGGCGTGGACTCCTTGGTGGTGAAGGAGAGTTCCAGGAAGTACTCGGTGCCCGGGTCCGGGTCGCCCGGCAGCCGTACGGGGACGGTGATGTCCTTGCTCGACTGCGGCGCCACGTCCAGCTGGCCGCGGGTCAGCTTTCCGCGTCGTACGGTCTTTCCGTCGGCGACGAGTTCCCAGCGGCCGTCGAAATCGCTCAGGCCGGTGAAGAGGTACTCGTTGGTGAGGGTGACGGCGCCGGGGCCGCCGCCGGGGGTGCGGGCGGCGTTGATGGCCTGGTAGACGCGTTTGACCTCGGCGGCCTTGCCGGTGTGCCCGCGGTCGGCGGTGACGACGCCGTCCGCGACGAAGGCGCCGTCGTTGGGGTTGTCGCCCCAGTCGCCGCCGTACGCGAGGAACGTCCTGTCCTTAGGTCGCTTCTCGTCGGCCTCGACGGTCGCGGCGTCGAACCAGAACCGCACGCCGTCGTCCCCGGGGCCGCGGCCGTCGTCGGCCAGTTCGGTGGCGGCGAGCGCGCGGGCGTACACGCGGGCGCGGCGGATGGCGCCGCTGAACTCCCGGACCTGGGTGTCGGCGTCGGTGGCGAGCGCGAGGGGCGCGGTGTTGCTGCTGGGCCGCCGGTCGGTGGTGCGGGTGGCCCGTACCGTGCCGTCGACGTACAGGGTGAGGGTCCCGGCCTCGGCGTCGAAGACACCGGCGATGTGGTGCTCCCGGCCGGTCCAGTCGTCCGGCACGGTCCAGTTCGCGGTGATCCACTGGCCTTCGGAGTGGATGAAGAACTCCAGTCGCCGGTCGTTCTGCTTCAGCGCGTACTGGGTGTCGCCCTTGGCGAGGATGGGCTGGTGGTAGCCGGTGAAGTGCGGGGTGACCCAGGCCTCCAGGGTCAGGGAGTCCGTGAGGTCGAGGCTGTCGTCGCGCTCGAAGACCGTGATGCCGGACAGGCCCTCGTCCCGGTCGAGCCTGCCGCGGGTGGCGAGGATCTCGCCGCGCAGCCCGGCCGGCCCGGTCTCGGTGAGCAGGGTGCGGGCGGGGACGGGCGTGTACAGGGACTGGTCGACGAAGTCCCAGATCCAGCCGCCCTGGAGCACGTCGTGGCTTCGCACGATGTCCCAGTACTTCTTGAAGTTGCCGTTGGAGTTCCCCATCGCGTGGGCGTACTCGATCATGACGTACGGCCGGGTGTCGGCAGTGTCCTTCGCGCGCTGCTCGACGCGCTGCGGGCTGTCGTACATCTCGGAGCGGATGTCGCTGATCCCGGGGCGGTCGTCGCCCTCGTACTGGATGACCCGGGTGGGGTCGTAGGAGCGGATCCAGTCGTGCATGGCGGTGAAGGTGCTGCCGCCGCCGGCCTCGTTGCCGAGCGACCAGATGACGACCGAGGCGTGGTTCTTGTCGCGGTGGACCATGTTCTGGGCGCGGGCCACGCAGGCCTCGGTCCAGTCGGGGTGGTCGCCGGGGTACTCGTCGCGGATGCCGTGGGTCTCGAGGTTGGTCTCGTCGACGAGGTAGAGGCCGTACTCGTCGGCGAGTTCGTACCACAGCGGGTTGTTCGGGTAGTGCGAGGTGCGGACGCTGTTCATGTTCATCCGCTTGATGATCTTGATGTCCTCGACCATGTCCTCGCGGGTCAGGGCCGTGCCGCGGGACGGGTGCATCTCGTGGCGGTTGGTCCCGCGGAGGGAGACGGGCCTGCCGTTGATCCGCATCAGCCCGTCCTTGAGCGCGAACTCGCGGAAGCCGACCCGGTGCGACAGGGTCTCGACCACCTTGCCCGCCGGGTCCCGCAGCCGCAGGACCGCCGTGTAGAGGTCCGGGTGTTCGGCCGACCACAGCCTGGGCTTGGGTACCGCCTTCGCCGCCCGTACGGTGACGTCCTGGCCGGCGCCGGCCGTGCCGAGGTCGGCGGACTGCTCCAGCGGCCGGGACCAGACGGCGTGGCCGCGCGCGTCGTACAGCTGGGTCTCCACGGTGTACCGGCCGGTGGCGCCGTCACCGCCGCCGTACGCCCGTACGCTCGCGGTGACCGCCAGCTCCGCGTCCGTGTACGTGTCGTTCAGCGGGGTGTCCAGCTTGAAGTCGCGCAGGTGCACGGCCGGGGTGGAGTAGAGGTGGACCGAGCGGAAGATGCCGCTCAGCCGGATCATGTCCTGGTCCTCCAGCCAGTCGCCGTCGGCGTAGCGGTAGACCTCCACGGCGATCTGGTTGGTGCCGGGACGCAGGTGGTCGGTGATGTCGTACTCGGAGGGCGTGTAGGAGTCCTCGTCGTAGCCGACCAGTTCGCCGTTGATCCACACGTAGTGGGCGGACTTGACGCCCTCGAAGTGGAGGAAGGTGCGGCGGCCCTTCCAGTCGCGCGGGACGGTGAAGGTGCGCCGGTACTGGCCGACCGGGTTGTAGCGGGTCGGCGCGGCGGGCGGCTGCGGGTCCTCGCCGAGGCCGTTGGGGCCCCAGTAGGGGTAGGTGATGTTCAGGTAGATCGGGAAGTCGTGGCCGTGCAGCTGCCACACCGAGGGGACCGGGATGGTGTCCCAGTCGCCGTCGTCGGTGTCGGTGCGGTGGAAGTCGGCGTCCCGGTCCTCGGGGCGGTCGGCGTAGGCGAACTTCCAGGTGCCGTCGAGGCTCTGCCGGTACGGCGAGCGGGTGCGGTCGCCGGTGAGGGCCGCTCTCACGTCCGCGTAGGGCATGAGCGTGGTGTGCGGTGGCTCGGTGCCGAGCCGGAAGACACCGAAGTCGTTCCACTGGGGAGGCTCGTCGGCCGCCGCCCGCCGGCCGGCCGCGTGCGACGCGAGCGGTGACGCGGACGACAGGGCGAGCGCGCCGAGGACGGCGGCGCCGCCCTCCAGGAGACGGCGGCGGCTGACGACCGGACGGGAAAGGCTGGAGGGGCGGGCCGTGGGTTCGGCGGGTGACACGGGCGAGTGCGGCATGACCGTGGCCTTCCGTGGGCATCGGGGGGCGGCTCAACGCACGGTGCTGTGACGGCGGTTGCTGTGGAGTTGGAGCACAACTGCCGGTGACGCGGCGACTACTGAGTCAGCCCACACCCTAGGACCCGAACACAACCGAATCAATTACCCCGTCGGACTTTGTTGGTTCCTGAGTGACAGGCGCCGGCACCCGGACACGGGGCCGACGCCCTACGCCCTACGCTCAGACGGCCTGGACTCCCGGCACGCCCGTCTCGATCACGAACGACTTGTCGGTCCGGACCGGGGCGCCGGGCCGGGTGACGTAGTCGACGACGCGGTAGTCGGCGGTGTACCGCTCCTTGGACACGGTGCAGCGGACGTAGCCGCGGCGGCTGCTGTAGTACTTGGTGTGCGGGTTCTCGTCCCAGTACACCTGGCCGGGATCGTGGGTGGCCGAGCCGTCGCCGCCCGAGGTGATCGACGTGGTGACGAACTCGCTGCCCACCAGCCGCGTCTCGGGACGCTCGAAGTCGCGGCGCAGGTCGTTGGTCCAGTTGTTGTGCACGTCGCCGGTGAGCACGACGAAGTTGTCGATGCCGCGCTCCTCGACGTAGCCGAGCACCCGGTCGCGGGAGACGCGGTAGCCGTCCCAGCCGTCGTTGTAGCCGCCGTCGTCCGGGCCGGCGACGGCGTCCCAGTTGGCGAAGTAGATCTGCTGCGGGAGCACGTTCCAGGTGGAGCGCGAGCGCGACAGGCTCCGCTCCAGCCAGGCGTGCTGCTCGTCGCCCAGGATGGTGGCCTTCGGGTCCCACTGGTCCGGTCCGGAGACCTGCCACTTGTCGCCGTAGGGCTGGTTGGTGCGGTACTGGCGGGTGTCCAGCACGCTGAAGGTCGCGGTGGACCCGAACTCCAGGCGCCGGTACAGCGGCAGCGCCGTGTCCACCGGCTTGCGCAGGCGGCGCAGCGGCATGTGCTCCCAGTACGCCTGGTAGGCGGCCCGGCGGCGGGCGGCGAAGTGGGCGGTGGTGTCGTTGCCCTGGCCGGCGTCGCTGTTCTCCGGGCTCAGGTCGGCGTAGTTGTTGTCGGTCTCGTGGTCGTCCCAGGTGACGACGAACGGCGCCGTGGCGTGCAGCAGCCCGAGGTCGGGGTCGGTCTTGTACTGGGCGTGCCGGGCGCGGTACTCGGCGAGGGTGTTCATCTCGTCGCCGTGGTGGGTGCGTACCTTGCCGTTGACGCCGGCGGCGTACTCGTAGAGGTAGTCGCCGAGGTGGAAGACCACGTCGGGGCGCTCCTCGGCCATGTGCCGGTACGCCGTGAAGTGGCCCTGCTCCCAGTTGGCGCAGGAGGCGAAGGCGAAGTCGACGGTGGGCGAGGTGCCGGGAGCCGGGGCGGTGCGGGTGCGGCCGACCGGGGAGACGGCGCGGCCGGCGCGGAAGCGGTAGTAGTACTCGTGATGGGGCCGCAGTCCGCGCACGTCGGCGTGGACGGTGTGCGCCTCGGCGGGCACGGCGTGCTCCACGCCGCGCCGGACGACCTTCCGGAACCGCTCGTCGAGAGCGACCTCCCACCGCACGGCGACGGGGCGCCGGGGCATGCCGCCGTCGTCGTCGAGCGGCTTGGGCGCGAGGCGGGTCCAGAGCACGACGCCGTCGGGGAGCGGGTCGCCGGACGCGACGCCGAGCTGGAAGGGGTCGGCCGGGACGTTGCCCGGCGCGGCGGGCGCGGCGCCCGCGACGGGTGCGGCACCGGTGCCGAGCAGCACCGCGCCGGCGCCGGCGGCGCCCGCGATACCGAGGAAGCCCCTTCTCTTCAGGGAGTTCGGGGTACTGGTGCGCGGCGGGGTCATCGAACCTCCAGAGGACGGATGGCCGGACGACAGACAGGCAAACGGCACGGAGTGAACCCCGGCTGCTGTGCCCGTGGACCGGGCTTGTCCTCCACATGTCGATGAGGGTGTCAGGGTCGCGTCAGAGTGGCCCTGTCATCGGCGCCCGGTCAGCGTGGCCCATTCGACGGTGCGGTCGCACCAGCGGTCCAGGAGGACGCGGTCGTGGCCGACGGCCAGCAGTCCCGCGCCGGTGTCGGCACGGTAGTCCTCCACCACCCGGACCAGGGCGGCGGTGGTCGATGCGTCCAGCATCGCCGTCATCTCGTCGCACACCAGCCAGCGCGGGCGCAGCACGAGGGCGCGGGCGAGGCAGGCGCGCTGCAACTGGCCGTCGCTGACCTCGTGCGGGCGCCTGCCGAGCAGGTCGGCGGTGAGCCCGACGGTGGCGGCCAGTTCGGCGACCCGGTCGGCGACGCCCTCGCGCCGGCCGGTGGCGCGCAGGGGCTCGGCGATCAGGTCGGTGAGTGCCAGCCGGGGGTCGGCGGAGAGCCGGGCCTGCTGGAAGACGACGCCGAAGGCGGTGCGCTGTTCGCGCGGGGCGCGGTGGCGCCAGCGTCGTACGGGTGTGCCGTCGACGACCAGGGTCCCGGCCTCGGGGTGGTGCAGCAGGGCCGCGACCCTGGCCAGGGTGGACTTGCCGCAGCCGCTCGGTCCGAGCAGACCGACGGCCTCGCCCGGCGCGACGGACAGGGAGATGTCCCGGACGACGGGCGTGTACCTGTCGTATCCGGCGGTGACGGCGCGCAGTTCAAGCACGGTCGGCGGCCTCCGTGAGGGCTGCGTGCGGGTGGTGGCAGGCGACCGTGGCGGTCGGCGTCGGCAGCGCGGCGCAGGCGTCGGTGGTCCGGTCGCAGCGGGCGGCGAAGGCGCAGCCGTCGGGCAGGGAGCCGAGTTCGGGCGGCAGGCCGGGGATGGGGGCGAAGGCGCGCTCGGGCAGGGCGTCGAGCAGGCCCCGGCTGTAGGGGTGGCGCGGGCCGGGAGCGCCGAAGAAGTCGCGGGCGTCGGCCAGTTCCACGATCCGGCCCGCGTACATCACGGCGATCCGGTCGGCGATGCGTTCGGCGGCGGCCAGGTCGTGGGTGATCATCAGCAGGGCCCGGTCGCCGTCCCTCGCGCTGCCCCTGGGGCCGACGCTGTCGACATGTCGCCGTAGCTCGTCGACGGTGCGGTCCACCAGGTCCCGGTCCAGGCCGGTGGTCGGCTCGTCGGCGAGCAGCAGCGGGGCGTCGCCGACGAGGGCGAGGGCGGTGGCGGCGCGCTGGGCGAGGCCTCCGGAGAGTTCGTGCGGGTGGTGGTCGAGGTGGTCCACCGGGAAGGCGGCCCGCTCGGCGGCGGCCTCGGCGGCCGTGCGCAGGGCGGCACGGCCACGGACGGCGGTGAGTTCCGCGACCGTCTCCTCCAGCTGCGAACGGATGGTGCGGACCGGGGTGAGGTGGGCGGCCGGGCTCTGCGGGACCAGGCCGATCAGCCGGCCCCGTACGGTGCGGGCGAAGGTCCGCTCGTCGGCGGCGAGCAGGTCCAGGTCGCCGAGCAGCGCGCGGCCGGCGGTCTGCGCGTTGCCGGGCAGCAGCCCGAGCAGGGCGGAGGCGAGGACGGACTTGCCGCAGCCGCTCTCGCCGATCAGGGCGAGGCACTCGCCGGCCACCACGTCGAAGTGGGCGTCGGTGACGGCGGCGATCCGGCGCCCGCCCGGCATCCCGAAGCGCACCGACAGACCGCGTACCGACAGCACGGGGGCTCGCTCGGTCACAGCATCAGCTCCGATCGGCGGCGGGGGTTGATCCGCTCCCGCCAGGCGCCGGCGAGGCCGGCGACGGCGAGGGTGGGGACGATGATGAACAGGCCGGGGAAGAGGGTCGGCCACCACTGCCCGGCGAGCAGCGAGCCCCGCGCCTCCTGGATCAGGTTGCCGAGGCTCGCGGTGTGGGTGGGCAGTCCGAGCCCGAGGAAGGACAGCGCCGACTCGTGCCACATGGCGTGCGGCACCATCAGTACGGCGGCCAGCGCGGCCTGGGGCAGCACGCCCGGCAGCAGGTGCCGCACGGCCACCCGCCACCGGGAGGCGCCGCCGGAGACGGCCGCGTCGACGTAGGGGCGCGAGCGCAGGGACAGCACCTCGGCGCGGACGATGCGCGCGGTGGACAGCCAGTGGGTGAGCGCGACGGAGAACACCACCGGCCAGACACCCGGCCGGAACATCGCGACGATGAAGATGCCCATCAGCAGGTGGGGCACGGAGGAGAGGGTGTCGACGACGCGCATGACGGCGCGGTCGACCCAGCCGCCCAGCGCTCCGGCGGTGGCACCCACGGCGGTGCCGACCACGGTGGCCGTCAGTGCCGCCGCCACCCCGACGAGCAGGGAGACGCGCAGGCCGTACACACAGCGCAGCAGCAGGTCCCGGCCCACGTCGTCGGTGCCGAACGGGTGCTCCCAGCTGGGCGGTCGCAGCTTCGCGGCCAGGTCGACCGCCTGCTGGTCGAGCTGCGTCAGCGGCGGTACGAGGAGGACGGCGAGGACGGTGACGGCCAGCAGCGCGGCGGAGGTGCGCAGGCGCAGGGTGCGGGTGGAGCGGCGGTCGGTGCCGTGGGAGCGCCAGGCCGGGCCGAGGCGCTCGGCCTTCTCCGCCTTCCCGGGCCCGGCCTTCCGGGCCCCTGCCTTTTCGGTCCCGGCCTTCTGGGCCGCGGTCTCAGCCATGGACATCACATCTCACTGTGCTTCACCCTCGGGTCGAACAGTCCGTAGAGCAGGTCGGCGAGCAGGTTGCCGGCGAGTACGGCGGCGGTGGCGAGGACCGTCAGGGCGGCCAGCAGCGGGAAGTCGACGGCGGTGGCCGCCTCGACGGTGGCCGCGGCGATGCCGGGCCAGCTGAACACGGTCTCCACCAGCAGGGCGCCGGTGATGAGTTCGGGGACGCGGGAGCCGATCAGGGTGAGCACCGGCAGCAGACCCGAGCGCAGGGCGTGCCCGAGCAGGACCCTGCTCTCGCCGATACCGCGGGCCCGCGCGCCGCGCACCGGGTCCTCCGCGAGGGCGTCACCGACGCCCTGGCGTACGTACAGCGTGAACCAGGGCAGCTGGGAGACGGCGAGCACGCCCGCGGGCAGCAGGATGTGGCTCGTGACCTGCCCCGGCGTGACCCGCTCGCTGGCGGTGTCCGTCAGGCCGCCGGCCGGCAGCACGTCCCACTGGAGGGCGAACAGCCACACGGCGAGCAGCGCGATCCAGAAGACCGGCGCGGCCTCCAGGACGTACGCGAGCGAGGTGACCGCCCGGTCGAGCATCGATCCGGGACGGCGGGCGGCCAGCACACCCAGGAGGGTGCCCACCAGGACGGCGACGGCGAAGGCGACGGCGCACAGCAGCGCGGACCAGACGAGGCGTTCGCCGATGACCTGCGCCACCGGCTGGCGCATCACCCCGGAGTGGCCGAGGTCGCCGGTGAGCGCGGAGGTCAGCCAGTCCCACCAGCGGACGACGAACGACTGGTCGACGCCGAGGTTGTCCCGCAGCCGGTCCAGGGTCTCCTGGTCGGCGCCGAGCGCGGCGGTGCCGGCGTACGCCTTGACGGGGTCGAAGGGGGAGGCGGCTGCGATGGCGAAGACGCCGAAGGTGACGACGAGGACGATGGGCGCGGCGAACAGGACCCGCCGCCCGGCCAGCCGTCCCATCGCTCCCCACGGCAGCCGCCCAAGGGGCCGGGTCATTTCTTGGGCTGCCAGTCCTCGATGTTCCACCAGGGCCCGCTGGCGAAGCCGTGCTCGTGCGGCTCCAGCTGCGTGGTCAGGCCGTCCCAGCGGTCGGCGAGGACGTACAGGTGGTCGATGTGGGTGAGGAAGGTGTAGCCGGGGTTCTGCACGAGCGCCTTCTGGACCTTCTCGTAGGCGGCGCCGCGTACCTCGGGGTCCTGGCTGCGCCGGCCGGCGTCGAGGGCCTCGTCCACCGCCGGGTTGTCGTAGTGCGCCATGTTGTTGAACCCGTCGCCGGCGAGCGAGGAGTGCAGCAGGGTGTAGAGGCCGAAGTCCGGGTCACCGACGCTGCCGAAGCCGGCCATGACCGCGTCGCTCTTCATCCGCGGCTCGATGACCTCCCAGGTGGCGCCCTCCACCTTCACCTCGATGCCGGCCTTCTTGGCGTCGGAGGCGTAGGCGAGCGCGTGGTCCTGGCGGACCTTGTCGCCCGAGGGGTAGTACAGGGTGAAGGAGGCGCGCTGTCCGTCCTTGGCACGGACGCCGCCGGAGCCCGGCTTCCAGCCGGCCTCGTCCAGGACGCGCTCGGCCTTGGCCAGGTCGTGCGGGCGTTCGATGCCGCGCGCGTACCAGGGGTCGTCGACGGGCAGCGGCCCGTACGCCGGCCGGCCCGCGCCGTCGAGGATCTTGTCGACCATGGCCTCGCGGTCCACGGCGGCGTCCAGGGCCCGCCGGATCGCGCGGTCGCCGGTCACCTTGCCCGCGGTGGGCAGGGTGACGGCCCGGAAGTCGTAGGACCTGGCCTCGTACGTGCGCCGGCCCTCGTCCTTCTCGAAGGTGGCGGCGAGGTTGGGCGGCAGGACGGCGCCGTCGAGGTCGCCGGAGCGCAGGCGGGTGGCGCGTACGTTGTCGTCGGCGATGACCGCCATGGTGAACGACTTCACCGCGGGCTTGCCGCCCCAGTAGTGCGGGTTGGCCTTGAAGGCGAGTTTCTCGCCCTTGCTCCAGTTCGTGAGGACGTACGGACCGGTGCCGACGGGCCTGGTGTTGAAGTCGCCGGTGTTGGGGTCCTGTTCGCCCGCCACGTGCTCGGGGACGATGGGCAGCACCGTGCGGGCGGCGAAGGGCGCGTACGGGTACTTGAGGGTGAAGACGACGGTGTCGTCGCCGTTCGCGCGGACGCCCTCGATCGCGTCGAGTTCGCTCCGGGCGGTGCTGTTGGTCTTCGCGTCCAGGATGGTGCGGTACGTGTAGACCACGTCCTGGGCGGTCAGCGGTTCGCCGTCGCTGAACTTGACGCCCTCGCGCAGGGTGTACGTGTACGTCCGGCCGCCGTCGGCGATCTTCGGCAGTGCGGTCGCCAGGGCGGGCTTCAGCCTCAGGTCGGTGTCGCGGGCGAGCAGCCCGTCGAAGATCTTGGAGTTTCCGTCCTTGCCGTAGCCGAGCAGCGGGCTGAGGGTGTCCGGCTCGGAGCCCACCCCGATCACCACGGACTCGGCCGCCTCCGCGTCACCGTCGCCCGTTCCGCCCCCGGGTGCGGAGCAGGCGGTGACGCCGGCGGCAAACGCCACCGCGGCGGCGGCACTTCGTATCCGACGGGTCGTCATGTCTCCCCCACGCTTGTTGTTGATGCGGGGTTATTGCACATCAGTGGCAATTACCGCGTCAAGCCAGGTGGGCGAGATGTCGCGCCCGTCGGCGAGAGGCCGACACGGCCGACCGGTGCTGGACGGGCCGTGCGATCGGCAGCACACTGCCTTAACGCCTGATCCAGCCCCAATGGGCACCAAACCGGAGGAAACGGCCGTGTCGACCGCAGGAGACAGAAGCGCCGGAGCGGATCCGGAAGGGCCGTCGACGGACACCGGGGCGGCGGGCACGGGCACGCTCAAACCCGTCGTCTTCTTCGGGTCGGCCGTGCTGATCCTGGCGATCTCGGTCTGGGCGATCGTCACGCCCTCCGGCGCCGAATCGGCCATCGGGGTGGCGGTCGACAGGATCTCCTCCTGGTTCGGCTGGTACTACTTCCTCGCCGCGACCGTCTACCTGGTCTTCGTCGTCTTCATCGGCGTGTCCAAGTACGGCACGATCAAGCTGGGCCCCAAGCACTACAAGCCCGACTACGGGCTCTTCGCGTGGGCGGCGATGCTGTTCGCGGCGGGCATCGGCATCGACCTGATGTTCTTCTCCGTGGCCGGGCCGGTCAGCCACTACCTCGCGCCTCCGGAGGGCGACCCCGAGACGGTGGAGGCGGCCCGGCAGGCGGTGGTGTGGACGCTGTTCCACTACGGCATCACCGGCTGGGCCATGTACGCGCTGATGGGCATGGTGCTCGGCTACTTCGCCTTCCGGTACCGGCTCCCGCTCGCGATCCGCTCCGCGCTCTATCCGGTCATCGGGCGCCGGATCCACGGGCGGATCGGTGACGCCGCCGACCTGGCGGCCATCATCGGCACCGTGTTCGGCATCTCCGTGTCGCTCGGCATCGGTGTGGTGCAGCTGAACTACGGACTCAAGGTGCTCTTCGACGTCCCGGAGGGGCTTCCCGCGCAGATCGGCCTGATCGTCGTGGCGGTGGTGATGGCCACGGTGTCCGCGGCGGCCGGGGTGGACAAGGGCATCCGCCGGCTGTCGCAGCTCAACGTCCTGCTCGCCGTACTGCTGATGCTCTTCATCCTGGTCGTGGGCGAACCGTTCCGGCTGCTCAACTCGCTCGTCCAGAACGTCGGGGACTACGTCAGCCGCTTCCCCTCGATGACCCTGAACACCTTCGCCTACGACCAGCCCACCGAGTGGCTGGACGCGTGGACGCTGTTCTTCTGGGCCTGGTGGATCGCCTGGGCGCCGTTCGTCGGACTGTTCCTGGCCCGGATCTCCCGCGGCCGCACCCTGCGTCAGTTCGTCGCCGCGACGCTGATCATCCCGTTCATCTTCACCGGCCTCTTCCTGTCCGTCTTCGGCAACAGCGCGCTGTTCGTGGTCCGCGACGGCGACACCGCTTTCGGCCAGAGCGCGATGAACGCCCCCGAGCAGGGCTTCTACGGCCTGCTGGAGCACTACCCGGGCGCGCTGTTCAGCGCCGGACTCGCCACGTTCGTCGGGCTCCTGCTGTACGTCACCTCCGCCGACTCCGGGGCGCTGGTCATGGGCAACCTCAGCTCCCATCTGCCGACCCCGGTGACGGACGCGGCCCCGTGGCTGCGCGTCTTCTGGGCGGTGACGACAGGGCTGCTCACGCTCGCCATGCTCATCGTGGGCGGCGTGCAGGCGCTCACCGACGCCACCATCATCATGGGTCTGCCCTTCTCCTTCGTGATGTTCCTGATCATGGTGGGGCTCTATCTGGCGCTGCGTACCGAGTCCATGCGGGAGGAGGCGCTGGCCACCACGCTGCCGGGGTCGCTGTCCGGACGTACCACGCAGCAGGGCCCCCCGGGGGCACGGAACTGGCGGCACCGGCTGGCGCGGGCGATGGCGTTCCCGGGCAGGCGGGCCGCCGCCAGGTTCGTCGAGGACGTGTGCCGCCCCGCCTTCCAGGAGGTCGGACAGGCGCTGCGGGAACAGGGGGCGCAGGCTGAGCTCCTGGAAGGGGTCAACGAGGAGAACGGCCTCGCGCACGTCGGTCTGCGGGTACCGATCGGTCCGAACGCCGCGTTCGTGTACGAGGTCTGGCCCGTCGAGAAGCCGACGCCGGGCTTCGCCACCCGGTCGGTGACCACGCACGACACCTACGTGCGCTACGAGGTCCGGCTCGCCGAGGGCAACCAGGGCTACGACGTCATGGGGTACACCAAGGAACAGCTCATCGGCGACAGCCTCGACCAGTACGAGCGGCATCTGGAGTTCCTGCGCATGCACCGCGAGGCGGCCGACCGGTCCGCCCTGCCCGACCACCGCCCGGACGCTCCGGAGGCACACCTGCCGGAGTAGACGCCCGACGGCCGCCGAGGTCGACGGCCGGCCGAGCCCAGTGGTCAGCCGAGCCCGACGGTCAGCCGAGCCGCGTGGCGAACGCCGCGTGGGCCCGGTCGTCGAAGAGCACGAACCTGACCTCCTCGACCTCGGTGTCCGCCTCCCGCACGGCCGCCACGGCGATCCGGGCGGCGTCCGTCAGCGGCCAGCCGTAGACGCCGGTGGAGACCGCCGGGAACGCCACGGTACGGGCGCCCAGCTCATCGGCCACGCGCAGGGACTCCCGGTGGCAGGACGCGAGCAGGCCGGAACGGTCCTCGCCGGCCGACCAGACCGGGCCCACCGTGTGGATCACCCAGCGCGCGTCCAGGTCGCCCGCGGTGGTGGCGACCGCGCGACCGGTGGGCAGGCCCTTGCCGAGGTGCCCCGCGCGCAGCGCCCGGCACGCTTCCAGGATCGCGGGGCCGCCGCGCCGGTGGATGGCACCGTCGACGCCGCCCCCGCCGAGCAGGCTGGAGTTGGCCGCGTTGACGATCGCGTCGGCGCTCTCGCGGGTGATGTCGCCCTGGACGAGCGTGATGGTGGTCATGGCTCCTGCCTGATCATGCCGGCTTCCTCATGGAGTGCCCTTCCTGGTCAGGTCTGCCGCAGCCGGCGCCAGACGGCCTTCGCCGCGTTGTGCCCCGACATGCCGTGCACGCCGGGGCCCGGCGGCGTGGCCGACGAGCAGATGAAGACGGCCGGGTGCGGGGTGGCGTACGGGAACAGGGACGGCTTGGGGCGCAGCAGGAGCCGGAGTCCGGAGACCGATCCGGAGGCGATGTCCCCACCGACGTAGTTGGCGTTGCGGACGGCGAGTTCGGGCGGGCCGGCGGTGGCGCGGGCGAGGACGCGGTCGCGGAAGCCGGGGGCGAAGCGCTCCAGTTGGCGTTCGACGGCGTCGGTGAGGTCGCCGGTCCAGCCGTTGGGGACGTGTCCGTACGCCCAGAAGACGTGCTTGCCCTCCGGAGCGCGGGTGGGGTCGGCGACGCTGGGCTGCGTGGTGATGAGGAACGGCGCGTCGGGGGCGCGGCCCTCGCGGGAGGCCGCGTTCAGCGCGGCGCCGATCTCCGCGCTGCTGGCGCCGATCTGCACGGTGCCGGCGGTGCGGGGCTCCTGGGCGGTCCACGGGACCGGGCCGTCCAGCGCGTAGTCGATCTTGAAGACGCCGGGGCCGTAGCGGTAGTTCGCGTAGTGGTTGCCGAGGCCGGCGATGCGGGCCAGGGCGGTGGGTGAGGTGTCGAAGACGTACGCGCGCGCGGGCGGCAGGTCGTCGAGGCGCTTGACCTCGTAGTCGGTGTGGACGGTGCCGCCGAGGTCTTTCAGGTAGGCGGCCAGGGCGTCGGAGATGGCCTGGGAGCCGCCGCGGGCCACGGGCCAGCCGCGGGCGTGCGCGGCGAGGGCGAAGACCAGGCCTATGGCGCCGGTGGCGAAGCCGCCGAGCGGGGCCATGACGTGCGCCACGAGGCCGGCGAAGAGGGTCTTGGCCCTGTCGTCGCGGAAGCGGCGCATCAGCCATGTCGACGGGGGCAGGCCGACCAGGCCGAACCGGGCGAGGGTGACCGGGTCGCGGGGCAGCGCCGTGAGCGGCAGGGACATGAAGTCGCGGGCCAGGGTGTCCCACCGGGGCAGGAAGCGCTCCACCAGCCTGCGGTACGCGCCCGCGTCGCGCGGCCCGAAGGAGGCGGCCGTCTCGCCGACCGACCGGGACAGCACGGCGGCCGAGCCGTCCGGGAACGGGTGCGCCATGGGCAGCCCCGCGTGCAGCCACTGGAGCCCGTACCGCTCCAGGGGCAGGGCGCGGAACGCGGGCGAGTTGATGCCCAGCGGGTGCGCGGCGGCGCACGGGTCGTGCCGGAAGCCCGGCAGGGTCAGCTCCTCCGTGCGGGCCCCGCCGCCCACGGTGCCCCGGGCCTCGAACACGGCGACCGAGAAGCCTCGGCGGGCCAGCTCCACGGCGGCGGTCAGTCCGTTCGGCCCCGCACCCACTACGACAGCATCGAGCATCGACGGCACCTTCGGACCCCTTCGTCAGCCGATGGCCACTGGGGATCAGGATATGCCCGGGCACCGACAGCCCACGGGCAAGGGTGGGACGGGCGGGACCGATAGGGTCCGGGGATGACACGCCGGACACGCTTTCCCGGCCCCCGGGAGGGGCTGTGGCTCTGGTACGAACTCGGCTTGGACGGCCACGCCCTGCGGCAGGCGGCGTTCGACCGGTCGCTGCCGGTCCCGCACGCCGGGGACCTCCTCTACCGCGCGGGCGAGGCGATCACCGACGGCGGCGCGTCGGTGGCGGCCGCGCGCGACGACCTCCGCTCGACGCTCGAACGGTTCGGCCCGGACGCCCTGCCGTTCTACGAGACCGTGTACGGCGTGCTGACGGACGGCCCGGTCGAGGTGCCGCCCGGCGCCGGCGACGTCACCGGCGCCGAGTTCGAGCGGGTCTGGGAGACGGCGAGGCGCCACCGGCGGTTCATGCGCCACCTCACTGGGCCGCTGCCCGAGGGATCGCTGGTCACCGGTACGGTCACCGTCGCTCCGTGGGGCCCCGGCCGGACGGGGCTGGTGGTGGACATCGGCCGGCCCGGACGGGCCTTCGTGGACATGGGGCAGCTCCCCCCGCGCGGCGAGGACTGGCCACCGGTCGGGACCGTGACCGAGTTCGAGGTCGTCCAGATCCGCTTCGACGTCCGGCCGGAGCGCCCCGACCTGGAGATCAGGCTCCGCCCGACAGCAGTGCCACCACCTGGCGGGCCGTGGCCGCGTCGCGGGCCGCGGTGAACGGCAGCTCGTTGCCACCCGTGATCCGGAAGGGCTCGCCCGAGCGGGTCAGGTGGGTGCCGCCCGCCTCCTCGACCAGGAGGATCCCCGCGGCGTGGTCCCAGGCGGCCTCCCAGGAGAAGGCCGTGGCGTCGGACTCCCCCTGGGCGACGGCGAGGTACTCCAGTCCGGCCGAGCCGCAGGAGCGGGGGGCCAGCCCCGGGGCGCGCAGGCCGAGCAGGACCTGCTTCTGCTCGTCGGTCGTGTAGTCCGGGTGTGACGTGGCGACCCGCAGGTCACGGCCGGGCTCGGGCGGGCCCGCGTAGAGCCGCTCACCGTTCAGGAAGGCGCCCCGGCCGCGTACGGCCGTGGCGAGTCGGTCGTCGGCGGGGGCGTAGGTCCAGGAGGCGTGCACGACTCCGTGGTGGGCGAGGGCCACCAGCGTGCAGAAGCCCGGGTCGCCGTGCACGAACTGCCGTGTCCCGTCGACGGGGTCGATGATCCACACCGGTGCCTCGCCGCGTATCGCCTCGTACGAGGCGGGGTTGTCGTGCACCGCCTCCTCGCCGACCACGACCGAGCCGGGCAGCAGCGCGGCCAGTACCTCGGTGAGGTACAGCTCGGCCTTGCGGTCGGCGTCCGTCACCAGGTCGTGCGGGCCGGCCTTCTCGTCGACCTCGTGGGCCGCGAGCCGGCGCCAGCGCGGCATGATCTCCAGGGCGGCCGCCTTGCGGACGGCCTCCTCCACCTCGTCGGCGTGCCGGGCGAGAAACTCGTCGATGGTTTCGTTGTTCTCGATCATGACTCCATGAGAGCACGCCCGACTGACAATCCCCACCCGGGTGGTGTACTCCGGGTGGAATCGGCACGAACACGGGGTGCGGGGTCAGCGGCCGACCGCGTAGCCCTGCGCTCCGCGCGGGTTCGCCGCCGCCGACAGCACGCCCGTCTGCGGGTTCCGCGCGACCGCGCACAGCCGGCCCTCGGACCAGGCGTCGCCGACCGTCACGTCGTGCCCGCGGCGCCGCAGCTCCTCGACGACCTCCGCCGGCATCCGCGACTCCACGGTGACGCTGCCCGCCCGCATCCCGCGCGGGAAGAAGGAGCCGGGGAAGCTGTCGTTGTGCCAGTTCGGGGCGTCGATCGCACCCTGGAGATCGAGACCGCCGCGGACCGGGGCGCGCAGCGCGACCGCGAGCAGGAAGTGCAGCTGCCACTGGTCCTGCTGGTCGCCGCCGGGCGTGCCGAAGGCCATGACGGGCACCCCGTCGCGCAGGGCCATGGAGGGTGTGAGCGTGGTGCGGGGCCGGCGGCCGGGGGTGAGCGAGTTGGGCAGGCCCTCCTCCAGCCAGGTCATCTGCAGCCGGGTGCCGAGCGGAAAGCCCAGTTCGGGGGCGACGGGGTTGGACTGGAGCCAGCCGCCGCTGGGCGTGGCCGAGACCATGTTGCCCCAGCGGTCCACGATGTCGAGGTGGCAGGTGTCGCCGCGGGTGGCTCCGTCGGCGGCGACGTCCGGTTCGCCCGGCACCGGGGACGTGGGGCGCTTGGCGACCGTCGGCTCGCCGACCCCCAGGGCGTCCAGGCCCTCGCCCTCGACGGCCGCCACGCGCGCGTGGGCGCTGAGCCGCGGGGCGCGCCCGGCCGGGCTGCCGGGCCTCAGCTCGAAGGACGCCCTGTCGCCGACGAGCGCTCGCCGTGTCGCGTTGTACCGCGGCGACAGCAGGTCGTCGAGCGGCACCCCGGCCGCGCCGTCCGCGTCCCCGTACCAGGCCTCCCGGTCGGCCATGGCGAGCTTGCAGCCCTCGACCAGCAGGTGGACGTAGTCGGCGGTGCCGTGGGCGGGCAGTTCGGACGGGAGCAGCGCCAGTTGCTGGAGCAGGACCGGCCCCTGGCTCCAGGGGCCGGCCTTGCAGAGGGTCCAGCCGTTCCAGTCGTACGTCGCGGGGGCCTCGTAGGACGCGGACCAGTCGGCGAGGTCGGCGGTGGTGAGGGTGCCGGTGTGCCGGTCGCCGCTGGTGTCCATGGTGGGCCGCCCGGCCTGTCGTACGAGGGCCTCGGCGACGAACCCGGTGCGCCAGACCTCCCGGGCCGCGTCGATCTCCGCCTCCCGGTCCCCCGCCCCGGCGGCCTCGGCGAGCAGCCGTTTCCAGGTGGCGGCGAGGGCGGGGTTGCGGAACAGCTCACCGGGGCGGGGCGCATGTCCGTCCGGCAGGTAGACCTCGGCCGAGGACGTCCACTCCGTCTCGAACAGCTCCCGCACGGTCTCGACGGTCTCAGTGAAGCGCTCCACGGGCGCGTGCCCGTGCTCGGCGTAGCCGATGGCGTACCTCAGTACGTCGGCCAGCGGCTTGGTGCCGTGGTCGCGCAGCAGGAGCAGCCAGGCGTCGAAGGCGCCCGGCACGGCGGCGGCGAGCGGTCCCGTGCCGGGGACGAGGTCCAGGCCGAGCCCCTTGTAGTGCGCGACCGTCGCACCGGCCGGCGCCACGCCCTGCCCGCACAGCACCCGCACCTCGCCGCCCGCCGGCGCGAGCAGGATCGGCACCTCCCCGGCGGGCCCGTTGAGGTGCGGCTCGACGACGTGCAGCACGAAGGCACCCGCGACGGCGGCGTCGTAGGCGTTGCCTCCGTCCTCGAGCACCGCCATGGCCGACTGGGAGGCCAGCCAGTGGGTGGAGGCGACCATGCCGAAGGTGCCTTGCAGGGTGGGGCGGGTGGTGAACTGCATCTCTCACCTCGGTGACTGCTTGTGTCGACTGTGTGCGTCGGCGGCTGTCCGTGTGCGTCGGCGGTCTCAGCGATTCTCCCCGCCCGCTTCGGGGGTGAGGGCGGCGGGGCCCGAGTCCTCGGGGCCGGAGCCGGTCGCGGTGGTGTCCCGCGCGCGGGACCCGGCCTCCTCGTCGGCTCGGCGGCGAGCGGCGTCCTCGTCGGTCCGGGCGTCGTAGCTGACGAGCCTGGGCAGTGCGACGGTGAGCATGCCCACCGCGGCGACGCAGGCGAGGCCGCCGGTCCAGATCGCCGGGCGGGCGCCGGTCCAGCCGGCCATCGCGCCGGCGCGGACCTGGCCGAGTTGCGGACCGACGCTGTAGGAGAGGACCTCGATGCCGGCGAGGCGGCCGCGCAGCCGGTCGGGAATGGTCTGGTTCCAGATGGTGGAGCGGCCGAGCCCGCTCAGCATGTCCCCCGCTCCGGCCAGGGCGAGGCACGCCAGTACCAGCCAGACCTGCGACGTCCAGCCGGCCGCCGCCATGGCCAGGCCCCAGCCGGCGGCGCCGAAGACCACCAGCAGGCCGTGCCGCCGCGTTCTGGACACCCAGCCGCTGGTCAGGCTGACCAGCAGCGACCCGACGGCGCCCGCCGAGTACATCAGCCCCAGCGACCAGTCGGCGTCGAGTTCGTCGGCGAGGAAGGGGAAGATGGTGTTCGGGAAGGCGAAGAACATCGCCGACAGGTCGATCGCGTAGGTGCCCAGCAGTACCGGCCTCGACCAGGCGTACCGGGCCCCTTCGGCGATGCCGCGCAACGACGGCTTGGCCGCGTGCTCGACGGGCGGCACGGACGAGAGCCGACGGCACATCAGGACCGACAGGCAGAAGCAGACCACGGTGGTGGCGTACGCGGGGACGTTGCCGGCGTAGGCGACGACGAGGCCGGCCAGCGCGGGGCCGGCGATGGCGCCGGCCTGCCAGCGCAGGGCGTTCAGGGCGGCCGCGGCGGCGAGCTGGTCGTGCGGGACGATCCGGGCCAGCAGCGAGTCCAGCGCGGGCCGTTGGAGTCCGGCGAGGGCCGCCACCCCGCCCGCCACCACGTACAGGGGCCAGAGCAACGGGCTCGGCAGCAGCGCGTTCACGAGCAGGACGGCCGCCAGCAGCCCCAGTCCCGCCTCGGTCAGCACGATGACCTTGCGCCGGTCCACCGCGTCCGCGAGTGCTCCGCCGTACAGTCCGAAGACCACCAGCGGGACGAGTTCTACGGCGCCCATCACACCGACCGCGAGCGGGGAGCCGGTCAGGTCCTTGATCTGGAGCGGCAGCGCGATCAGCGCCATCACGCTGCCGAGGTAGGTGACCAGGCCCTGCGTCCACAGCAGGCGGAAGTCGCGGGAGGAGCGCCAGGGCGCGAGGTCGGGCAGCAGCGCCGCGAGTTTCGGGGTCACGGCCTCGCTCCGGACTTCGGGGTGCCCTCGCGGGAGGTGTCCGAGACGGTGGTCCGGGCGTCGGCGCCGGTGCGGGAGGCGTCCGACGCGGTGGTCCGGGGGGCCTGCGCGGCGTCCGTCGTGTGGTGGCGGCCGATCGGCAGGACGAGGGGCTTGCCGGAGACCGGGTCCTCGATGACGCGGCTCTCCATTCCGTACAGGGCCCGGACCGTGTCCTCGGTCATCACGTCCTCGGTCGTCCCGGCGGCGAGCAGCCGTCCGGACGCCAGGGCGATGAGCCGGTCCGCGTAGCGCGCGGCCAGGTTGAGGTCGTGCAGGACCATGACGATCGTGGTGCCCCGGGTCCGGT
The DNA here is from genome assembly GCF_044331465.1 of Streptomyces sp. NPDC017225. Lineage (NCBI taxonomy): Bacteria > Bacillati > Actinomycetota > Actinomycetes > Kitasatosporales > Streptomycetaceae > Streptomyces > Streptomyces sp. NPDC017225. Next base: position 7,531 of record NZ_JBIRNE010000007.1, on the reverse strand, counting down.
TCAGGTCGGTCAGCAGGTCGAGGACCTCGACCTGGTGGCTGATGTCGAGGAAGGTGGTGGGCTCGTCGAGCAGCAGCAGGTCGGTCTGCTGGGCCAGCGCCATCGCGATCCACACCCGCTGGCGCTGGCCGCCGGAGAGTTCGTCGACGGCCCGGTCCATCAGGTCGGTCGTCTGTGTGGCCTCCAGCGCCGCGGCGACCGCCGCGTCGTCCTTCGCCGTCCAGCGGGAGAAGGCGCGCTGGTGAGGGTGGCGGCCCCGGCCGACCAGGTCCAGCACCGTGATGCCCTCGGGGGTGACCGGTGACTGGGGCAGCAGGCCCAGGGTGCGGGCGAGTTCCTTGGCGGGGGTGCGGTGGACCTCCCTGCCGTCCAGGACGACCCGGCCGGCGCGCGGGACGAGCAGCCGGGACATGGCGCGCAACAGCGTCGACTTGCCACAGGCGTTGGCGCCGACGATCACCGTGATCCGCCCGGCCGCCAGGGTCAGGTCCAGGCCCTCGATGACGGCGCGGTCGCCGTAGCCGAGCGTGAGGTCCTCGGTGGCGAGGGTGTGGGACGCGGTCACAGTGAGCCTCCGGCCCGGTTGGTGCGGACGATCAGATAGACGAGGTACGGCGCGCCCAGGACGCCGGTGACGATACCCACGGGGTAGCGGGTGTCGAAGGCGTACTGGCCGGTGAAGTCGGCGACCAGGACGAGCAGGGAGCCGACCAGCCCCGCGGGCACCAGCAGGGATCCGCCGGGCCCCACCAGGCGGGCGGCGATCGGCCCGGAGAGGAACGCGACGAAGGCGATCGGTCCGGCGGCCGCCGTCGCGAACGCGATCAGCCCGACGGCCGCGACGATCACGGTGACGCGGGTGCGTTCGACACGGACGCCGAGCGCGGAGGCCGTGTCGTCACCCAGGCTCAGCGCGCTCAGGTCGCGGGCCCGGGACAGCAGCACCGGGCCGCACACGAGTACGGCGAGGACGGCGGGCACCGTCTCCTGCCAGGTGGTGCCGTTGAGGCTGCCCGTGAGCCAGCGCATCGCCTCCTGGAGGTCCCATTCGCCGGCCTGCGACAGGACGTAGGAGGTGACGCTGTCGAGCATGGCGGCGATACCGATGCCGATCAGGATGAGCCGGGTTCCGGCGACCCCGTCGCGGAAGGCGAGGGTGTACATGAGCAGGGCCACTCCGAGCGCGGCGGCGATCGCCACGACCGACACCCCGGTCCCGCTCATCGAGAAGGTCACGATGGCCAGGGCCGCCGCCGCGCTCGCTCCCGCGCTGATGCCGATGACGTCGGGGCTGGCCAGCGGGTTGCGGAGCATCGTCTGGAAGGTGACGCCGGCCATGCCGAAGCTGAATCCGGCGGTCAGCGCGAGGACCGCCCGGGGCAGCCGCAGGGTGCCGACGGTGAAGGAGGCGCCCGGCACCTGCTCGCCCATGACGACGCGCAGCACGTCGCCGGCCGGGTAGAAGGTGTGGCCGGCCATGAGTGTCGTGGCGAACGCGGCGACGACGAGCAGCAGCAGCGTCGAGGCGAGCAGCCGTCGCCGGTACGCGCCGCGCACCCGGGCGCGGGTGACGGCCGCCGGCGTGGACGGGGCGCGGACGGCTGGGGCACTCACAGGGACCTGACCTTCTGGCGTCGGACGATGTGGATGAAGAAGGGGGCGCCGATGATCCCGGTCAGGATGCCCACGTCGATCTCGGCCGGCCGGGCCACGACCCGGCCCAGCACGTCCGCGGCCGTCAGGAGGATCGCGCCGCTCAGCGCGGAGAACGGCAGCAGCCAGCGGTGGTCGACCCCGGCCAGGAGCCGGCAGGCGTGCGGTACGACGAGACCGACGAAGAGGATCGGCCCGGCGACGGCGGTGGACGCGCCGCACAGCACGACCGCGCCGAGCGCCGCGCCGGCCCGGACGAGGGCGACGCGTTCACCGAGTCCGGCGGCCAGGTCGTCGCCCAGTGCCAGCGAGTTGAGGGCACGGGCGGAGACCAGGCAGATGACGAACCCGGCGCCGAGGAACGGCAGGACGCTGCCGAGCTGTTCGTAGGAGGCGCCGCCGACGCCGCCGATCTGCCACAGCCGGAAGGTGTCGGAGATGTCGTTGCGCGGCAGGACGACGGCGCTGACCAGGGAGGTGAGCGCGGCCGTGATGGCGGCGCCGGCGAGGGCCAGCTTCAGCGGGGTGGCGCCGCCGCGGCCCAGCGAGCCGATGGCGTACACGAAGGCGGCGGTCAGCGCCGCTCCGAGCATCGCCACCCAGATGTATCCGTCCGCCGACGCGAGGCCGAAGTAGGCGATGGCGGTGACCACGGCCAGGGAGGCACCCATGTTGACGCCGAGGATGCCGGGGTCGGCCAGCGGGTTGCGGGTGACGCCCTGCATGACCGCGCCGGAGAGTCCGAGGGCGGCGCCCACGACGACGGCGAGGAGGGTGCGCGGTATGCGCTTGGCGACCGCCGCCTCCTCCAGGGTGGCCTCCGCGCCGCCGAGTGCCGCCCACACGTCGGACCAGGCGACGGCGCGGGAGCCGAAGGCGAGGGAGGCCACCATGACGGCGATCAGGACCGCGGCGATGACGAGGAGCCACAGGACGCGGACGCGCGCCGGACGCCTTACCAGCAGGGTGTCCGGCGCGGTCGGGGTGTCGGTGACGGTCACTTGGCCTTGTCCGCGGCGTCGGCGAGTGCCTTCACGTAGTCGTCCAGGACGTACGGGATCGACAGCGGGGTGGGGTTGGCCGCGGTGGCCAGCGGGGTGCTGCCGGGCAGCAGGTAGATCGAGCCCCGCTTCACGGCGGCCAGCTTCGAGGTGAGCGGGTCGTCCTTGAGCGCCTTGAGCAGTTCGCCGGTGTCGTCGCCGTAGCCGGTGATGATGTCGACGTCGTTGAAGTCGTCGATGCGCTCGGCGCTCTTGGTGAGGACGAACTTCTTCGTCGACTTCGACGGCCCCGAGACGCTGGCGGGGATCTTCATGCCGAGGTCGGTGAAGAACTGGGTGCGGGTGTCGTGGGCCGTGTAGAAGCCGACCTGGCTGACGTCCTTGGAGGAGACGTGCGTCATGAACATCGCCGTCTTCCCCTTGAGCTGGGGGTACTTGGCGGCGGTCTCGCTGATTTGCCCCTCGAGGTCGCCGATGAGCTTGTCGCCCTCGTCGGCGAGTCCGATGGCCTTGCTGTTCTGGCGGATGATGTCGCGCCACGGGGTGGCCCAGGCGGCCTCGGGGTAGGCCACGACGGGGGCGATCTGGCTGAGGGTCTCGTAGTCCTGCTCGGTCAGCCCGGAGTAGGCGGCGAGGATGACGTCGGGCTTGGTGTCGGCGACGGCCTCGAAGTCGATGCCGTCCGTCTCGTCGAACAGGACGGGCGTCTTGGCGTCGAGTTCCTTCAGGCGCTTCTCGGTCCAGGGCAGTACGCCGTCCCCGTCGTCGTCGCCGAAGGTGGCCTTCGCCATGCCGACGGGGACGACGCCGAGGGCGAGCGGCACCTCCTCGTTGGCCCAGTTCACGGTGGCGACGCGCTTGGGCTCGGACGGGACGACGGTGGTTCCGAGCGCGTGCTTCACCGTCACGGGGAACTGGCCGGAACCGTCGGCGCCGGCGGCGCCGCTGTCGTCCTGCTTCCCCTCGTCACCGTCCTGGCCGCCGCAGGCGGTGAGGCCGAACAGGAGGGCCGCCGCGAGGGCGAGCGCACGAAGGCGTGGAGTTCTCATCGACCCGTGTTTTCACTTTCGGTCGGCGGTGCCGGGCCCACGCTCCGGACCGCGGACCCGGGGGTCACGGACTCAAGGGGTGACGGAGCGGGGCACGGCACGCGCACCAGCAGGGTTAGGTAAGGCTTACCTGCACAGAGTATGGAGTTGGTGCACGCGCATCAATCGAGCCTTTTCGACAGGCCTTGTAGCGATCGGGACACCGATGAGCCCGTCAGCGGTCCCGGAACCTGCCCGGAGTCGTCCCCGTCGTCCGCCGGAAGGCCGCCCCGAAGGCACTCGCCGAGCGGTAGCCGACCGCGTCGGCCACCACGTCGACCTCGAATCCGCGGGCGAGGAGCTGCACCGCGTGCTGGGCCCGCACGGCGGCGACCCAGCGGGCGAAACTCGTGCCCGTCTCGGCCTGGAACGCACGGGTCAGGGTGCGCGCGCTGCACCCGAGGGCGGCGGCCCAGCCGGTCAGCGTCCGCTGGTGGGCGGGGTCGGCCCGGACCGCGTCCACGATCGGCCGCAGCAGCGCGGAGGTGGGCAACTGCACCAGCAGCGCCCGGGACGACGGCCGCAGGACGTCGAGGACCATCGACTCGGTCACGGCCCGGGAGCGCGACGGAAGGTCCGCCTCCTCGAGCCGCTCCAGGAGGAGCCGGAGCAGCGGGGTGATGTCCACGGCGACCGGCACGTCGGGCAGCGCCGACACCGTGCCGTGCCGGAAGAAGTGCGCCCGGTACGAGGTGCCCGCGACCGCGGAGGCGGAGTGCAGTTGCCCGGCCGGCATCCACAGTCCCAGTGTCGGCGTGACGCACCAGACCTGGGCTCCCACCACGACCGTGGACGCGCCGTGCTCGTTCCAGAGCAGTTCGTGCCACGGGTGCGAGTGCTCGTTCCAGGCCGTGTCGTCGGAGACGACCTCCTCGTATCCCTTGATCACGAAGGGCACGTCCACCTCGCCGGCGGCGAGCGCCGGCAGCTCCCTCATGACACGCATGCGGTCAGGCTAACCGGCGGCCGCCCACCCGCCGGCGGCCCGGTGCGCGGGCGGCGGGTGACTCGCGGACAACGGGCCGGGCTCGGCGGAGGCCCTGCCGACCGAGGTCCGCCGGTTCAGGGCAGCGGCGTGCCGCCGGTCGCGTTGACGATCTCCGCGGTGATGAAGGACGCCTCCGGGGAGGCCAGGAAGACGTAGGCGGGTGCCATCTCGGCGGGCTGGGCCGGCCGGCCGATCGGTGCCTGCCTGCCGAACTCGGCCGTGTCCGGCAGCGTCGAAGGAATCAGTGGCGTCCATACCGGCCCCGGTGCGACCGCGTTGACGCGGACGCCCCGCTCGATCGTCATCTGGGCCAGTCCCTGGGTGAAGGTGACGATGGCCCCCTTCGTCATGGCGTAGTCCAGCAGATGCGGGCTCGGCTTGTAGGCCTGCACCGACGTCGAGTTGATGATGCCGCCGCCCTCGGGGATGTGCGGCAGGGCGAACTTCGACAGCCAGAACATGCCGTAGAGATTGGTGCGCATCACGCGGTCGAACTGCTCTGTCGAGATGGCCTCGATGCCCTCGGGCTGCGACATCTGGTACGCAGCGTTGTTCACCAGGATGTCGATCCGGCCGAACTCGCCGACGGCCTGTTCGACGAGAGACCGGCAGTTGGCCTCTTCACGGATGTCGCAGGAGACGGGGATCGCGCGGCGTCCGGCCTCCTCCACCCATCGGGCGGTCTCCCGGGCCTCGTCCTTCTCTTCGTCCAGGTGGGTGAAGAGCACGTCGGCTCCCTCGCGGGCGAAGGCCAGGGCCACCGCTCGCCCGATCCCCGAGTCCCCGCCGGTGATCACGGCCTTGCGGCCGTCGAGGCGGCCACTGCCCCGGTAGGACTCCTCGCCGTGGTCAGGAGGCGGGTCCATGGGCCCGGTCCAGCCGGGATGCGGCTGGTCCTGGGAGGGGAAGTCGGGTCGCGGATGCTGGTGGACGGGGTTCTGCGGCTGGTTCACGGCTCTGCCCTTCCTCGTCGGTGGCACGGTCTCCGCTCTGCCTGGTCGGTCTCGCACGCCCACCTGCCAGGTCCGGATCCGACCCCGGGTTCCCGCCGCCCCGCGCTGAAAACGACGGCCGGACGACGTCGGCGGCGAACGGGCCGGCCCTTCGGCAGCACGCAGCGAACGGCTTCGGTGCGGGTACGGCCCGCGTCGGCCTCAAGCCCGCGCTCTCCGAGGACCCCCTTCGTGCACGACCGCGTCGCTGCCTGACCGGGCTCACCCGGCCAGGCAGCAGTCCGCGCACTTGGTACCGGCCGGGGCACGGTAGTAGAGGCAGCAGCTCCGGCGCCGGAACGTCAGGTCCGGACCGGTCAGGTGCCCGGTGCCCGCCAGGCGGCCGGTGGTGAGCAGTTCGCTCGTGAGGACGGTGAGCGGGCCGCGCAGCCCGGGATGGGCGGCCAGGAGGCCGCGGGCCGCCTCGACGAGCGCGGAGGCGCTGTTTCCGTCCAGCAGTCGCGGGGCGACCCGGGGGCGCAGCTCCTCGGCGAGGGCGTTCAGGTGGCCCGTCACCTGCTCGCTCAGGGTGCGTGCGGGGGCCGGGAGCCGGTCGGCGTACCAGCCGGCGGCCCGGGCGAGCCGGAGGGCCGGGCCGTCGTCGGCGCGTCGCAAGGTGCTCAGGTCCGGGACGATTCCGTGCAGCAGTGTGCCGGCCAGAGCCGGGGACCAGAGCCGTGCGGCATGCCCCAGGTGGGCGAGGGAGACGCCGACGCGTGGTTCGGGAGCGCGGTGCCGGTCGGTGGCGGCCCGGACCAGGTCGGCGAAGCCGCGGGCGCAGGAGTCGGCGAGTGGGTGCCATCCCGCGTCGGGGCCGCCGGTCGGCAGGACGAAGAACCCGCCGAGGCCCGCCACCCTGTCCAGGGCCGCGGCCACTTCCCCGGCAGGCGCCCGGGCGTCTTCGGGCGTGTTCACGTGCGCCTCCCCGCGTCGGTGCGGCCCCGGGGGTGGGGGCCGGGTCCTGTGGCCGGTCCGGGAGCCCCCCGGCGCCCGCCCGGTTCGGTGGGAACGGCGAGACCCGGGTGAGGGCCGGGACCTGTGGCCGGCCATGGGAGAGCCCCCGGCGCCGCCCCGTTCGGTGGGGGCGGCGGGGCCTCAGCCGGCGGCGCGGCGCCTTGGCGGGCTGAAGACGTAGAGGTCCAGGATCTCCGGCCGGGGCGCCACACCGGGGCCGCCGGCGCCGACCCACGCGGCGACGTCCTCGGTCGCGTCCGGGTCGTTGACCAGTCCGAGCCACACGGGCCGGGCACCGGCGGCGCGGCCTTCCGCGGAGGGCTGTACGACGATGACGTTGGCCTGGTCGCAGACGTCGAGGCAGTCGCAGACGCGTACCGGAGCCGCGGCGCGCAGGCGTTCCGTCTGGGCCGCGTGGTCGACGCCGGTCACTTTGGGGCTGCCGCAGCAGCAGTCGCGGCACACCACGACGCGGCACGGCACCGGGCCGGTGGCCGTCGCGGGCCACGCGTCGTCTGTCGTTCGTCCGGTCGGCGTTGCGGGCATGCGGTGCCGTCCCTCTCTCCGGGGAGATCCGCCCCGGTGGTCCGTCGAGGAGGCGACCGCGTGAGTCTCCTGGCTCTCGGGTCGATGCTCGCCCCGGCCTTCCCACCCGCTGTCGGGCAGTGGCCTGTCGGGACTCGCTCGCCGATCACAGTGGCGGGACCGCGCCGGATTCACACCGGCTTCCTCGTTCCGCCGTCGCCTTGTCGCCGGCCATCATCCCATTCCAGGGGGGTGTCCCGCCCGCCCGGATCAAGCCGTCATCCCGTCTCCTGTTCGTGCGGGGCCGTCGCGGGCGGATGAGTCGGACGG